>JAYWEV010000227.1:0-24167 GCA_043779145.1 Aestuariivirga sp. | reverse complement strand
TAGACGGCCATTTGTCGGTCTTGGCTTGCTTGGGGCAAAGTGCTGAGAACAATTGAGTCGTCCACAATCACTTCGCCTAATCGATTTTTAGAGAGAGCCATTCAAGCCTCGTGGCTCGGCGTTGTTTCAGTCGACCACGCTGGTCCCATATCTGCCAAAGTGGCATCGACACATTCTACATTGAGGCGCAATTGATGGCCCGCAGAAAACGCCAGTGTAATATGGCCCGACAAATTGTCGACAGCATTAAAGGATATGGCCAGTAGCGAAAGAATGGTTTCAGGCCCCACATTTTTGAAGCCTTGCTTGCCCACCGAAATAACATGATCAAAGTGCAACCCAGTGCGACGGCGGGTTTTCGTTTTCGTATCATCCCATGCAAAGCGATTGGCCACCAAAGCAAAACGGCGACGTTTGGTGTTGAAATTCAGATCGGCAAATTTCAACACTGCATCCTGCATCTGGGCAGAGATCACGTTCAAATCATCAACGTCTTGGGCCGACAAGCGCAACATGATTTTGGATTATGCTCCAGCAATACGGGTGACGTCAGCGCCCACACCTTGCAGCTTTTCTTCAAGAGCTTCAAAGCCGCGGTCCAAGTGATAGACGCGGTGAATATTGGTTTCACCTTGCGCGGCCAAACCTGCAATCACCAGTGAAACTGAAGCGCGAAGATCGGTCGCCATCACGTCAGCGCCCGTAAGCTTGGTCACACCGCGCACCTCGGCCATGTCACCATGCAAATGAATGTCAGCACCAAGACGTGCAAGTTCTTGCACATGCATGAACCGGTTTTCGAAAATGGTTTCGCGAATATGGCTCTTGCCTTTTGCCATGGTCATCAGCCCCATGAACTGAGCTTGCATGTCGGTCGGGAATCCAGGATATGGATCAGTCGTCACATCAACAGGCAGAATGCCTGAACCATTGCGGCGAATGCGAATGCCGTCATTGACAGTATCGACCGTCAGGCCGGCGCGTTGCATGGTCAAGATAACATTTTCAATCGTGTCGGCGCGTGCACCACGCAACAACACATCGCCGCCCGTCATGCCCACAACCATGGCGTAGGTTCCAGTCTCAATCCGGTCAGCAACAACAGTATGTTCAGCGCCGTGAAGCGAGGTCACACCTGTAATGTTCAATGTGCGCGTGCCGATGCCCTCAATCTTGGCACCCATCTTGACAAGGCACTCGGCCACGTCGGTGATTTCTGGTTCCATGGCAGCGTTTTCAATTGTCGTGTCGCCCTTGGCCAAAACCGCAGCCATCAAAGCAGCATGTGTTGCACCAACGGTCACTTTCGAGAATGAGATGTGCCCACCCTTCAAACCATTCTTGGCCTTGGCAATCACATAACCTTGATCAATTTCGACAGTCGCCCCCAGTTTTTCCATGGCCATAATGTGCATGTCCACAGGGCGTGTGCCGATGGCGCAGCCGCCTGGCAGAGAAACCTTGGCTTCGCCCATACGCGCAATTAATGGGCCTAAAACCCAGAAAGAGGCGCGCATTTTGGATACGAGTTCGTAGGGGGCAGTGGTATCAACAATGGTCTTAGCCGAAATTTTCAACGTTTCGCCAGCAGCACCCAATTGGCCAGGCTTCTTGCCCGCAGTGGTAATATCTACACCATGGTTTTGCAGAATGCGCTGCAAACGCTGCGCATCAACCAACCTAGGCACATTATGCAGGGTCACGGTGTCTGGCGTGAGCAACGGAATAATCATCAATGGCAAGGCAGCGTTTTTAGCGCCCGAAATATCAATTGTGCCGTTTAGTTTATTGCCACCACGAATACGGATGCGGTCCATCGTATGAAATCCCCTGAAATATCCCAAATTTAGCCGTAACAAGCATAAAAGGCGGGATTGGGGCAAGGGCTAATACTTGCAGTGGTGAATGCATAAAACGAGGGTGCTTCACCTTGCCAAAATTTACCTCTAGAAGGGAGCAATGAAAATGCGCCCCCTTATTATTTCTCCATCAATCCTCGCTTCTGATTTTTCCAAACTCGGTGATGAGGTTCTCGCTGCCGATAGAGCTGGAGCTGACTGGATCCACATCGATGTGATGGATGGGCACTTTGTACCCAATATCACTTTTGGTGTGCCGGTGATGCAATCTATCCGCAAATGCACCACAAAGCCCTTCGATGTGCACTTGATGATCTCACCCGCTGATCCCTATCTCGCACAATTTGCGGCCGCCGGCGCAGACTTGATCTCCGTCCATGCCGAGGCAGGCCCACATCTTGATCGTTCGTTGCAAGCCATAAAAGCGCTGGGCAAGAAAGCGGGTGTGGCGATTAATCCGGCAACGCCGCTATCAGCAATCGAGCATGTGATAGATAGGCTCGATCTCGTATTGATCATGACGGTGAGCCCCGGCTTTGGCGGTCAAACCTTCATCCCCGCCATGCTCAGTAAAATCCGCCAAACGAAAGCGCTAGTCGCAGGGCGCGACATCGATATTGAAGTTGATGGTGGCGTGACAGCAGAAAACGCAGGCGCTATTGTAATGGCCGGGGCCAATGCATTGGTTGCGGGTTCCAGCATTTTCAAAGGCAACGACTATGCCGCCAATATCAAAGCCCTGCGGGTCGCGGCAACATCCATTTCAGCATGAGCGATAAATATCCAACAGTGAAAGATGAAGGCATTCGCCGCTTCCTTATGGAAGGTGCAAAGCTTTATCCGGCCGATGCCGTTAATTTTACAATGATCCAGCAGCGCGAATTCTACAATAAATTTTGCGCGCATTTTGATTATCCGCATCCTGCTGGCATCACCACGCATGACTTTAAAGTAGGCGAAATTCCCTGCCGCACTTACAAACCCAAAACCTCAAAAGCCAAACTGCTTTATTTGCATGGCGGTGGCTATGTGGTGGGTGGCATTGCGAGCCATGATTCAATTTGCGCTGAGATTGCAGATCAGGCGAATGTTGAAGTGACTGCCGTTGAGTATCGCCTGGCCCCCGAACACCCGTTCCCAGCGGCTTTCGATGATTGCTGGGCGGTGCTGAACCACTTGGGCACTTGCATAGTGGCAGGCGATAGTGCGGGCGGAAATATGGCTGCTGCGCTATGCCTAAAATCACGTGATGTAGGCGGCCCTGAAATCACCGCGCAAATCCTCATCTATCCCGGCCTCGGCGGCGATATGACCACGGGTTCATATATCACCCAAGCACATGCACCGGGCCTGACCACCAAGGATGTGATCTATTACCGCGACACTTATCAAGGCTCACCCCATAAATATGCCGAGCCTTTGCGCGAAACGAATTACGCCAATCTGCCCCCCGCCTTCATGGTCGCAGCTGGCCTCGATCCGCTGCACGATGATTGCACGAACTATGCGGCGAAACTCAAAGCCGCCGGAGTGGAGGCAGAAGTGCGAAGCGAGCCATTGCTGATTCACGCCTTTTTACGCGCTCGGCATATGAGCCAGCCTGCTGCACAATCTTTTGCTGCAATTATTGCAGCCATCCGCAAATTTGCGGCATAATGGAAAAACCATGACCATAAAAACCATCACCAAATTCCCACGCAAAACCAAGTTTGTCGAAAATTTCTGGATCACTATGGCAGATGGCGTGAAGCTTTCCGCCAGCATGTATATTCCCGATGATGCCGCCAAAAACAAAGTTCCAGCGCTGCTCGAATTCCTCCCCTACCGCAAACGTGATGGCACCCATGTGCGCGATGCACTGACCCATCCTTATCTCGCAGGCCATGGCTACACTGCAGTGCGCGTGGATATGCGAGGCAGCGGTGATTCAGAAGGGTTGCTAACTGACGAATACACCAAACAAGAGCAAGATGACGCAATCGAAGTTATAGCGTGGCTCGCTAAGCAAAAATGGTGCACTGGCAAAGTCGGCATGTTCGGCATTTCCTGGGGCGGGTTTAACGCGCTTCAAGTGGCAGCTCGCCAGCCCGAAGCTTTGAAAGCCATCGTCACCATCTGCTCGACAGATGATCGTTATGAAGATGATATTCACTATAAGGGCGGCACACTTTTAAACGAGAACTTGGGCTGGGCCGCCACCATGTTAGCCTATTCCTCGCGCCCGCCTGATCCAAAAATCGTTGGCACCAAGTGGAAAAAAATGTGGATGGAGCGTTTAAAGAACGAACCATTTTTGTTGATCCCATGGCTGCAACATCCGCACCGCGATGCCTATTGGAAACACGGTTCGGTCAATGAGGATTTTGGAAAAATCTCTGCAGCAACTTTAGTGGTCGGCGGCTGGAACGATGCTTATTCCAATGCCATACCTCGTTTAATGCGCGGCCTCCGCGCGCCCCGCAAAGCCATCATCGGCCCATGGGTGCACAAATATCCGCACTTAGCTTCACCTGAACCCAAAATCGGTTTCCTTCAGGAAATGCTGCGCTGGTGGGATTTCTATTTGAAAGACATCGACACTCAAGTCACCACTGATGCAGATTATCGCTATTACATCATGGATGCATATAAGCCCGGAAAATTCCCAAAGGAAATTCCAGGCCGCTGGGTCAGCGATCCCTATTGGGGCTACGGCAATGTCGAAACCAAAACTTTCCAACTTTCGTCACAAGGCATTGCCGCAGAGGCGGGCACAGAAAAAATGCTGTCGATCACCTCCAAGCAAACCACCGGCTTTGACGGCGGCGAATATTGCATCATCTGGACGGGGCCGGAGTTCCCGGGCGACCAAGCCAAAGACGATGCCGGGTCCATATGCTTCGATAGCCCAGTGTTGAGCGCTGATATCGATATCGTAGGCCAGCCCACTATTGACCTAGAATTCATGGTCGATAAGCCGACAGCTCATGTCGCCATTCGCTTGAATGATGTGTGGCCCTCAGGTGAAGTCAGCCGCATCACTTATCATTTACAAAACCTCTGCATGCGTGACAGCCGCGAATATCCAACGCCGCTTGAGGCTTACAAGCGCTATAACATGAAAATAAAGTTGGATGACATCGCATGGCGCATTCCAAAAGGCCATAAGCTGCGCGTATCGATTTCGACAAGCTACTTCCCCATGATGTGGCCTGTGGCTGAACCAGTGCGCCTTAACGTATTTGCCGGAAAATCCTCGCTCAGCCTGCCGATTAGAAAAGCTGTTGCTGATGAAAAGAAGGTTGATTTCAAACCTGCCGAGGCTTCAAGCCCCGTTGTCCAAAAGGAATCCAGGAAGCCGTTTCATAAACGTGATGTGACGGTGAATAAGAAAACTGGCGAGACAAAACTCTCTATCATTGATGATTTTGGCACCCAGGAAATCAAGCCCCACGGCATGGTAATCTGGGGGGCAGGGCGTGAAAATTATTCGATCATGCCAGATGATCCACTTTCTGCCAAAATGGAAACCCACTGGACGGAAGGTCGCAAACGCGGCAAATGGGAATGCCGCACCGAAACATATGGCCGCTTGACTGCCACTAAAACCCATTGGATTGTGTGGGGAAAAATTGATGCTTTTGAATGCAAAAAACTGATATTTACCAAAGAGTTTAACCAAACGATCGAGCGCAAACTACAGTGATCCAGATTGTCATAATTCCCGTAAACAGTCTTGAAAATCAATGGTTGGGCGGCTGTGTCATTCGCGATAATTTCCATGACTGAATCCTCGGTGCCAAACGCGAGGGGTGATCAATTCGTTGATCTTTTGACACGCATCGCCGCGTCGAAGGATCGCTTGGCTTTTGCAGCTGTGTTTGACCATTTCGCGCCTCGTGTAAAAAGTTTCATGATGCGCAAGGGTTCAAACGCCGAGCAAGCTGAAGATTTGGTGCAGGAAACCATGATTTCCGTGTGGTCGAAAGCCGCGATGTTCTCAACCGACAAGGGCTCGGTTTCGACTTGGATATTCACGATTGCGCGCAATTTGCGCATCGACAAGTTGCGCCGCGAACGCGCTCAACTTTATACGGATCTGGAAGATTTTGACGCGCCAGACTTAAGCACGGGCGCAGAAGAATCTCTGGGCCGTTCACAAGAAGATAACCACGTTGCGCGGGCATTAGAACAAATTCCAGCGGAACAACGAGATTTATTGATCCTTTCCTTCGTAGAGGACGTACCTCAATCAGAAATCGCGATTAAATTGGGGATCCCATTGGGAACAGTAAAATCGCGCATGCGCCTTGGCTATCAACGCCTGCGTAAAATTTTGGAGACGATGAATTGAAGATTACCCATCATTTGGATGATGCCACACTTTTGGCCTTTGCCGCAGGCACCGTTGGTGAAGCGCATGGCATTCTTGTGGCTTCACACTTGGCTATGTGCCCTGAGTGCCGCGTTGCATTCCGCAAGGCCGAAGGTCTAGGCGGCGGCATTTTGGAATCTCAGCGCGAGCAAGCTGTGAGCGATATTTGCCGCGCCGCGACTTTGGCTAGCCTTGATGTAAAGATAGCACCAAAGGCGAAGTCAGTTTCTAAAAGCGATATGCCGCTCGCCTTGGCGAGAGCCTTGGGCGATATTTCGATTGCGGATATCCAGTGGCACAAAAAGGCCCCAGGCGTTTCGACGTTCGACGTGCCTCTGACTAAAGGTTCAAAAACCAAATTGAAACTGATGAAGCTCGGTCACGGCCGCGCCATGCCTGAACATGGCCATGGCGGCGAAGAACTGACATTGATTTTGAAGGGTTCCTATCACGATCACATGGGCCGCTTTGCGCCGGGTGATGTGGCTGATTTAGATCAAGAAGTTGAACATCAACCGATTGTTGATTCCGAAGAAGATTGCATCTGCGCGGTCGCATTCGAAACCCAAGCGAAATTCAAAAGCATCTGGGCCAGATTGGCTCAGCCGTTTGTCGGCATCTAACCAATAAAAGAATTGGTGGCGCGAACCAGAGCATCAACCATGCCTGGTTCGCTTCCTGCGTGACCAGCATCAGGCACAATAACAAACTTTGCATTCGGCCAAGCCATGCTTAATGCGTAAGCGGTGTTAGGCGGCGTGATGACATCATAACGCCCCTGTGCAATCACGCAGGGAATATCAGCAAGCCGATGCGCATTACGCAGCAGCTGATCATCAGTTTCAAAAAATCCCTTATTGATAAAGTAATGGCATTCGATGCTGGCAAAGGCGATTGCAAAATGATCATCGCCAAATTGCGTCACGCGTTCAGGGTTGGGCAGCAGGGAAGATACAGCACCCTCCCATTGGCTCCATGCCCGCGCGCAAGCGGCCTTCTCCACTTCATCATTGCCCGTTAAGCGCTTGTGATATGCTGCAACAAAATCGCCCCGCTCAGCTTCAGGAATAGGACGCACAAAATCTTCCCAATACTCAGGAAACAACATTGAAGTGCCAAATTGATAAAGCCAATCCACTTCCTTTTTGCGCACCGTGAAAATTCCGCGCAAAATCAATTCTGTCACCCGCTCAGGATAACTCTCGGCATAAGCCAATGCCAATGTCGATCCCCAAGACCCGCCAAACACCTGCCACCGTTCTATCCTCAAATGAACGCGCAGTTTTTCAATGTCTGAAACCAAATCCCAAGTCGTGTTGTTTTCCAAACAAGCATAAGGCGTTGAAGCGCCGCACCCGCGCTGATCAAACAAAATCATCCGGTAGGCCGAGGGATCGTGAAACCGCCGGAGGTTCATTGAAATGCCACCGCCCGGCCCACCATGCAGAATCACCACAACCTTGCCCGAAGGGTTCCCACACTCTTCAAAGTAGATTTCATGCATATCCGAAACCTTCAAACGCCCGCGCGCATAAGGTTGTAATTCTGGAAAAAAGTCTAAACGATCACTCATTTCAATGAAATTAGGGGTACCCCCTTGTTTTGGCTAGTCCCAAACATGGTTAACCATTGCCTAATTTAAGCTTTTGATTTTTGTAATGCTCGTCTAAAAGGCTCATCAGCGCTTACTCTGACAGGGGATGTCAGGGCGCCCTTTATTGTGGGGGACTAAAACCTATGTGGAATGAATTTAAAAACTTTGCGTTAAAAGGCAATGCTTTCGATCTCGCTATCGGCGTGATCATGGGCGGCGCTTTTGGTAAAATCGTTGGCTCAATGGTTGATGATCTGATCATGCCAATCGCTGGTCTTGCAACCGGCGGCATCGACTTCTCAAACAAGTTTATCCAACTCGCTGGCGCACCTGGTGCCACAGATCTTGCAACAGCTAGAAAAGCTGGCGCAACCTTTGCTTACGGCAACTTCATCACGATCGTGATCGGCTTCTTGATCCTTGCATTCATTTTGATGCAATTGGTGAAGATTTCGAACCGCATGAAGAAGGCTGAACCACCAGCTCCACCACCAGCAGCATCAACAACAGATGTATTGCTTTCTGAAATCCGCGATTCTTTGAAGAAGCGCTAATTTTATAATGAGTTTTGAGAACTCGGGTGCTTGCCACCCGGGTTTTTTATTTGCATTGTGTGTAAATGAATCTTATTTCAAAACTCACAAACCCCGCCCAAGTCGAACCCGACAGCGGCATCGTCAAAGCCGCCATGTATGGCTTCACCAAGCCGGGCATCATTCCCTTTTGGTCAGGCGAAGGCAATTTGCCCACCCCTGAAAAATTCTCAAACGCCGCCGCCGCCAGTCTGGCCAAGGGCGAAACATTCTATACTTTTCAGCGCGGAATCCCCGAACTGCGCGAAGCCTTAGTGCGGTATCATCAAAGGCATTTCGGCAAAACCTTCTCGGAGGGTAATTTCTGCGTCACTGGCGGCGGAATGCAGGCCATCCAAACCGCCATCCAAATTATTGCTGCTGATGGCGATGAAATTATCATCCCAACACCCGCTTGGCCAAACTATGCCGGGCCGTTGCGCATTCAAGGCACCAAGCCCGTTGAAGTGCCCATGACATTTACCAATCGCAAGTGGGCCTTAGATTTAGACCGCCTCTTTGCGGCCATCACACCGCGCACCAAAGCCATATGCTTGTGCTCACCATCAAATCCATTGGGGTGGGTGGCCAGCAAAGCCGATCTCATCGCCATCCGCGATGCCTGCCGCAAAGCCGGCATTTGGATTCTGGCCGACGAAGTTTACTCCAAATTCTACTACGGTGCAGATGGTGCAAACCGTGCGCCGTCTTTCCTTGATATATGCGATAGCGAGGAACAACTCATCCTCTGCAATACATTCTCCAAAAACTGGGCCATGACGGGCTGGCGTATCGGCTGGATTCAAGCGCCAAAAATTCTGGCCACCGTGATTGAACGCGTCATCCAATACAACACGTCAGGCACCGCCGTGTTTCTCCAACGTGGCTGTGTGACCGCAATGGACGAGGGCGACGATTTCATCGAGCTCCAAGTCGGCAAAGCCCGCAAAAACCGTGACACTGTTATCGAAGCTCTGAAAGCTTTCCCGCAAATCCGTCTCTCGAGACCTGACGGCGCATTCTACGCCTTCTTCGGTATTGACGGAATGACAGACTCTATGGCCACGGCGATGAAGATTATCGATGAAGCAAATGTAGGCTTTGCGCCGGGAATTGCCTTTGGCGATGCAGGCGAGGGCTATTTGCGCATGTGCTATTTGAAGGAAGAACACAAACTGGCAGAAGGCTTAGAGCGTTTTTCCAACTGGTTAAAAACGAGCCAGCCCGTTTGATCTGCTGCTTTTTTAGATGGTGCGCTGCACAATATTTTATCTGAAGTAAAACAAGAACGCGTTGAATCATTTTATCAAAAGTATTTATTATATTTCAAATACAATAACTTATAAAAATATTAACATATTCTTAATAACTGGCACAAGGATTGCTATGTAGGTTGCGTGGCACAATTCGATTAGGATCCTCCCATTTCCAAAATCATAACTGGTGCAACTTGGTTTGAGTTTATTCGCTTAGCTTCAAAACCAATAAAGGGATGAGCGCTGGCCCCCACGGCAAGCGATGCTCATCCCTCTTTTTTTAGTTGGATACACCGCCAAAACCAGCGCTGCGGAACAATTTATTCTTTGTGGTATGGCTTGGGCCGCCGAATGACCACGTCACGCCGCCGCGGGTATAAAAGGTATCTTGCGAAGCAGTTGCATCAAATGATTTGTCATACCCAACTTGGCTGTAAATCGAAAACGGTGAGTCAGCGAAAACATATTGGCCGGTGACAAATGTGTTGAGATCATTGGCTGTCGCGCCCGTCCCATCGATCACCGAAATGAAGTTCGCATCGGTGCGCAAACTGAATCTCTCAAACAGGCCAAATCTTGCGCCTATACCAACTTCATAGCCCTTAAGTTGGCTGGTATCTAGAGTTGCTGAAGACGTCACATTTGTTGTACGATCAGTGGCATTGATTGAGCCTGAAGTTGGCTTTACAAAGCCTGCGCGAAATTGAGCCCAATTGTCATCGGTAAAGGCATAAAGCGCTTCGCCGCCGATGCTCATATAGGTGAAATCAGAAGCTGCTCTGGAAAGATTGTTCACGCCGTGAAACATGAACAAAGGGCTTGAAATGCTGGTCAGATTTAAATTGACGTCTTCATAACCTGCAAACACGCCCAGCTTCAGCTGATCATTCACTTCAAACGTGCCATGGCTACGAGCAGTGCGTCATATTTTGAGAATTGATCGGCCGTCCCCGGCTGAATAGTTGAATTTGAATATTTGCCTTCTGCATCAAGTTGCAGACCAATTGGAAAATCTGATGGCTCAATGGCAACTTTGCCGCCACCGATCAAACCTTGTTGATGCATTAATGGGTTGCTGTTGACGTCTATATCATCATAAACGCCAAGATGCAGATTTCCATAGACCATTGCATCGTCATAGGGCTGAACATCTTCCGCCCACGCACCTGTTGCGGGCAACAGCGCAACACTGATCAAAAGACCTAAAACAATTTTCTGCATTTGAAGACCCCCACACCCTGAAGTTTCAAATTAGAGAGATTGTATTAAGTTAATGTAGATCAAAAATATTTCGAAAAATTAACTTAGCGTAATCTATCCACCTAAAGCCTCTTGATTTGCTGGATCACTTTTTCAAGCTCTTGCAAAAATTGTGATCTATCAACTGGTGTGAAAACCTTGTTGGAGCCTTTGATGTCTGTCGTTTCACGCAAATGAACCATCAGATCGCGCATAGCCAATGCCATGCCGATTGAATCTTCGGTGAAAGATTTTCCAACATTGGAAATCACTTTAGCCCCCTTCTTGTGCGCGCGCGATGCCAGCGGAACATCGACAGTGATCACAATATCACCTGGCGCTGCTTGATCCACAATCCAATCATCAGCCTCATCGGCCTTTCCGCCAACCACAACACGTTTCACCTTTTCTCCAATTGGCAAGCGCATATGAGAATTGGAAACATAACTAATCATCAGATCATGCCGCGCCGCCACTTTGGCCGCTTCATCTTTTACAGGGCAGGCATCTGCATCGACAAAGATTTGCATCAGTTCATCAAATCCGGAAGTTCGCTTTCCCGTCTCGCCACAAAATCATTTAACCCCTGCGCAATGCCTTCATCCATCTTTGGTTTCTCATAAGCAGCCAGCGCCGCCTTGGCCTTTTCGCGGCCCCGCGTGTCATGATCCTTGGCACCTTCGGCCGACCACTGCTCATATGGATTGAAATCCATGATGCTCGGCATGAAAAAAGCTTTTTCAAAATGTTCGAGCGTGTGCGCAGTTCCTAGGAAATGCCCTGCAGGCCCCACTTCGCGCACCGCAGCCATCGCATCTTTGAAATCATCAAACTTCAAACCGCCCGCATATTTATACCAAGCGCTCAATTGCTCGCAATCCGTCATGAATTTCGAATAGCCGCAAGCCAGCCCCGCTTCCAACCATCCCGCCACATGCCAGATATAATTGGCCCCCGATAAGATCGCTGCATGCATCAGCATATTGGACTCGTAACCCGCCTGCGCATCATTGAGTTTGGATCCCACATGAAAACCCGATGTGCGCCACGGCAATTTATATTTGCGCGCCAACTGTCCCATCACAAACATCATTTGAGCAGCTTCCGGCGTGCCACCCATCGGCGCGCCTGTTTTCATATCCACCGTCACCATGAACTGACCATAAATTTGCGGCGAACCAGCACGGATCAATTGCGTGAAGGCAACACCAGCCAAAGCTTCCGCATTCACCTGCGCCACAGCGCCAATCGAAGAAGCCGATGTCGAAGCCCCACACAAAGCAAACGGAGCCAAAATCAACGGTTGATTGTTTGATGCGTAAACCCGCATCGCATCAAGCATTGTGTTGTCCCAAACCAAAGGCGAATTGCAATTGGTGATCGAAACCACAACCGGGTTGTCCTTCACAAACTCTTCCCCAAAAACAATACCCGCCATCTTCATCACATCTTCAGCACGATCTTTGGATGTCACAATTCCCATAAATGGTTTGTCGGAATGCGTGAGTGCAGATTGAATGATATGGAGATGGCGCTTTGGCACCGGAATTTCCATAGGCTCGCAAATGATCGAACTTGATGAATGCAGCTGCGGGGCCATGTAAGACAGTTTGTGAAAATTCTGCAAATCCTCAAGGCTGCCATAACGCCGCTTGCCTTCAAGGTCGCGCACATAAGGCGCACCATACATTGGCACAAACACCGTGTTCTTGCCGCCCACCTTCACAGTGCGCTCTGGGTTGCGCGCATGCAGCGTGAATTCCGGTGGCACGAGAGCAATGAGCGACATCAACAATTCAGGCGCAATACGAACCCTGGTGCCTTGCACATCAGCACCAGCTTTTTTCCAGCGCTCAATGGCATCATCATCGCGAAATTCGCAGCCGATTTCTGATAAGATCTTGAGTGACTCCTGATGGATTAGCTCGACGGCTTCATCCGGCAGTAATTCATACGTCGGAATTTCGCGCACCAAAGTGGGAAATGAGAGCAAGGGTGCAGAACGCAAGGCCCTGCGTCCATCGCGGC
This sequence comes from Aestuariivirga sp., assembly GCA_043779145.1. Classification (GTDB taxonomy): domain Bacteria; phylum Pseudomonadota; class Alphaproteobacteria; order Rhizobiales; family Aestuariivirgaceae; genus Aestuariivirga. The sequence goes on along the minus strand of JAYWEV010000227.1, from coordinate 11,265 downwards.
CTCCGGCGCGTTTGTGTCCACCTTCGTTCATCTTGCGAGCTCCTAACCCTATTCGTCATGCCCGCGAAAGCGGGCTATTGTGTTTGCGATTCAAAACAGAGATTCCCGTCTGCGCAAAAATGACGATAGTGGGGAATTCTTTAAAATACCACCTGACAAATAAATGCTGCGCTGCACACTGGACTCATCCGTAACGGTTGACGCTCTGCCACAAAGCAGCCACAATGTGGTTAAGGGGTTACTAACTTTTCAAACGTGGGGACGTTTGCTCAAGTTTTCATTCAAACGTAACGCGCGGTTCGCCTCTCACCGCGCAAGGGAGTGCCACATGGCAAACAATACGAATATGAGCGAGGACGAAAAAGTCCTCCATGGAATGGGCTATGCGCAGGAATTATCCAGGCGTATGGGAACATTCCAAAGCTTTGCAATTTCATTTTCAATCATCTGCATCCTCTCGGGCGGCCTGGCGTCGTTCCCGATTGCCATGTCAACAGTTGGCCCATGGATGGCAACTATTGGTTGGATCTTGGGCGGTACCTTCGCTCTGATCGTTGCAGCTTCGATGGGCCAGATTGCATCAGCCTATCCAACTGCCGGTGGCCTTTATCACTGGTCGTCAATTCTGGGTGGTAAATTCTGGGGCTGGCTCACAGCATGGACCAACCTCTTGGGTTTGCTGTTTGTTATTCCAGCCGTAAACGTCATTCTTTATACGTTCATCCGTGATTTGCTCTTCTCAGGCATCTTGCATTGGGATGTGTCCACATGGACCAACACGACAATGTTCATCTGGGTGGCTGGCATCACAGCAGCGCAATGCTTGCTCAATCACTTCGGCATTAAGCTCACCACATTGCTCACAGATATTTCAGGTTATCTGATTTTTGTGATCACGATCATCTTGGTTATTCTGTTGTTTATGAGTGTGAAAAGCTTCGATCTCGGCAAGGCCTTCGCGTTGGTGAACACCACCGGTGAAGCAGGCGGCAGTGTTGCTCCAGCATACGGTATGTTCGTCACTATTCTGATGGGCATGCTCTATCCACTCTTCACCATCACAGGATTTGATGCTTCTGCACACACATCAGAAGAAACCCGCGATGCACAAAACACCGTGCATAAAGGCATGTTGCAATCTGTGTTCTGGTCATTGGTATTTGGCTTTGTCTTGGCGCTTGGCATGGTTATGGCCTTGCCAGCTGTTTATGACGCACTTGCTGCTGACCCTGCACAAACTGCTTTGTCAAAAGAAGTGATGGCTAAGCTCGCAGCGATCCCTGGTGGCCCTGCACCTGCTGATATGGCGGTTCTGGGTTGGAGTTCATTCTCGGTTTTGTTCAACACGCTGATTGCACCAAGTTTCGTAGGTAAAATTTGCGCGATTGGCATTATCATCGCGAACTTCTTCTGCGCCTTGTCTGCTGTCACTTCAACTTCACGCATGATCTATGCTTTCGCGCGCGATGGTGGCTTGCCTAAAATGTTAGCCAACGTGAATGCACAGTATCGTACACCTGTTGCGGCCATCTGGTTTACAGGGATCGTAACCTTCTTGTTGGTTGTGATCACAACACCACTCAACGCCTTTGCAGCCCTTTCAACGGGCTGTGCGATGTATCTTTACATGTCATACGGCATGCCAGTTCTTTCTGGTTTTCTGGCTGAAGGAAAGACATGGACAACATTTGGCAAATTCCGTCTCGGTGGACTTTCCAAATTGTTCGCTGTGATCGTTGTCTTGGGCGTGATCGGCATCATCATCGGCGGCCATGCTTTCGTGCCATCGGTTGGTGATTTCGGTGCCGCAGGCTTTGTTCCAGGCCTTGTTTATTATACGATTGGCTTCTACGCGATCCTCACCGTTCTGTGGTTTGCCGTGGTTGGAAAAACCTTCAAAGGCCCGCCAATCGGTGCTGAAATTGCCAAGCGTCAGGCCGCAATTGCAGCTCAAGAAAAAGCTTTGGCTGGCGGATAATAAACGACTTATATAATGAGGGGGCGGCCTTTTGGTCGCCCTTTTTTTTGTGGCATAAGGGACAGATGGATAAAAGATTCGATATTGCTGTAATTGGTGGTGGTGTGGTGGGGCTGGCCATCCTGCGCCGATTCACAATAAGTGGGCTTTCATGTGTGTTGCTTGAAAAGGGCGCTGATATTTTATCGGGCGCATCTAAGGGTAATAGTGCACTTCTCCACACTGGTTTTGACGCACCGCCTAAATCGGTCGAATTGCAATGCATGCAAGCAGGTTACGAAGAATATCTCGATATCCGCCAGAAGCTCAATTTGCCATTGCTCGAAACCGGCGCACTTGTTGTTGCTTGGACAGAGGAAGAATTGGCGGCTCTTGATGGCATTGTCAGCAAAGCCCACGCAAATGGTGTCGAAGATGTTCGGCTGTTATCTCAAACTGAAATTCGAATCCGCGAACCGCAAATCTCAAAATCCGCCTTGGGTGCAGCGCTGGTGCCCGGTGAGCACGTCATTGACCCATGGTCAGCACCATTGGCTTATGCACAGCAGTCGATAGCTCATGGTGCTGTGATTATGCGCAATGCAGAAGTGACAGCCGTAGAGAAAGCGAATAGCGAATGGCGAATAGCGGGTAGGGCGGGCGATGTGTTTGCTGGCACAGTTATCAATGCGGCAGGTCTGTTCGGTGATAAAGTGGAAGCGCTCGCGCATGAACCAAGATTCACCATCAAGCCGCGCAAAGGCCAGTTCGTGGTGTTTGATAAACCTGCTGCAAAATTGGCGCGCAGCATTATCCTGCCAGTGCCTGGTGATCGCACCAAAGGTGTCGTTCTTTTCCGCACCATCTTCGGTAATCTCGCCATCGGCCCAACGGCTGAGGAAACTGACGAACGCACAAACCCAACAACTGATAGCGCCACACTTGAAAAGCTAAAATCCCGCGCCATTGAAATTGTGCCAGCACTGAAAGACGTTGATGTATCTGCAATCTATGCAGGTCTGCGCCCGGCCACGGATCAGAAAGATTACATCATTGAAGCCTATAAAGATAAAAACTGGATCACCGTTGCAGGCATTCGCTCAACAGGCCTCACAGGCTCACTCGGCATCGCCCAGCATGTGGCAAAACTTTATGCCAAACATTTCGGCAAGCTTGCGAAAAAGCTCCCCGAACTAATTTGGACTCCCGTTGCCAATCTCGCCGAACAATCCATCCGCCCCTATATGAAAGGCGGCGAGATAGTCTGCCATTGCGAATGGGTCACGCGCGGTGAAATAGAAGCCGCTTGCCAAGGCCCGTTGCCAGCAGGTGATATAGGCGGATTGAAGCGCCGCACGAGAGCCATGATGGGTCGCTGCCAAGGGTTTTATTGCGGCGCGGAAGTCACCACCCTGTTTGAGAAGGCCAAACATGGAACATCATAATATCGTCATCATCGGCGGCGGGCCTGCTGGCTTAACGCTTGCGGCAGAGCTTAATGCGCTGGGCATCAAAGATGTCGTTGTGTTAGAGCGCGAACAAGAGGCAGGCGGCATCCCGCGTCATTGCGGCCATCTGGGTTTCGGCATCGACAATAAAAACCGCTTCCTCACCGGCCCAAAATTCGCGGCCAAATTGTGTGATCTGACCAAAGATCTCGACATCCGCACCCGAACCACTGTTCTTGAATTCACCCTGCGCGGCACTATGCGCGTTCATTCCGCAACTGGCATTTCAGAAATGTCAGCAACGTGCATTATTTTAGCGACAGGCACGCGGGAATCTTCCCGCGCTGCCAGATTGATCGGCGGCAACAAATTGCCCGGCGTGATGAACACCGGTACATTCCAACAGCTGGTTTATCTCAAACACCAAAAACCATTTTCCAATCCCGTGATCATCGGCAGTGAATGGGTATCCTTCTCCAATCTTCTTACATGCAGGCACGCGAAAACAAAACCCGTTTGCATGATCACAGAAAGTGCAAACTTAGACGCACCATCTTATTTCGGTCTCGGCGCAAGACTCGCATTTGGTGTTCCCGTGAAACGAAACACCAAACTGCTTTCAATAAATGGCCACGAAAAAGTTGAATCAGTCGAAGTTGAATCTGGCGGTCGCAAAGAAACAATTGCATGCGACGGCGTGATCGTGTCTGGAAAGTTCCGTTCTGAAAACGCGCTTTATTCATCGGGCTTCATCAAACAAGAAAACACCGCGCCACTTACAACCGAAATCTACCGCACCTCAACACCCAATATTTATGCCGTAGGCAATGTTTTGGGCCACCTCGAAACCGCTGGCGCTTGCATGCTGCAAGGCCGTAAACTGGCCTCCATGATTGCAAGTGACTTAAAATGAAATCCCTCAGCATTGATCAAGGTACAACTGGCACCAAAGCCTTCACGCTTGATGACGGCGGCATCTTCACGAAAATCGTAAGCTTCGAACACAAACAAATCTATCCGCAATCTGGCTGGGTGGAACATGATGCAGAAGAACTTTTGTCTCACATCGTCTCATGCATAAAGAAAGCGGAAAAAGTTGATTGCATTGGCATCGCCAATCAAGGCGAAACCATTGTTGCTTGGGATAAAGAAACCGGAAAGCCAGTCTATAACGCCATCGTCTGGCAAGATGATCGCACCAAGAAAATCACTGAAGAACTCAAAGCCACGGGTGCTGAAGCGCTCACCCGGCATAAAGCGGGCCTGCCGCTTGATCCTTATTTCAGCGCCTCAAAATTCCGTTGGATATTAGATCATGTTCCGGAATCTCGCATTTTACTTTCCGCCGGAAGATTGCGGTTAGGCACAAGTGATGCTTATTTTTTAGATCGCCTCACGGGAACATTCGCAACCGATGTCACCACTGCATCTCGCACCTCGTTGATGGCGCTTGATACCTTGCAATGGGATGATGAGCTCTGTGCCTTGTTCGGCGTGCCCAAAGAATGCCTGCCCGAAATCCGCAGCACCACCGGCCCATTCGGCATGATTGGAAAAACCCCCGTCACCGCAAATTTAGTCGATCAACAAGCAGCTCTCTTCGGCCATGGCTGCATGAATGTGGGTGATGCGAAGATCACTTTTGGCACTGGCGCGTTTGCGTTAGCCTTGGCGGGGCATGCGCGGCCACTGAAAAATGATTCAGGCCTGCTCCCCACCATCGCCTGGCAAATCGGCCAGCAACCACCGCTCTTTGCCGTTGATGGCGGTGTATACAATGCGGCCTCCGCCGTAAATTGGGCCAAAGGCTTGGGCCTCTTTAACGACTTTGAAGAGATCAACAGCTTCAAATCCGGAAGCGCATTGTCGCGCGGCCTCGTCTTTGTGCCCGCCCTTTCCGGCCTTGCTTGCCCGCATTGGGACCGCGCAGCATCTGGTCTCTGGCTCGGCATGGGGTTGGACACAACAAAGCAGGATATGATGCAAGCCGTCCTCGAAGGCATCGCACTTCGCGCCCAAGAAGTCGTACGCGCCATGGACCGCCTGAGTGAAAAAGGCAGTTTCATTTCAATTGATGGCGGCCTCAGCGCCAATCCCTATTTTGGCCAATTCTTGGCCAACGCCTTAAACCGCAAAGTTGTCGTCGCAGGAAGCGCTGATCTTACTGCATTGGGAACCGCGCGCATGGCGTTGATTGGTGCTGGCACAACGTCTCTGCCACCCTTGCCCAAACCAACGCACAGCTTCGAACCAGTAGACCCAATCTCTGCAAAACTGTTGTCCCGCTTCGACATTGCCGTGATCAGATCAAAAGGCTGGAAGAATTTTTAACATTATCATTCTACCCCTGCTGTAGTAGGGGAGGGAGAAGAGCTTGAATTCCACTCTCTCCATCCCCACATCAAACGCTTCGGAGGGTCACACCATGATTTTCATTCTTAATGTTCTGTGGTTTGTGCTGGGCGGTTTCATCGCTGGTTTGGCTTGGATATTGGCTGGCATCATTATGGCCATCACCGTCATTGGCCTGCCCTTTGTGCCAACCTGTTTTCGCATGGCGCGCTATACGTTCTGGCCTTTCGGTTATGACATCGTCTCGCGCGATCAGCTGACAGGTCAATCTGATATCGGCACAGGTGCCATCGGCACGATAGGTAACATTGTTTGGTTCGTATTTGCGGGTTGGTGGTTAGCGCTGATGCATATATCAGCCGCGATAGCACTCACCTTCACCATCATCGGCATTCCCTTCGCATGGGCGCATGTGAAGCTAGCGATTGCTTCGCTGTTCCCGATTGGCAAAAGAATTGTCGCCGTTAATGAGTTGCACTTATTGCCTATGCGGCAGGGTCAAACGCGCTCGGTTTAAACTGATAGGCCGTCGAACAAAATTCACACGCCACTTCAATCGTGCCGTCCTTGACCATGTCGGCACGATCAACGTTTGAAAAATTTGTGAGCATCGCTTCAACAGCTTCGCGAGAACAACTGCAATAACGATTAATCGGAATTGGCGGGTAAACTGTAACTCCGTCCTCGTGATAAAGACGATACAGAATTTCTTCAGCCGTCAATGTGGGATCAAGCAGTTCATGATCCTCAACCGTATCAAGCAGCAACCGCGCCTTCACCCAATTATCATCTTCCGGCGTTTCAACTTCGGAACATTCGGGCGCATCACCTGAAGAAAAAGCAATCGGCGGCAAACCACCTTCAACTGGAATATGCTGCACAAGAATAGCACCCACGCGCCAATGTGGCTTTTTCTCCCCACGTTCAAACAAAGGCCCCGCTGCCATGCGCAACCGTGTTGGGATTTGTTCGGACTGTTGAAAATAACTATGCGCGGCATCAACCAGTGTGGAAGAGCCAAGCGGCACAATACCCTGATAGCGCTCCATATCAGCACCTTGGTCAACCGTCATGCCGAGATAACCTTCGCCCAGCAATTGCTTTTGATCAGGTTTACTCAGCCCATCCAATTTTTCTTGTGAAAATTTGGCACACCCCCGAACTCCTCCAGGAGCCGCGTAATCGGCCACGATCATGCTCACAGGCCCAGAGGTTTTTGTCTGCACGATAAACTTGCCATCAAATTTTAACGCTGTTCCCAGCATCGCCGTCAGTGCGATGCTCTCGGCCAACAACGAAGAAACCGTATCGGGATAATTATGCCGCGAAAGAATATCATCAACCACCGCACCAAGCCGCACAATGCGCCCGCGCACACCCAGTGGCTTAATTGCAAATGGAATAACTTGGTCCATCACACTTTCCCAAAGCACGAAAGCAAAATAGCTTTCTGTGCATGAATCCGGTTTTCGGCTTCATCAAACACAACAGAATGTTGCCCGTCCATAACAGCGTCAGTCACTTCTTCGTTCCGGTGCGCAGGCAAACAATGCATAAATAATGCGTCCTTCTTGGCATGCTTCATCAACGCTTCATTCACCTGATAAGCCCGCAAAAGATTGTGCCGATTCTCAACATCTTCATCGTGCATCGAAACCCAAGCATCGGTGATCACGCAGTCAGTGCCTGATACGGCTTCTTCTGGCGAAGTCATGACAGAAACAGCAGCCTTGTGTTTTTGTGCCCAATCCAAAAATTCTTTTTGTGGTTTGAGTGAAGGCGGGCAGCCCACCTTCAACGAACCACCTAACACGCCAACAGCTTCGATCCATGATGCACAAACATTGTTGCCGTCCCCCACCCAAGCAACCTGCTGCTTGTCGAGATGACCTTTCTTCTCTTCCAACGTCATCACATCAGTGACCACTTGGCAGGGATGAGACATGTTGGTCAGGCCATTGATAACCGGGATCGTCGCGGCTGATGCAAACTCGTCCAACGTCTCGCGTTTCTTGGAGCGGATCATAACGGCATCAACATAGCGCGATAAAACCCTCGCTGTATCAGCCACCGTCTCGCCCCGACCCAATTGCATTTCGGATCCTGAAGAGGTGAACACATCGCCACCCAATTGCCGAATGCCAACTTCGAATGAAAAGCGCGTACGTGTTGAAGGCCGCTCAAAAACCAAAGCAACAATCTTGCCCTTCAGTGGCATGTCAGAATCCAATTCACCTTTGGCCAATCCGGCGCGCGCCGTTTTGCGCTTCAGTGCTGAATCCAAAATGCCCCGCAATTGTGGTTTGCTGAAATCTTTAATCTCTAAAAAATGCATAATCTCAATTCGCTTTTTCAAGCGCAACACAAGCGCGCTCGAGTTTGTTCACAGCTTCGGTTACATCGGCATCGGTCACGATCAGCGGCGGCAATAAGCGCACCACATTATCGCCAGCACCAATGATCAAAAGCTTTTCATCCAAGGCAGCCTTCTGCAAAGCAGTGTTGGCTACTTTGCATTTAATGCCCATCATCAAGCCAGAACCGCGCACATCTTCAATGATGGTTGGGTGCTGATCCTTCAAACGTTCAAGCTTTTGTTTGAGGTTGATGGACTGGCGCAAAACATTATCCAAAAAGCCATCGGCCAAAATCACGTCAAGCACCGCATTGCCGACAGAGGTCGCCAATGGGTTACCACCAAATGTCGAACCATGCGTTCCAGCCACCATGCCCTTGGCGGCATTCTCCGTGGCCAGAACAGCACCCAGCGGAAAACCGCCGCCAATACCTTTGGCCACAGCCATAATATCAGGCGTTATGCCCGACCATTCATGGGCGAATAATTTTCCAGTGCGGCCAATGCCACATTGGATTTCATCAAACATCAAAAGAATGCCATGCTTGTCACAAAGCTCGCGAAGCCCCCGCAAGCATTGATGTGGCACGGGCCTGATGCCGCCTTCGCCCTGCACAGGTTCAATGTAAATTCCAGCTGTGTTTGGCCCAATGGCGGCTTCCAAAGCTTTGTGATCTCCGAATGGCAATTGCACAAACCCAGCGGCCTTAGGTCCAAAGCCTTCCAGATATTTTTCTTGGCCACCAGCAGCCAAAGCCGCAAGCGTGCGTCCATGGAATGCGCCTTCAAACGTAATGATCTCAACCCGCTCTGGTTGGTCATTCACATAATGAAACTTGCGCGCCATCTTAATGGCAAGTTCGGTTGCTTCAGTGCCGGAGTTGCAAAAGAAAACAGTGTCGGCAAATGAATGCGCAATCAAACGCTCTGCCAATTTTGTTTGGCCGGGCATCTGATAGATATTCGACGTGTGCCAAATCTTCTGCGCCTGCTCGGTCAGCGCCTGCACCAGATGTGGATGGGCGTGTCCGCAGGAATTGACTGCCACCCCTGCACCAAAATCAAGATACTCAACGCCTTCTGCCGTATAGGCGCGCGCGCCAGCCCCGCGCTCAAACGAAACCGCAGCGCGATTATAAGTTGGCAACACAGGTGCGATAGTCATGGCAGCTCCCCAAAACTAAAAAGCGCCGATGGAACATCAGCGCGTTTGATAAAGTGAACATATAATCAACAGATTAGCCAAGGTCAATCAAGCTCTGTCAAGACCTGAGTCAAAACAGCGCATGGACTGTCCACAGAAACGAGTCTTAAGTCATTGTTAACCATCAGGCAGATTGCAGAAGTTGGGGAAAACATGGGTAATAATCTGTTGATTCCTTGTTTTTACGACACTGCCCATAGTAGTGAGTAGGTAACAAGCTACGAGATGTAGCGGTTTTCAGTAAAGCGTTGGGGCAAGAACGCAGAGTTTTATGACTCTGTGAAGCATAAAGGATTCAAATAATATGACCGATCTGGCAATGCCAAACGACAAAGCGCCTTGGACTGAAGAGCGCGTCGAAACCTTGAAGAAGCTTTGGGCTGACGGTTTGAGCGCCAGCCAAATTGCAGGCCGTCTTGCGGGCGGCGTCACCCGCAACGCCGTCATCGGCAAAGTGCACCGCCTGAACTTGTCGGGCCGTGCAACCCCTGTGCGCAATGCTCAGCCACGCACCGCGCGCAAAACGCCGCGTGAACCATCAGCTCCGGGCCGTTCGCCTTCAATGCCAACAGCTGGTGCAAATGCGCTAAAGCCATTCCAGCAATTGGCCCCGCGCCCCATGGCGCTGCCAGAGCCAAAGCCACTGCGCTTGGTTGATAGTGCCAAAGATGGCCGCATCACGATTTTGCATCTGTCAGATAAGACCTGCAAATGGCCAATCGGCGATCCAAACAATGAGGAGTTCTGCTTCTGCGGACATGGGCCCCGTGATGGCTCACCGTATTGCGAATACCATGCGCGCATGGCTTACCAGCCGCCACAAAGCCGTATCCGCCGCACAGCGTAATTTAAGGGGCATGCCATGGATATCGATCCTGGCATGCTTTCCTTTTATAGAGAGCTGCTCGCCAAAACACCGCTAGGTTCTGACCAGTGGCCTATGGGTCAGCAGCCTGCCGCTTGGAATGAACTGTGCAAACAAATTCGGGCACCCAGACCAGAAGGTTTAAGCGTTTCTGATCTTGAAACCGAAGGCGTGAAGTTTCGCCTCTTCATTCCGAAAACGAAAACCCCAAAACCAGGCGTTCTTTATTTTCATTGAGGTGGTTGGGTTTTGGGCGGGCCTGAAACGCATGATGAAATGTGCGCCGAAATGGCTGAGGGTGCAGATTGCGCGCTCGCAATGTGTCGGCCCCTGCGAAAAAGGGCTTTGACGCCATAGTCAAAGCCCTTCGCTCACTGTCGCACCTGTAGCTCTTATGACACTGTAACCTCAACGCCCAGTTTCACGAATTGATAAAGTTCTCTCACATCATCGTTTAACATGCGGATGCAGCCTGATGAAGCGGCCTTGCCGATCGAGGATGGTTCGTTGGTGCCATGGATACGATAAATCGTCGAACCAAGATAGATGGCGCGTGCACCGAGTGGGTTCTTTGGGCCGCCTGCCATGAAGCTTGGAAGCTCTGGGCGGCGAGCTTGCATTTGAACTGGCGGACGCCAATCTGGCCATTGGGTTTTAGCAGAAACCTTGTTTGTGCCTTGCCATTCAAAACCGGGTTTGGCTGATGCCACGCGGTACATCACCGCGCGGTCCATGCCCAACACGTAATAAAGACGGTTGGCTTTGGTATCGACGATGATCGAACCGGGCTTTCTATCTGTGGCATATGGAACCACTTTGCCGCGCTTGAAACTGCGATGGGCTTCATCTTGGGCGGGAGCGCTGTAAGACGCTGGCACAATGACCACGCCTTGGACCCGCTTCTTCTCTGCGGCTTGAGCAGAAACAACCATCATGCTGGTGAAAACTGCGGCGGCGGCGATTTTGAAAATCTTGTTCATTTTGGCTGTTCCCTTTCTTAGAAGCATTTGATGTTGCCTTTTTAGGAGAACCACTCTGAACCAAGCCTGAGCCGGCCATTTATCTGGCGTTCAGGAATGGCTA
>JAYWEV010000226.1:0-9478 GCA_043779145.1 Aestuariivirga sp. | reverse complement strand
ATTTCGAAGCGTTGCGAAAGCCCGCCACGATATTCGCCCTCACCGCCACTGCCTTTTAAGAATTGTTTTTCTTTAAACCATAGCGGGCATTGGGCTTCGGTGATTTCGACAGGGATGCTGCCGATGCCTGAGGGGAAGGCCATTGTGGAGAGACCGTCTTTGCCGGGTCTGCCGCCGATGCCACCTAGGCCTATTGCCAGCACACCAAATTCCGATGTGCCTTCGAGTGTTGCACGTGGTACGCGACCATGGGCCGAACCCAATTGAATCATCCAGATGGAGCCCGCGCTTTCGGCCTGCACTTTTCCGGGCAGCACTTGTGCCAAGCAGCCGAAGACAACATCTGCCAACATCTGCCCCGTGACGTGACGCGAGGTGACGGGCGAGGGGCGGATGGGATCCACAATTGTGTGTGGCTCGGTGATGATATCAAAGCACGAGAGCGAGCCGATATTGTTTGGCACATGAGGTGCTATGATCGCCTTGAGTGCGAAGACCGAATAAGCCAGTGAATAGGTGCGCGGGGAATTGATGCCGTAAATCGAGGCAGGCGAAGTGCCTGTATAGTCGACAATGATCTTGCCGTTCTTGATGATGAGCTTTGCTTTGATCGTGACGGGCGCTTCATAGCCATCTAGCGGCATGGCATAAGACCATTCACCATCGGGCAGGGCCTTGATGGCTTCGCGCGCGCCTTTTTCAGAGGTTTTTAAAATATGGTCGCCGAGCTTGTCGAGTGACGTCATTTTGAATTCGGTCATCATCTCGCCGAGGCGGCGGGCACCTGTGTCGTTGGCGCTGATCAGTGAGAGGAGATCGCCTTTTACCTCAATCGGATTGCGGCTGTTAGCGAGTATGATGCTGAACAATTCATCGTTTAGTTTGCCTTGTTTGCGGATCATCAGATGCGGGATCAGCGTTCCTTCTTCGAAGCTTGAATTGGCTTTGGCGGAAAAACCGATGCCGCCGACATCGATCACGTGGCAGGTGGAGGCGAAGAAGGCGACCAGCTTTTTGCCGAGGAACACTGGCGTCATCATCACATAGTCAAACAGATGGCCTGTGCCGAGCCACGGATCATTGGTGCAATACACATCACCGGGCTTCATGGAGCTTTGCGGATATTTTTCGAAGAAATGTGCAACGGCTGTGGCCATGGTGTTTACATGGCCTGGCGTTCCCGTCATGGCTTGGGCGATCATGTGGCCTTGCGCATTATAAACGCCAGCCGAGAGATCGCCTGCCTCGCGCGTGATTGTGCCGAAGGCCGTGCGCAGGAGTGATTGCGCTTGTTCTTCGACGACGGCGATCAAACGGTTCCACATCACTTGGGTTTTGATAGCTTCTAATGCGGCTTTGCTCATTTTGTTGTTTCCATCAAAATATAACCCAGTGAATTAATTTTGGCGTTGAAGTTCGCGCCAACGATTGTTGATGTTTCATGTTCCGCGATGATGGCCGGGCCTTTGAGGGACATGCCGGGTTTCAAATCAAAGCGCCAATAGACGGGGGCGTTGGTCAATTTTCCCAGCGCTGCATCATAAATTTTCCGTGTACGGAGGGGTTTTATGGTTTTGCGCTTTGGTGCGGCTTTGGCTGCGGCAGGTTTGCCGACGCGTGATGAACAGGTGAGCGACCAGGTGATGGCTTCGGCTTGTTGGTTTGGAATGGTGAGACCGTAGATTGAGGCATAGGTTTTTTCGAATATGACTTTCAGTTTTGTGCCATCTGAATTACTCAGTGTACGGACGGGTATGGCGACTTGGATTTCATGGCCTTGGCCGACATAGCGACAATCGGCCACGATTGTGTGGAATGGCTTTTCGTTTTTTAAAGCTGGCTTCACCACGGCTTCAGCATCACGCGTCATTTGTTTGATGAGGGCATTTACGTGGGCGGCGTCAAAATTATCGAGATTAACGGCGAAGGATTTGGTGATTTCATAGGCCACTGGTGCCTGAAGAAAGCCGATGGCTGAACCCACACCGGCGCCGCCGGGCACGATGATTCTGGTAATGCCGACTTTTTCGGCCAGACGACAGGCATGCAATGGCGCGCCGCCACCGAAGGCCACCATGGTGTGTTTGGCAATGTCTTTGCCACGTTCAATGGCGTGGACGCGCGCAGCATTGGCCATGTTTTCTTCGACGATCTCGGCAACACCAGCAGCGGGCCAGAAGTCTTTGAGATTTAGTTTGTCGCCGATGTGTGACTTGAAGGCAGCAGCAGACGCGGCTTCATCGAGGTGAACTTTGCCGCCTGCGAAAAAGGCTGGGTCGATTTTGCCGAGGTTTACATTTGCATCGGTGACGGTTGGCATAGTTCCGCCGCGGCCGTAGCAGACTGGGCCGGGAGTGGAGCCTGCGCTGTCGGGGCCCACTGTCAGGCGGCCTAGTTTATCGACGCGGGCGATAGAGCCACCACCTGCGCCGATTTCAACCATTTCGATAACAGGAATGCGAACTGGAATGCCGGAGCCTTTCATATCTTTATAGGCCCTGGCAATTTCAAAACGGTGAGCGCGGGCAGGTTCGGCATTGCTGAGCAGGCAGATTTTTGCAGTTGTGCCGCCCATGTCGAAAGAGAGGACTTCCGGCAATTTGCAACTTTGCGCAATGCGTGATGCGAGGATGGCACCACCGGCGGGGCCAGACTCGACGAGGCGGATGGGAAAACGGCTGGCTGTTTCCAATGTGGTGAGGCCGCCGCCGGACATCATTAAATAGAGCGGCGCGTTTAGACCCATTTCGCCTAATGCGGTTTGCAATCGCTTAAGATAACCCGCCATCAAAGGTCGTACATAGGCATTGGCCACCGTGGTGGAGAAGCGCTCATATTCGCGAATTTCGGGTGCCACTTCCGAGGAGATACAGATGGTGACATGTGCCGGAAGAAGGGGCTTTAATAACTCCGCAATGCGTTGCTCGTGCATTGGATGCGCATAGGCATGCAGCAAGCCGATGGCGACAGCGCCGACATTTTCTTTAACGATGGTTTTGGCGAGTTCGGGGATGCGGGCTTCATCGAGAGGGATCAACACATCGCCATTGACCGCTAGGCGTTCGGTTATTGTGAGGCGCAGGTGGCGGTCTACTAAGGGCTTGGCGCTTTCGATCATCAGATCATAGTGGTCGAAGCGTTTTTCATAACCTTGCTCGATTACATCACGGAAGCCTTCGGTGGTGATGAAGGCTGTTTTGGCGCCTTTGCGTTCGATCAAGGCATTGGTGGCAAGCGTGGTGCCATGGATGAAAACCGAAATACCTTTGGCCGACATTTTTGATTCTTCGAGAATGAGTTTGATACCTTCGAGCACGCCAAGCTCTGGGGCTTGGATGGTGGTGAGAACTTTTCCACTCCAACGTTTGATGCCTTGTTCGAGGACAATGTCGGTGAACGTTCCGCCAATATCGGCGGCCAATTTGAGTTGATGGGCCATGGTTATGAATTGCCCTAGCTGCAACTATTTGACAAGTGGCCAGCCATCCGCTTCAAACGGGCTATGGTAAAAATTACGATTCAGGATGTGGCCCAAAAAGCTGGTGTAAGCGTTGCGACGATTGACCGGGTGCTGAATCACCGGCCGGGTGTGAAGACGCGCACCGTTGAAAAAGTGGAATCGGCTATTCGCGAGCTGAATTATCAGCCTGACCGGATTGCGGCGCGGCTGGCACGCGGCCGCGAATATCGGTTTTGGTTTGTGCTGCCCAATACGGCTGGCGAATTTATGAACCGTGTGGGCGAAGAGGTTGAGGCCACAGCGCAGCGCATGGCGGGCGAGCGCGTTTCAATTATGGTCAAGCGCGTGGACGTGTTTGACGGGCCGCTTCTGGCTAAGGTTTTGGATGAGTTGGAAGAAGGCATTGACGGTGTTGCTGTGGTGGCACTTGATCATCCAGCAGTGCGCGAGGCGATCAATGCATTGGTGGCGCGCGGTGTGACTGTGGTGACGCTGGTGTCTGATGTGCCGGGTTCTAAGCGTTGGCATTATGCAGGAATAGATAACTCATCAGCTGGGCGCACAGCGGCTGGATTGATGGGACGTTTTCTAGGCAACCGCAAAGGCAAAGTGGGCTTGTTTGCGGGTTCATTGGCGCTGCGCGATCACATTGAGCGGCAGTTTGGTTTTGAGCAAGTGATGGCGCATGAGTTTGCTGATTTGCAAATTCTGCCTGTGCGCGAATCGCGAGATAATATGGAGCGTTCGGAAGAACTGGCGTTGCAGTTGTTGGTTGAGCACCCTGATCTGCTGGGTATTTACAATGTGGGCGGCGGCACAGCAGGCATTGTTTCAGCGCTTGATGCTTCGCCTCGTGCAAAGGATCTGGTTTTTATCGCGCATGAAGTGACAGATGGTTCTCGCCGTGCACTGATCAGAGGCACGATTGATGTGATCATTAATCAAGATGCGGGACATGAGGTGCGAAGTGCGGTGCGGGTTTTGTTGGCCAAGGCTGATAATATGCCGCTAGTCGAAGATCAGGAGCGCATTCGCATTGATATTTTTATGCGCGACAATTTGCCGTAAGTTTTCATCCCGCCCAAACGCTTCAGAGAACTCGTCAGCGCCTTCATTCACACCAAACGAAAAATCCAAACAATCGAAAAACCACCGCCAACAAGAGTGAAAGTCAAATCTCAACATCCAATGCAATCGCAATTATGCTGAATTTTAACCGGACAGCAGTGCTGAAGTAGGGGAGGAAGGATGTGGGGAGGAATGTTTATCAAAGTTTTTTCAACTTGGCTTCGATCGCGGCGCGCCTGGCTTCCAAGAACGGTGGGAGTGATAGGGTTTCACCCAGTTTGTCCATAGGCTCGTCGGTTGCAAAGCCTGGGCCGTCTGTTGCGAGTTCGAACAAGATGCCGTTTGGTTCGCGGAAATAGAGGCTTTTGAACCAGAAGCGGTCAACCGGGCCAGAATTTGGCACGCGCATGGATTTTAGGCGGTCAGTCCAGGCTTCGTATTGGCTCATCTCTATGTTGAAGGCGACGTGATGAACGGCACCAGCACCTTGTTGGGCTTGGGGCAGATTGGGCTCGACGCGCACGTGAAGTTCTGCCACTGGACCAGTACCGTTCATGTGGTAAACATGTGTATCGCCGAAACGTGCGGCGGGTTTCATGCCCATGATTTGGGTGAGCACCACATCGGTGGACTTTAGGTCAGGTACGCTCAGTGTGATGGGGCCGAGGCCGCGGATTTGAAATTCAGCCGGCACTGGGCTTTGATCCCAAGTGTTGGCGGCTGCATCACTTTCATCATCAACCAAGCTTAAGCGTTGGCCTTCGAAATCTTCGAAATGAATTACATTGCGGCCATTTTCTTCGATGATTTTTTCAGCGCTTACGTTGTTCGCTTTGAAATGATCAGCCCACCATTTGAATGCAGCTTCGCCCTTAATGCGCAAACCCGTGCGCACCACTTCATGCGTGCCACGGCGCTGTGGGCCGGTTGGCCAATCAAAGAAGGTGATGTCGGTTCCGGCGGAACCTTTGCCGTCGGCATAAAACAAGTGATAGGCGGTTGTATCATCTTGGTTCACGGTTTTCTTGACCATGCGCATGCCAAGCGTCTTGGTATAAAAAGCATGGTTGCGTGGCGCGTCTGCTGTGACGGCTGTGAGATGATGAAAGCCATTTAGTTGCATTAATTTTGCTCTCTCAAAAATCTTGTCGTGAGGGTGATATCAGTTTGGGTGAGGCCGTGGCCTGTGGATAAAATTTCATGGGTCAGGTTGGCGTTACTGAACTGCAACGTGCTGACCAATTGATTGGATGCAGCTTGTGGTATGATTTGATCTTGAGAACCGTTCAATAACAAAATTGGCTTTTGGTTGAGGTTAACACTTGGCATGACTTTGAATGGTGCCATGGAGCGCAGCAAAACCGCTCCGCTTAAAATATCTGGCTGCATGAAAAGCATCGCCAATGCGATGTTGGCACCGTTGGAATATCCCAGTGCTATGGGCGCAGTTAGATTATAGGCGGCCATTGAACCTGAAACGAATTCACTCAGCTCATTGCTGCGAAACCGCACATCGTCCTCGTCAAGCAGCCCTTCAGAAAAGCGCCTGAAAAAACGGAGATTGCCATTCTCATTCACCCAGCCTCGTGGGGAAATGATTGAACGGTCGGGTGAAACTGCTGCTGCTGCAATTTCGAGCAGTGAATGTTCATTGCCCCCTGTGCCGTGCAACAACAGTAAGGGACGCTTTGCAGCGTCGCCTTGTTTGAAGATGTGAATATAGGGTGTATCGAATTCCATGACCTCTATTTAAGGGGTTGGAGCCTGAAATTCAATTGGTCACTTTGTCTGTTACAGTGCAATAACTGGATCAGGCTGACCTAGGACAAACTCTTTGCCTTCGAGTTTATAAACGTCAGGCCTGAAATTCACGCGGCCATCTTCGGTGGCCCAAGCTGTGAGATACATAAAGCGCACATCGGTTTGGCCTTGAACTTTGGTTTCGATGGTTTGTTGTGCTGCGGTGATTTCTTCGATGCGAGCACTACCTATGCCGTCTTGGCCGTTGAGAATCCAGTTGATCAAAATGGCAACTTTATCGACGCGCACACAGCCTGAACTTTCAAAGCGATTATTGCCCGCAAATAATTCACGGTGCGGCGTGTCGTGCATATAGACCATGAACTTGTTCGGGAAGTTCACTTTCATTGTGGCCAAAGCGTTATGCTCGCCAGGATCTTGACGGAACTGGAAGCGATCTGGCGCAGTGGTTTCCCAATCAACACTTGATGGTTCAACCTCCATGCCATTTTCGCCATCAATCACCCGGATGCCCATTTGATCGAGGTAGGCGGGGTCTTTTAGATATTTTGGAATGATGTCTTTGGCCACGATAGAGGCAGGCGCGTTCCAAAAGGGATTGAACACAATATTGCTCACGCGGCTTTTGAGGGAAGGTGTTGGCCGTTCTAATTTACCGACAACCACGTTGTGCCGCGAATAGACCTCACCCAGCTCAACAGTTTCGAGCTGTGCTGCTGGAATGTTGACAGCTACATAGCGTGGGCCCAGATCTTTTAGATGTTCAGCTACGCGCGGGCGGTTTTCCTTCAGTGAATAAAGCCGCGCGGTGGCTGCGATGTTGAGTTCGGCGCGGGTGCGTTCATCAATCTTGCCGCTGGGATTGGCCCCGTGATTAAACTGAAACGACTTTATCGCAGCGGTGAGTGTGGAATCAAATCTGTTGGAATCTGCGGACGCCAGCGATTCCAGTTCCAAATAGCCTTCGCGCACCAAACGTTGGCGGAGGCGGAAAATATCGGCAGGCTTTGTTGTCTTGTCGTATTTAATTTTTGGCATTTCAGGCCAGCCACCGCCAGCCACGATTTCTTCATACATGCCGATTGCACCGTCGAGGGCGTTGAGGGAACCTAGGGTGAGCATTGGTGCCTGGCCTTGGCCCTGCACAATTTCGGTTTTGGAGGCCAGTTTGCCCTGCATGGCCAAGCGCGGCGCAATCGACGTGACGGATCCAACATTTGCGGGATCTTCGGCGCGCGCTGCAGTGGCCAAGCCAAATGGTGCAAAGGCAGCCAAGGACAGAAACAAACGACGGTTGAATTTAGAACTGGACACGGGTGTACTTCTCACTCACTGGAATTAAGCGCGCAGACTCTCTGATCTTGGTAAATGGAGCCTTAATTATGGCTCGCCATGCACCTTTTTTACGAAATTGTGATGCGGCGCAAGATCAAGTTTGATCGCAAATGAAAAAGCCGTCATTCCTTTGCGTGAATGACGGCGTCTTAACTTGGAACTTTATTCAAGCAGCCGAGACTTGCGCTTCAGCAGCTGGTTCATCCATTAAAGGCACTTCAATCAAGTCCTCGGCTTTTTTGCGGATGATCACGATGCGTGAGGGTTCGGGGGTGGCGGTTTCTACTTCGGTGGTGGTGATCGCTGCTGGTTCATTAGTCTCAGCTTTGGGAAATTCTGCAGCAGGTGAATCTGCTACTTCTGTTCTAATTGGTTCGATATGCTGGATGACCAACTTGGCGCCGCGTGAAGCTGGTTCAACTGGTTTTGTTGGTTTGACTTGTTTGATTGCTAACGGCGCTGGCGCGGGCTCGAAAACATTATCGTCCTGCTTGAAATATTGCGCTGCAGGCTTTGGTGCGGCCACGGGCATTGGCACTCGACTTGTGCCTAAATCCTGATCCAGATCAGCCACCAAACGCAAGACCCGATCAACATTTTTAGCGATGGCAGGTTCTTGATGGTTTGGGTCGTTGAACGCTTTTCGTGAAAGGTCTGCTAGTTTTGCAAATAGTTGCCCTTCGGACGAGAGTGCGGCTTTGCCTTGGTCTGAACCCACAATATCAGCGCGCGCTTGGGCAATATGCTGTCTGGCTTTTTGCAATAAAGCCGCATCAGCTCCAGAACCGCTCATGGATTGGAGGCTCGACTCTAATTTGGAGATGGCAGATAAAATTGTGGATGTTCCACCGGTTTGAACGCGGTTGGCATAGGCTTCCAGAAACCAACGCCCGCGCGGCGTTTCTTTGACCACATTTAAAATTTCATCGAGAGATTCCGGAAATGCCGGTTGTTGCCCACTCATTACGCTGCTCCACACACACACAAACTAATTGCCCCTGCGTCTAACGTAGACGCACCTTGCACCGAATATCGTAGAAAGTGGTGAATGTTTGGTTTAGGCCACTGCATAAAATGACGGCAAATAAATTTAAAATTCGATTCTCAGCATGTTATTCCTTGTTGATGATCGGCAATGGTGTGCAATTACCGTTTTTGCCGCTCTGGTTGCATGCCAAGGGGCTTTCGGTGGGCGAGATTGCCAGCGTGGTGGCCGGCATGATGGCGGTTCGAATTGTGGGGGCGCCTGTATTTGCGCTTTTAGCCGACCGCACTGGCAACCGCCGGATCGTTATTCAGTTTTGTGCGGTTATTGCATTGATTGGCTATATGGCGCTGCCCTTCACCAATGGCTTTCAGCAGATTTTGCTAGTGTCACTATGGGGTGCGTTTTTCTTTGCGCCGGTTAATCCATTGATCGAGGGGTTTGGGGTTGATGCAAGTGCGGCGCTGGGGCTTGATTTTGGCCAGTTGCGGCTTTGGGCTTCAGTTAGTTTCTTATCTGGAAGTTTGATTGCGGGCGCATTGCTGACCAGGCTTTCGCCATTGGAAACGGTGTGGCTGATTGCTGACGCGCAAGTGTTTTCGGTGATTGCTACTTTTTTACTTCCCCAAGATCCTGAGCGTGAGATTGTGAAACACCATGCCAGTGGCATGGAGTTTAATGAGGCGCTCAAGTTTTTGCTTGGGTCACATTTCACGTTATTTTTACTGGCCGCTTGTTTGGAAAATTCCAGCCACGCTATGCTTTATAGTTTTAGAGTCTTTCTGATTCAAGTTGGCCTGTAGCCCGCGCTGCGGAAGTAGTTTGCACATTCGCTTGGCGTGATGGTTTTGATGATTTTCGCAAGTTCG
>JAYWEV010000225.1:0-24386 GCA_043779145.1 Aestuariivirga sp. | reverse complement strand
AATGGGCACAAATGCAGAAATGTGCAAGATCAGCCATTTTCTGTTCCGAATTGGCGCAAAAATTCCACGCAATTTGTAATTTGTTCATTTTCGCTTAGCTGAATTTTAATGTGCGCGTGGCAAACATGCATGTGTGTGAGGGCCGCCTGTTGCAGCTCTTACAGGTCAGTTTGTGTGAGTATGCGTTTATGAACGGTCAGTTGCGTCCACGCGTCAATTACGTCATCGGTCCTGATGGCAGCCCTTTGACGATTGCCGATCTCCCCCCACCCGGCCAACACCGCTGGGTGATCCGCCGCAAGGCGGAAGTGGTGGCAGCCGTCAGAGGCGGGCTATTGAGTCTAGAGGAAGCCTGCTCTCGCTATACTCTCACCGTAGAGGAATATTTAGGATGGCAGCGCTCAATCGAGCGTCACGGCCTTGCCGGCCTGCGCACCACGCGCATCCAGCAATACCGTCAGTAAAGCGTTTTGACTTTTCTTGAAAAGTCAAAAGCGCCGCTAGGTTCAGGTGATTTCGTTAAAGTAAGTTTGCGTAATAAGGCCGGATAGAAACATCCGGTCTTTTGCGTTTTCGGGCGTGTTGGAAATTTGGGCGGGATTCCAACAGGTTAAGATTTTTTTAGTTTATATAGGATTTTTAGCTTGACAGCGTACGGTGGGGGCGCTATATCTGGTCATACTCCACAAATAGGCCACCATTCAGGAGCTCCCCCATTTTCAACAACAGTCTTGAGCCCATCATGAAGACGACGTTGGGGTGGGCGAATTGATGAGATTAAATTATTGATTATAAAGAATAAATTATGTATTTAATGCACTGTCACCGTAATTCTGTCACCGTAATTCCATCGACGCTGGCTTGGCTATGTCTGATTTAACCACAATTGCCGACGAGATGTTTTGATAGTTAAAACGACGCGAAGGGCCACAAGCGGAAATACAGTGGAGACTGTCGAGGTGGCTCGCGAACGTCAGCACTCCTTTTTTCACAAAATCATTCTTATTCAAGTGAAAATCCAACCTGCTCAGGCGCATCTGCGTGGACCAATCATCGTCACGCGACTAGTTCATTAACGTTAGCTTTGTCGGACGCCACCGAAAACACTTCAAAAGCGGGTGTAACCTTTTGCCATCAGTAGCGAACTTACCAATATGCAGGCACTCATCGGTCTGCATTTGGTGTGATCATAATGATCACAACACAACTCATTCATGGAGGATTTCTAATGTCAAATCGTACAATGTCCGTGCTCGTTGCAGGTGCTTTCGCTGCGGCACTTGGTTCTGCTTCAATGATCAGCGGTGCTTCTGCAGCGATGACTGAAGCTGATATGATGAAAATGAGAGAAACCGTGAAGACTGAAGTTGCTGGCGGCAAAATGGAAAAGTGCTTCGGCGTTGCTCTCACAGGTAAAAATGATTGCTTTGCTGGTGCGGGCACGACATGTGCGGGCACGAGTACTGCCGACTATCAAGGCAATTCATTCAAGTTGGTCCCAACTGGTACTTGCTTGTCCATGACGACGCCGAAGGGCCACGGAACCCTTGAGCCACAAGCCTGATAATCTATATCGAGTGCGGGCGGATGAAAATTTATTCGCCCGTCTCGCACGTGTTTTCAGTGTGGCCAATCTTCAGAGTCAGATTGTCCGAACACATATTCGTGAAACGCAAAGATGATAAATTGAACAGCGTTTCGCCAAGATTGCGTCAAAAGTAAAATATCTGAAGCCAAGGAGCCAAATTATGTTTACACGCCGCTCACTCGCGAAGTTCGCCTTGCTTGCACTTGTTTTGCCAAGGCCTGCATTGGCCAATAATGAAACCCCATTTACCAGGGCTGCATTTGAAGCCGCACAGAAAAATGGAAAATCTATCTTAGTGGAGATTCATGCCTCCTGGTGCCCAACATGCTGAGCGCAAAAACCAATTATTGATGGTTTTCTCGCCACTCCGAAGTTCAAGGATGTTGTGACATTTCGCATTGATTTCGATGCGCAAGTCGATGAAGTGCGGGCTATGGGGGCTCAATCCCAGAGCACATTAATTGGATTCAAAGGAACCAAAGAAACTACCCGCTCGGTTGGAGATACCGATTCGACTTCAATCGGATTCCGGTGACACCCCACTTAATTTACTCTTAACCTCGTGGAGATTACGGTGCCACCCCACTTAATTAATTTTGGAGCTTGCGGCCAGGGACCTCATCAGTCGCGTTGCGACAGCTTCTCCAAAGGAGAAGCGTAAAATATTTTAGTGTAGTGCTATACTTCACGCTTCTCCTTTGGAAAAACTGTCACGAAGTGACTAGAGCGATTTATCCTATATCGTATTGGATTCCGGTGACACCCCACTTAATTCAATTTCGGGCTCGCGGCTAGGGACCTCATCAATGCGATTTAGGATAAATCGCTCTAGTCGCGTTGCGACAGCTTCTCCAAAGGAGAAGCGAGAGGTTTAGCACTGCACTAAAATATTTCTCGCTTCTCCTTTGGAGAAGCTGTCACGAAGTGACTGATGAGGTCACTAGCCACAGGCTTGACATCTATTATTTGTAGCTACATAAATTGTGCGGTGGAAGCTAAGTAAATCTGTAATGGGATAAGCAAATGACCGTGAACAAAAAAGTTACGATATCCGCGCTCGATCCCGCTGATGACGCGCCTGAGCTGGATGATGATTGGTTTGACAGGGCTGATTTGTATAAGGGCACAGTGCTCATCCGCCGTGGCCGCCCCTTGGGCAGTGGTTCGCGGGAATTGGTGTCGCTGCGGATCGACAAGGGGGCTTTGGCGATTTTCAAAGCCACAGGCCCCGGCTGTGAGGGGCGCATCAATGACACGTTAAAACGCAGCGCCAAACGGCTTGTTGCAAAATGATGTAGGGCGATGGTGGAGTTCGTGGCGAGGGATCTCATCCCCGGCGTTGCCGAACCTTCTCCAGAGGAGAAGGGTGAAGCTTAACACGGCGCCCTAATTCATGCTTGCCTTTACACCGGATGAAAACATCCGGCGTTTTGCGGTTTTAGTTGCGCTGCAAAACACCAACAAATAAAGATGCTGCGTTTCCAGCGACGCTGACGCCTTGCTCAAAAGTTGCCACAGCAGCATCGCCCGTTTGCAAGTGAACGGCCCCGCCCTGCCCGCTCAAAACCACCGAACCCTCCAGCGCCAAGAACACGGCCTCAACGCCAGAGAGATCGATGCTTTCCATGCCATTCAGTTTCAGCACACTGGCCTCAGCTTGATATTTCCCTCGCGCGGTGAAAAGATTGAGATCAAAACACGGACCATCGAGCAGTTTGCAATTCAGCGGCACATCGCAGGGAAATGTGTGTGGCACATTGCTGTGATGAACTTCAATTTTGTGCCCACCCTCAAATTCCAAATCCAAACCATTACCCGAAATTTGCATGAACACACGGTCCATGCCGGGGTAAATTGAAAATGGCACATCGCGGTCAATCCGCGCTTTGGCAAATCGCCAGGAAAAATCGGCAGCGCCCGGCTCCTTATGCAAAGCAATTTCCCACGACACGCCCATACCATTGCGCCAAGGGCCCTCAGGCATTTCAGACTGGCGAATTAATCGTAGCATGGTTGGCCCCTTTATCTTTTTATGCGCGCGCGGCATGATGCATACATGAACCAGGCACCCCAATCCATCCACGACATCGCGGTTGACCCGCGCAATGCCAATATTTTGATTTCAGTGAACGGTGAATTATTGCCGCGCGAAAAAGCTGTTGTCTCAGTTTTTGATTCCGGTTTTATATTGGGCGACGGTGTGTGGGAGGGCCTTCGCCTTGTGAGTGGTGGCGTGCCGTTTTTGCGCGAACACATCGTGCGGCTCTATGAAGGGGCCAAGGCGATTTTTATGGATATTGGGTTACGCCCTGATGAGTTGGTGCAGCGGTTGTTTGCTTGCATCGATGCAAACAAGATGAGTGATGGTGTGCATATTCGGTTGATGGTCACACGCGGCGTGAAGGCGACGCCCTATCAAGATCCACGCGTAACGATTTCACCCGCTACCATCGTGATTATCCCAGAACACAAAAATCCAAACCCTGAAAAATTCAAAAAAGGTTTGAGCTTGTACACCGTGAATGTGCGTCGTGGATATCCTGACGTGCAAGACCAAAAGCTCAATTCACATTCTAAACTCAACTGCATCACCGCATGCATTCAAGCAACAAACGCTGGCGCTGATGAAGCCTTGATGCTTGATCCTCATGGTTTTGTGGCCACTTGCAATTCAACGCATTTCTTTATCGTGCGGCGCGGCGAAGTGTGGACGAGCACGGGGCAATACTGCATCCCCGGCATTACACGCGGCAATATCATTCGTGTGTGCCGCGATCTTGATATCCCCGTTTTTGAAAAACACTTCTCGCTTTATGATGTTTATGGCGCAGATGAAGCCTTCGTCACCGGTACCTTCGCAGGCACCACACCCGTGCGCATCATCGATGGCAGGCCGGTGCGAAATCCTCTGTCCACGGACGATTGGTCAGGCCCCGGCCCTATCACGCGCAATCTTTCAGACGCCTATAAGAGTTTGGCTAAGCGTGAAGCCACGCGCAAGTTGTGATGTTCGAATTCATTCTTGCTTCAATTATTATTGAACTAACGCCCGGCCCAAACATGACATGGCTGGCTGTTCTTGGTGCAACTCATGGTCGCGTCTCAGCTCTGGCTGCTGTTGCAGGAATATGTCTGGGACTGGCCTTTGCAGGTTTGGTGGCGGGCCTGGGCCTCACCTTGCTATTTGATAATTATCCATCTTTGATCATTGGGCTGCGTTGGGTTGGAACATTTTATCTTTTTTATCTGGCTTACGATGCTTGGATCGATTCTGATGTAGTTGAAAAAATCGAAGAAAAATCTAAAATCGCATACTTCACTCAAGGCCTGATCAGCAATGTGCTGAACCCTAAAGCCTATCTCTTTTATGCGGCCATTCTGCCGCAATTTATGACCATCTCCAATCATCCTCAGCAACAAGTTGCATTGCTCACCGCAATTTATGTGGCCATCGCCACTGTCATTCATGCCTCAATCGCCATTCTTGCAGGCAGCTTATCGGACTGGTTGGAACATTCGCCACAATCAATATTGGTGCGTCGTTTTTTGGCTGTTGCCATCGCAATGGCTGCAATCTGGTTTTTTATCTCGACAGGGAATTTGAAATGACAAACATTGCAATGTGGTCGGGCCCACGTAATATCTCAACCGCCATGATGTATAGCTTTGGCAACCGCTCTGATTGTGTGGCTTGGGATGAACCCTTTTATGGGGCTTATCTGAAAGAGACGGGACTTGCCCACCCAATGCGCGAGGATATTTTGCGAGTTTGTGAGACAGAATGGTCTGAAGTGGAGAGGCGCTGCACTAGCCCAAGCAAACAGCCTATATTCTATCAAAAACATATGACGCACCACATGCTGACCACGTTTGATCGAAAATTTATCCGTACACTGATGAATTCTTTCTTAATCAGATCCCCTGAAAAAGTTTTGGCCTCTTATGCTAAAAAACATGATGAAGTGTCGCTGCACGCGATCGGCTTTGTTGAGCAAGCAGAAATCTTTGATCAGGTGGCCCAAATGCTGGGCCATGCCCCGCCAGTGGTAGATGCAGATCAACACCTTGCAAGTCCGCGTGAAAGTTTAGTGAAACTCTGTAGCGCTCTGAAAATTCCATTTGATGAAGCAATGCTGCATTGGGCCAAGGGCCCGAAATCATGCGACGGTGTGTGGGCACCGCATTGGTACAATGCTGTTTGGCAATCAACGGAGTTCGAGAAACCACTGGAGCGAGAAGTTACACTCGATGCCACGCTGCTCAAAGTGGCAGATCTTGCACGGCCTTACTATGCTAAATTAAAAGTGCACGCACTTTAACGCTGAACCAAAAAAAGGCCGGGAAATTCCCGGCCAATCTGAAGCTACTTTTTTCTTATCGTGTTAGTGCGTGTATCGACATGCGGCCTGCCATATCTGGAATAACCGTCTTTGTTGTTGGTGTTTCTTTTTCCACCAGCATTTCAACTTTGCGCAAATCAGCTTCCGCTTCTTTCAAACGCTCGATCATTGATTCATGTTGGTCGCGAAGTTCGCCAACCGTTTTCAAAATATTATCGCGGCGTCCACGCACTGATTTGGCGGCCATCGAATAATTCACATGGTTGATATCGGCAACGCCTGTGCGTTGCTCTTCAAACTTCACATGCGCATCAAGATCGTCATGCTTGCGCATCAAATCTTGGATCATCAGATCCATATCAGCCACTTGCCTGCGGCAATCTTCGACTCGGAAACGGTTTAACCGCAAAAGACTTTCACGTGAACGCATTATTCTACCCACCTTTACTCAACTCACTAGCGATAATATTCGCCAAAATACTCAAACTCGACTCTATTCACGATTCCACGAATCAACTAGCTATGGTGAATCGCTTTTCATCCACCATCATGAACAAGCAGGTTTAAGACCGAGTAAATTGCGCACTAACAATTGGTTACCGTAAATAATATCTTAACGCCAAACCCTTAGCCACTAGATATAGAGGGTGGAGCGCCGTTGAACGCTATAGGTAGTGAGTGGGTCGTTAAGAATTGAGTGAGACAGATTAGGTTTTGTTAACCTTTATAAGTCTATCTTAACATTCAGAGTTAATGTTTTGTGTGTCAGTTTCCCAAAACGGGGCTGGCGGTTAAATTCAGGGTCTGCTGGGGACGGTAGATCGGCATATAAGGGGATTCGCATGCGAGTTTTGTTGATCGAGGATGATACTGCGACGGCTCAGTCGATTGAGCTGATGCTCAAATCCGAAGGGTTCAATGTCTATACGACGGATCTTGGTGAAGAAGGCGTCGATCTGGGGAAGCTTTATGATTACGACATCATTCTGCTTGATCTCAATTTGCCAGATATGTCTGGCTATGAAGTTTTGAAATCACTTCGCGTGTCGAAAGTGGGCACACCAATCCTGATCCTTTCGGGCCTTGCAGGCATTGAAGATAAGGTGAAGGGCCTTGGTTTCGGCGCTGATGATTATATGACCAAGCCTTTCCACAAGGATGAATTGGTCGCCCGCATCCACGCTGTGGTGCGCCGTTCAAAAGGCCACGCCCAATCGGTTATCTTGACTGGCGAGCTGCTCGTGAACCTCGATACCAAAACTGTTGAAGTGGGCGGCCAACGCGTTCACTTGACGGGCAAAGAATATCAAATGCTCGAACTGCTCTCATTGCGCAAGGGCACTACGCTGACCAAGGAAATGTTTCTCAACCACCTCTATGGCGGCATGGACGAACCTGAACTCAAAATCATTGACGTGTTTATCTGCAAGCTGCGCAAGAAGCTGGCCAACGCTGCAGAAGGCAAGAATTTCATCGAAACCGTATGGGGCCGTGGTTACGTGCTGCGCGAAGGCGCACCTCCCATGCCCGGACACGAACACGACGAAGAGATACTGCGCATCGCTTAAATTATTTACTCTGCACCTAAACTTGAAAGCCCGGACATCAAATCCGGGCTTTATTTTTTTCATATGCCATTAAAATCCCCGCCTTTCACAGCGCAGAAACAGAGCATCAATACCACATGGACTAATTATCCAAATGCCCCCACTGTAAAATTAAATGCCAGAAGGACACACCATACACCGTGCAGCACTTGACCAGCGCAAGATGCTTGTTGGAAAACCACTTGAGATCACATCGCCTCAGGAGCGCTTTAGCGCTGGAGCAGAGGAACTAAGCGGACAGACCTGCACGGCTATTGAGGCTTACGGCAAACACCTGCTTTATTACTTTCAGTTAGGATCAGCTCTTCACATTCATCTTGGCCTTTATGGCAAGCTTAGAACAGCCAAGGTGCCCGCAGCCGAGCCACGCGGGGCCGTGCGTGTGAGGTTGCTGAGCGCCAGCCATGTCGTCGATATCAATGGCCCTAACACGTGCGAGGTTTTGGATCAGTCTGGGCTGAAGGCTTTGACCAACCGCATTGGCCCTGACGTGTTGCGAGATGATGCTGACCCTGAGAAAGCTTGGGCGAAGATCAAGGCTAGTCGGGTTTCCATTGGGCAGCTCTTGATGGATCAATCGGTCATTGCTGGGATTGGCAACATTTACCGCACGGAAATTCTATGGCGACAAAAACTTCACCCCGCGTTGCCTGGCAAGTCGCTTGTTCGTGCCTCATTTGACAGACTTTGGGATGATAGCGTGAAGCTTTTACAACTGGGTGTGAAACACAATTCAATCATCACAGTGGATAAGGTGGCAAAATCAAAAACACGCTATCGCGAGCGCGTCAATATTTTCGCTCAGAAAATTTGCCCGTTATGCCACTCTGAAATTCGCAAATTTGAAATGGCGGCAAGACGGGTGTTCAGTTGTGACACGTGCCAAGCGTTGCCGGAAGTTTAAATCGCTTGCAACGTTATAGTGGCCAATATCAAAGTGAGGCAACCTAAACCAATCGATAGCGTTATGCGTAACTTCACCCAACCATTGGGTTGTGCGATCAATTTGCCAATCTGCAAATCAATAAGTGGCGAAACCAAAAGGCCGATCGCCACGGCACTGATGCCATAATACCAGGAGCTTAGATTTGAAAACAACAGCAGAGTTGCCAGCCACGTAATGAGACTGGGGCAAACTGCTGCAACGAGTATCCATGTGTATTTTGATGGAGTGGAAAGCGCTTGCCCCCACTACACGCCGCCAATGAAACTGAAAATCAAAGCCGAATATGCAAAGCCAGAAACCAACGCGTACGTCTTGTAATCATTGCCAGTGAACACAACGATGCAAGCTGCCACCTGCGGCAACAGACCAGCAAGGCCCAACATAAGAGCGCTTTGCGGGAGTAGGTTCTGATTTTTGGTCATCATGAATTAGGTAAAGAGCTTTAAGCGGCTACGGCCACCACAGCCACAGTATCTTCCGCTTCCATCGCCATCGACAGTTTCAAATTCTGCGCTTGGCTGAGCATGCGGGCATAATAGGGTTGGATCAGCCTTGCATCTAAGGTGGCCAGATCGCTGGTGCCGTCAATCACTGCGACCATTGCTTCTTTCAACTTGGCGCGGTCACCTTTGGCGCGCACCATAAAGCCTACACCTTCAGTCGTCATAGTAATCACACCGCCGCGTGGCAATGCATCAATGGCAAGCAACAACATGTTGAGCAGCAACTTCACATCTTGTTTCGGGCGATTTTCGCGTGGCACTTGCCAATCGAGCTTGATCTTTTCTTCGCCGACGAAGGCTTTTGCAATGTCTCCTGCTTCACCCATATCGATCTGCGCGCCGGCCGATCCAGCAGCACCAAAAGCTATGCGGCAGAACTTTAGTTTTGCAGTGGCCGATTTGGCGGCAGAGCGAACCATGTCTAAGGCCGAAGCTTTCATCTCAGCATCATTCTCAGGATCATCCATCAGTTCCAATCCATTGGCGATGGCCCCGACGGGAGAAATTACGTCATGGCACACACGCGAACACAGGAGTGCAGAAAGATCAAGGTCGGAAAGGCGGTCGATTGTGGTCATGAAATGATTCCAAAAAGTGATTCGTGACGCTAGCTATATCAAATTGCGGCCATCAATGCCGCATTGACGAAAGCACCCGAACCCAGCCATAGATCGGCAAAATTCAGCATCGAAGGCTCACTTTGAAAAACACGCCCCCCTCTGAACGCGCCCAGATTTTGGCCGAGATCGCGCACCGTGCTGGTGTGAAGATTATGGAAATCTATGCTACTGAATTCAGCGCCAATCAGAAGGCTGATCTTTCACCCGTGACCATTGCTGATGAGCAAGCCGAAACGATTATTTTGAATGAACTTAAAAAGCATTGGCCTAGCATTCCTGTGGTGGCGGAAGAAGCAGCGGCAGCTGGTAAAATTCCCGAAGTGGCAGAACAGTTTTTTCTGGTTGATCCATTGGACGGCACGAAAGAGTTTTTATCGCGCAATGGGGAGTTCACCGTCAATATCGCTTTGATCGAAAGAAGTTTTCCGGTTTTAGGCGTGGTCTATGCCCCTGGCCTTTCACGCATGTATGTGGGCGAAAAAGACCAAGGTGCGCAACTTTGCACGCTCAGCGTTTCTGATCGGTTGAGGAATTCCGTTTGGCATTCCATCCAAACCCGCAGCCTGCCCGCTGATGGCGCAACAGTGCTGGCAAGCCGATCACACCGCGATGCAGAGACTGAGGCGTATCTGGCAACACTCAACGTGAAGAAAATCATCGGTGCTGGCTCGTCGCTCAAATTCTGTACCATTGCGGCAGGCGAGGCTGATATCTACCCGCGCTTTGGCCGAACGATGGAATGGGATACAGCCGCAGGCCAGGCTGTTTTGATGGCGGCTGGCGGTAAAGTGAATTGCGCCACGGGCGAACCTTTAGTTTATGGCAAAACCCAGCGTGGCTTTGACAACCCAGCCTTCATTGCCTCAGCTTAACATTAAATTTTGATTTTATTAACCAAGTTGAAAGTCAAAACGGGCAAAACCACATCATGGACGGAATTTTGCCATGGCAGCGCCCTTTTTTCAGCGCCAAACCAAGGCACCACTGAGTTGAGGTTTATGATGCACAAATATTTTCGGTCTTTTGCTGTATTGCTGACATTAAGCACCACGGTTGCAGCCACAACAGCCCTTGCCCAAACCACAAGCTCTGCAACACGGGTCGGCAAGCGCAACACATTTACAACAAACGAAATTTTGGCAAAGGGCCATGAGTTTTTTGGCAAGACCAGCCGCGGCATTGCTGAAGCGGTCGAGTATGTATTCCAAAATGAAGGTGAACCCACAGCTTACATCGTGGGCGAAGAAGGCTCCGGTGCATTTGTGGGCGGGTTGCGTTATGGCGAAGGCACGATTTATTACAAGAATGGAGCCAAAAAACACATTTATTGGCAAGGCCCATCGGTCGGCTTTGACTTTGGCGGCAACGGTTCGCGAACTCTAACGTTGGTTTACAACTCGCAATCACCTGAGGATCTTTATGACCGGTTTGCCGGTGTCGAAGGTACGGCTTATTTAGTGGGCGGTGTTGGCGTAAACTTCCAACGCAAGGACAACATTACACTTGCACCAATTCGCACCGGTGTGGGCGCAAGGCTGGGTGCCAACGTGGGCTATCTCAAATATTCGCCACGCGCCACTTGGAACCCGTTCTAAGCGTTTTGACTTTTCATAGAAAAATCAAAATCGCCCTGAGTTCCGATTTTCGATCAACTTATCTGATAAGAATTTTCAGACGTTCTGGTTTACCCCATCGCCGAAGCAATCAAACTGCGTTACTATTGTGCACAGAGTTGGTTGGCGCTAGCAAAAGTGAGAATGGCTTTTGCTAGCTTGCAGTAAATATGGGTGGTTTTATGTCTCTCACTGAGACTTTAATGTTGGTCGCTTTAGGCTTTGCACTGGCCTTATTGATGGTGCTGCTGTTTGGCCGCGGCTTTTGGGCCATTGCGACGAATTTTGGTGCAAGACGCAAAGCTAAAAACATTCCCATACAAATGTTAGAATTGCAGGCTGATCGTGACCGCCTGCGTGCCGAACACGCTATTATGGCGCGTCTACTGGAACTGCGACTTGAAGACATAAAAGCCCGCATGACCGAACAGATGGCCGAAGTTTCGCGCAGCCGCAACCGGATGCAAACTTTGATAGAACAATTGGAAACCAGCGAAGCCACAGTGGCAAACCGCGACCGCGAAATTGCAGGTCTGATGGCGCAGGTTGAAGCTTATAGGTCTGACCTCGAGACCGTCACAGCTTCGCTCAACAATCTGACGTTTGACAACAACCAAAAGAATTTGGAGATTACCAAACTCAATCAATCGGTTTCGCAACTCAAATTGGGATTGCGCGAAAAGAACAGCATGGTGGCACGCCTCGCCGAAGAATCCAAAACCAACTTGCGCACTCGCACAGCAGCAATTGGCCAACCCCTTAAAACTGAAATTCATGAAACTGAAGTTGGTGATGGCCGCATTAAGAAGCGCATTTCTGAACTGACATCCATCTCAATGGAAATGGATGAAACCCAACGCAGCAGCATCCAAAATTCCGATGAGCCAGTGGCCGACATCACGCCCGTTGAGATCACACAATTTAAACCTGATCTCAAAACTAAATTCGTTGATGCAGAGCGCGAGTCCGACTCTTTGTCGCAAGAACTTAAATCAATCGACGAAGCGCTCGAACGAAAACGCAATTCACCCTACCCACCACCCACGCCAGTTAAATCCTCGGCCAAAGCCAACATCATCTCATTGGCGCGACGGATCAGAGCTCTGCAAAGTGATGAAAACTAGATTAACCTCAGCGTAGACGGCATCGCCAAAATTCAGAAAACTTTGCCATGCAAATCCAAAAACACGGGCAGAAAAGAAAGCAGTTCAAGCCGCTCAATGTTACTCTGCCGCAATGCGCGTGTTTGTTGTTTTATTGATGATGCTTTGCACCTCAGGTCTGCACGAGCCACACCTGTTAGAGCGGATTCCGATCATACAGGATTGTATCCTGCGTTGATGAAGTAGTTTGTGGCTTCTTTTGCGTTATTTTTAGGGATGACTTCTGCAATTGCGTTCCATAGGTCGGTGATTGTTCTGGCCGCTGTTTTTCTCAGGCAAGCTTTGATCTTTGAAAAACTGTTTTCGATTGGATTGAGATCGGGGCTGTATGGCGGAAGATAGAGCAGTTTTGCACCTGCGGCTTCGATGGCCTCTCGCACCTCGGTGCCTTTGTGGGCTGGCAAGTTGTCCAAGATGACAATGTCGCCTTGCCTCAGCTCAGGCACAAGGATCTGCCTGACATAGGCGACGAAGGCCTCGCGGTTGATCGGGCCGTCCAGCACCAATGGAGCAATCATGCCTCGCGTAGTCAGGCCTGCAACAAAGGTGGTGGTTTTCCAGTGTCCGTGGGGAATGCCGACATTGAGCCGCTCGCCTTTTGGACAGCGTCCCAACTTGCGTGCCATGCTGGTTGAGGCCCAAGTCTCGTCAATGCGGACCAATGAAGATGAGGCCAGAAGAGGCTGCAAAGCCCGCCACTCCGCGCGCCGTTTCACGACATCGGGGCGGTCCTGCTCCGACGCATGGGCTGACTTTTTTTAAGCGTGATGTTGTGTCGTTCAAAAAACCGCCACAGCGTTGTCGTGCCAAAGCTCTGTTTGTGCTCTTTCTTCAAAACGGCCTGTAGCTCAGCAAGCGTGATGTCGGGCTGCAACTTGATCGCCGCCAAGATGACATCAGCCTTAGCTTCAATCCGCGCCGACCTGTGGTCGCCGCCTTGCGGCAGGGCTTCACATCGCCTTTTTGGCGCTGCAAACTGCACCATCGCACAGCGCTCGCAATGCTCACACCAAACCGCTGGGCTGCTTGATTGCGCGACAGGCCACCATCAACAGCCGCCACCACCCGTTTGCGAAGATCAACCGAAAGAGCTTTCACCATCCATGCAGGCCTCCTTCGCCAGCATGAACCTTGAATCACTTCTCAACTGATTTGGGAATCCACAATCGATTCTAATGGCTTGGAAACCGCTCTAAATTTTGGAGCTACGCGTTTTCAAATTATTTTGACTGCTCCAGCACGTAAACATGCAGACCTGACTTCGGTAGCATAGCGGGTGTAATTTCGACCGTTGAACCCTTGACGTGTGTTATGTTCTCCGCATTGTAATAAGCGAGAAACTTATCCACTGGCTCGATCTTCAAAACACCTTTTGCGCTATAATAATGCATAGGAATGACCACCTTCGGCTTGATGCGTTTGATCGCCTTATCGAGTTCGTCAAGGGCAATGGTTGCGTGGGCACCAGCGAGTGCCAGCAACACATCAACCTTGCCCTCGAGTTCCTTTAGATGTTCTTCGATGATTGGGATGCCAGTGTCGCCCATATGAAGAACTCGCACGCCATCAACTTCAAAGAGATAGAGTGCATTGGCATCGGGGTCGCGGTTATATTCTTTGCGGTAGTCGAAAGTCATGCTTTCATAGGCCGGGAAAGATTTGATGAACAGGCCATCAACTGTCTTGCCACCTTCTGGCAGTTCCAGCGCGTTGACAACAGTGGGGTTGCCCTTCACATGACTGGGGTCTGAATGAAAACTGTCAGTGGCAGAACTCATGATCACCATGTCTGCTGATTCTTCGATGCGATCAAAGCCACTGTTACCGGGGGCTGGCGTGTAAGGATCAGTTACAATGGTGCGGTCCTTGCCTTCAATACGGAAGCTGGCGTGGGCGTAAAATTTGATTTTCATGATGGCAGACCTTTCACTTATAAAACTTTATGGCCACTGAACAGTGTCCAGCTCTCAGCCAGATCATTTTGCATGGCAGCAAACTTGACGAGATGCGGTGCCTTCATATGGGCTTCCCAATCCGCACGCGTTGCCCAATTTTCATGAAAAACAAAGATACTGGAATCTTCATCTGACTGATGCATGTCATAGTTGAGGCAGCCCTTCTCAGAACGTGTGGGGGCCACGAGAGTTTTGAGCACGTCACCCAGCTTTTTCTCCAAACCAGGTTTGGCCTTCAATGTTGCAACGACTGTCAATGGTGTCATGGTGCTTCTCCTACTTTGATGTGATGTGAAATTTTATGTTTTAAGCGCTGAAACCTTCTAACACGATTTTGCCCTTGGTACGCCCACTTTCGATGAGCTTATGTGCGCGTTTCAGATTCTCTGCATTGATGCGGCCGAAATTTTCGCTAACTGTTGGCTGTATTTTTCCTGCATCTACAAGACGTGCAACTTGATTAAGCAACTTACCTTGCTCATCCATATCTGCAGTCTGATGCATGGAGCGCGTGAACATGAATTCCCAGTGCACCGAAACAGACTTTCGCTTGAATGGATTGATATCGAAAATAGCTGGATCGTCGATAACGACAAAACGGCCTTGCGGTGCAATCAACTCTGCAATCTGCGCCAGATGTTCTGTTGTGGCGGTTGTACAGAAGACAAAAGCAGGATTGGCGAGCCCGTGTTTGAAAATTTCGTTAGCTATTGGTATGTTGTGATTGAGGACAGCGTGGGCACCCATCTGTTTGACCCATGCGCGCGATAAATCGTTAGAGGCCGTCGCGATGACAGTTAGTGGAGTGAGTTGGCGTACCAACTGAATGGCAATGGATGCAACGCCACCCGCACCGCCAATGATCAGAATAGAATTGTTTGCACCTGCGACAGTTCGGTTTATGTCCAGCCTCTCAAAAAGCGCTTCCCATGCGGTGATAGTGGTCAGAGGCAAGCCCGCAGCTTCCGCGAAGCTAAGGGATTGGGGCATGTGACCAACAATCCGTTCGTCAACAGCGTGACGCTCGGCATTGGTGCCTTGGCGGTTTAGATCACCCGCATAAAACACCTTGTCGCCCACGTTGAAGTTCTGAACTTTCTTACCTGTCTCGATTACGGTTCCTGCGGCGTCCCAACCCAAAATCTTAAATGTGCCAGCTTCTGGCGCAACCTTGCGCCGAACTTTCGTGTCAACGGGATTGACGGAAATGGCTTTGACCTCAACAAGCAAGTCTTGATCGCCAAGCACGGGTTCAGGCGCTTCAAAATCGACCAGAGAGTCTTTTGCTTCAATCGGTCCGGCTGTTGTATATGCTACGGCGCGCATATTTTTGCTCCGGGCATTTCTACCAATTGTTTTACCAAGTTGGGTATTTCTGAAAAATTGCCTGTGAGACCCTGAGGCTTTAGCTCCGCAAGCGGTGTTTTGGAATAACCATAGGTTACAGCGATGATCGGAATATGTGCGGCGTGGGCAGTTTCGATATCAACTTCAGAATCACCCACCATGACTACACGGTAATCAGATGGCCGATTTTCTGGAAGAGCCCGCAACAAGTGCTCAGGGTTCGGCTTTGCAACACCAAACGTGTCTGGCCCAGCCACAATCTCGAAGTAGCTTTCGAGATTAAGCCCTTTCAAAATAGCGCGTGAAAAGGCTTCGAGCTTGTTGGTGCATACAACCAGACGCCAACCTTCGTTCTTCAATGTTTCAAGGCATTGGGCAACACCCGGATAAGCCACAGCCTTGGCGGGAAGGCGCGTTGCATAGAACTGCTGAAAAAGCGACGTTGCCGATGCTAATTCGTCCGGTTCTGTTTCTTGCCCGCGCAATGCCAATGCTTTTTTCACCAGATTGGAAATGCCGTGGCCAATTAATTTACGCGTGCCGTCAAGACCAATGGGTTCTAGCCCGCGTTCCTGCAATAACTCATCTAGCGCATCGGCAATATCAGGCGCGCTGTCTACCAGCGTACCATCAAGATCAAAGATGACAGTGCCAATCTCCTTCGTCTGAAGACGAAGTTTATGGGCCAATGCCTCAGCCACTGGACCTGACAGTTTCAGTGATCAGGCGCGCAGAAAGACTTTGTTCCTCGAGGAAAGGCAAGTGACCCACATTATCGAGACGGTGAAGCGCAATGCCAGAAGGTAAATTTCGTTGCGTTTCAGCGGTTGGAATAATGCCATCTTGCAAGCCGATAATAACGCGGCAAGGCCCATGGTACCTGGCAAGTTCTGAACGCACAGAGAAAAGCTGCGTCGAGCCTTCAAACAGACCCGCAGCCACTTTGGCCTGACGTTGTGTAACAAGGCCGGCCTCGCGAGCCGCTTGTGTGGCTTTCACCATTGAGGACGGAAGATTAGCTGGATCATTGACCAGCTGCTTCATCTGTGCGGCAAGAGCGGCCTCAGACTTGGCTGCGAGAAAGCCCGCGATGAAATTACCATCGACAGCCGTACCCATGCCTGCGGGCGCAAACAGGGTCAGCGATTTTATAGTCAAACCATTTTGCGCCGAAAGGGCAATGGCAACTGCAGCACCGAGTGAATGGCCAACAAGATGGAACTCAGTGCCCATGCTGCTCAATGTCGATGCAACAGCTTTGACGATGGATTCGAACCCATCGGATGCATCCTGTGATGCGCCATGGCCGGGCAAGTCAATGGCGAGCAAAGTGTTCGGCAAACCAATGGCCATTGCAATCTGCCGCCAAGCGGCGATTTCAGCACCAAAGCCATGGATAAAGACAACTGGAATTCCCTTGCCATCTTTCAAGGACTTGACGTTGAGCCCGATCGCAGAGGCAACTGCAAAATTGCCAGACTTCGCAACCAAGGCCTCCACGTCACGCAATACAACGGCACCATGCGGGCCGGTGCCTGAGATTGCTTCAATCTCAAGACCATTGCTCTCGGCCATGCGGCGCGCCAGAGGTGATGAGCGGCCCGTTAGCGTCGCGGCAACATGCTGTGGAGTGAGCGCCGATACTTTTATGTCTTTTCCCTTATGAGGTGCGGTGTCTCGAGAAGAACCAGTTGTCACAGGCGTTTTTGGCTTGGCGTCGGCGCTCGTGCCCAGAACAACAAGCGGTTCAAGTACTGTTGCCGTATCGCCCACCTGATATGGCAACTCGACTACGATACCAGCTGCAAAGGCCTCAACTTCAAACGTCGCTTTTTCCGATTCAACTTCGGCAACAATCATGCCTTTCTTGACCGTGTCACCGAGCTTTACATGCAGAGCAACGACTTTCGCCTCGGTAAGGTCTTGGCCAACCTGGGGACACAGTATTGCTTCAGACATTTTCGGTTACTCCGCTGCCTGGGCAAAGGCATCAAGATGCAGGCTGCGACGGACAGCTGCCACCACATCATCCTTTTGTGGAACGCTGACTTTCTCAAGTGCGAGATTGAAAGGCACGGGAATATCAAGGCCAGCCACAATCTCAATTGGCGCATCAAGTTCATAAAAAGCTTCAGCTTGAATGATGGAGGCAATGTCAGATGCTACACCGCCTCGGCGGCAAGCTTCCTGCACAATCACGGCTCGTTTGGTTTTAGCAACAGATTTCAGGATCATTGCCTTGTCGAGCGGCACAAGTGTACGAGGGTCAATGACTTCTGCCTCAATCCCTTGCTTGGCCAATTCGTTTGCGGCCTCCAATGAGCGTGGCACCATGTTGGACCACGCGATGATGGTCACATCCTTGCCTTCGCGTTTGATGTCGCCCTTGCCGAATTCGATGATGTGCTCTCCATCAGGAACCATCCCCTTGGTCATGTAAAGATGCTTGTGCTCCAAAAACATCACTGGATCATCTTGGCGCAGCGCGTATTTCAAAAGACCTTTGGCGTCAGCGGGCGTCGATGGCATGACCACGCGCAAGCCGGGAACGGCATAGAAGAGTGCTTCAAGACTTTGCGAATGTTGGGCTGCAACTCCCCCGCCCGTTCCACCTTGGGTGCGCATGACGAAGGGCACACGGCCACTGCCGCCTGTCATCAGACGGAATTTGGCGGCCTGATTTACGATCATATCCATACCCAACATGGCAAAATCCACGTACAGAATTTCAACGATCGGACGGGCACCTGCAATTGCGGCACCCACACCCACGCCGATCATGCCAGCCTCGGCAATCGGTGTATCGCGCACGCGCTTGGGACCATATTTGGCCAGCAAGCCTTCAGTGACTTTGTAGGAACCGCCACGCTCGGCAATGCCTTCACCAATAATGAAGACCTGATTGTTGCGTGCCATTTCTTCGTCAATAGCCTCACGCAGGGCATCTCGGTACATCATCTCGCGCATTTTTCGCACTCCGAACCTTTACTAAACAAATGGATCAATAAACAGCCGCAAATTCGCGGAATTCCTCGATGGAGACTTCCGGGCTGTTCTTCGAAAATTCAACCGCTTCTTCAAATTCAACTTGGATTTGCTTTTCGATTGCTTCGATTTCTGCCGCAGTAGCGCCGCCCATTTCAACAAAATCATTACGAGCACGATCCACGGGATCGCGTTCCTTGTAATACTTGAGTTTGTCTTCGGGCATATATTTGCCAGGGTCATTCACGTGATGACCCATATGGCGGAAGGTGCGGGCTTCAATCAGAATTGGCCCCTGCCCGGCACGGCATTTTTTTACGGCTTCCACCATCAAATCATGCACCGCGAGAGGATCATTTCCGTCGACAAGATGGCTTTCGACGCCGATGGCAATTCCGCGTTTATAAAGGTCAGTCTCGCGCGTTGAATCACCGATTGGCGTGGACACGGCATATTGATTGTTTTCGATGATCAGAATGAAATTGAGATTCCAAATCGCAGCAAGATTAAGCGATTCCATGAAGGTACCGTTGTTGGTGGCACCATCTGTTGTAAAGGTCACCGTGACGGCATCACTGCCGCGCACTTGCGATGCAAGGGCAGCACCCACACCCAAAGGTGTGCCTGCGCCCACAATACCGTTGGCACCGAGATTCCCCGTGGTAATATCAGCGATGTGCATGGAGCCGCCATAACCGCGGCAATAGCCAGTTTCTTTCTGCAAAAGTTCAGCCACCATGCGCTTGATGTCAGCGCCCCAGGCAATGCAGTGGCCGTGGCCACGATGGGTGGAGGCAATATAGTCTCCCTTTGACAGTGCGGCACAGGCCCCGGTGGCAATGCCTTCCTGGCCAAGATAAGGATGGAAATAGCCGCGGATCAAACCTTGGCGATAGAGCTTGATTCCCTCGGTTTCAAAGACGCGAATTGAATAAGCCGTTCTGAAAAGTTTTTCCAGAAGCTCCTTGGAAGGTGCGTTAACTCTGGATTGAGCCTTTGCCATTTATGTGATACCTTTTGCAGTTTAACCCAGCATTTACTTGACTATCGATCTACAATATCAACAATAGTTTGTCGAGAAAATTTTCTTCACGGTCTGAAACTTTTTTTACTGGCATTGCATTTTCTGTCAGTTTCAGGGTTTATTTACCGGGATGGGGAAGTTTCGGATAGTGCTTTGACTTGGCGGCGCTTGCAAAAATGCAGGCAGAAAGGATGATACATATGGCGGAGTTTGAGCGCATCGATCTAATCCATCGGATCCAAAATCATTATGGGGAACTTCGACCGGCTGAACGCAAAG
The DNA here is from genome assembly GCA_043779145.1 of Aestuariivirga sp. GTDB lineage: Bacteria > Pseudomonadota > Alphaproteobacteria > Rhizobiales > Aestuariivirgaceae > Aestuariivirga. The sequence goes on along the minus strand of JAYWEV010000225.1, from coordinate 4,416 downwards.
TCGCAGATTACTTGCGCAGTAATTTGGGCAAACGCATTGATTCTTCAATCACTGAATTTTCCCGTACTCTCGGTGTGAGTGAAGCAACGATCAGCCGTGTAAGCCGCGCCTTGGGTTACGAAGGTTTTCCCAGCCTTAAACTCTCCATCGCAGAAGAGTCCAATCGGGAAGTCACCTATACAAATTTGCCTTCAGGTCTATTGGACGGCGACAACATGATCACGTTGAGCGAAAAACTGTCGCTCACACTTTCATCTGCCATACGTGAAACACACCGTATGTTGGATGCAGATCGAATCGAAAAGGCCGTACAGGCCGTGGCCAATGCATCGATGACCATTTTTGTGGGCGTTGGAGGTGCAGCTTCAGTGTGCGATGAAGCGGTGCACATGCTTTTGAAGGCAGGCATCGATTCCAAGAGTTACAATGACGGTTACACCCAGATTACCGCTGCTGCCACCATGACGCCGCAGCGAACGATGGTCGGCATCTCGCACACGGGGCACACTGAAACTGTTGCCTCTGCTTTGGCGCTCGCTCGCAGTAAGGGATCAAAAACCATTGCCATCACCAGCAATCCAAATTCTGATGTGGCCAAGGCTGCTGAAATCCAATTGATCACGTGGCATCACGACACGCCGCAACCTTTGTATGGCGATTTCCTTGAAGGCCGTATTTGCCAGCTTTATCTGGTCGAACTGCTATATCTTGGCCTGCTTTTCCATAGCGGACAGAAACCGCGTGAAGGTTTGAAAGCCACTGGCATGGCACTGGAGCGCTATTACCTGGGCAACGCTCAAAAGGGATAGCTTTTCTAATTAACCAGAGATCGTAGATCAGACAGGGTGATCATGGGATCAGGCATGTCGCCCAGTTCGCGGACAACGCGGTCGGCGAGTTTGAAATCTTCGTCTGCTGTGTATGATGACATCGTAACAATGCAGTTCATGCCCGCAGATTTTGCGGCGCGAAGCCCGTTGTTTGAATCTTCCACAACAACACATTTTTTGGCATCAAGACCGAGATCATGTGCGGCCAGAGTGTAGATGGCAGGATCGGGTTTTTTCTTGGCAACGATATCACCTGCGAAAACCTTGATATGTTGAGCGCGTTTAGAACCCAGCATTTTGTCAACAACCGCCTGCACGGCGCGTTCATTCGACGTAGAGCAAACAGCGATTTTTAAATTTGCGGCAATTGCCTCATCGACAATGCGCGCAATGCCTGAGCGCAATGGCAATGCGCCACTTTCGATCAATTCCATGAAGAGATCGGTCTTGAGTTTGTGCAGGGAAGCAATTGCTGCGTCACGCTCGGCTTCCGGAACAGGCCAGCTTGTCTCGTCGAAATGGCGGCGCATGCGTTCTTTGCCGCCAGCTGTCGTCAGCAATTCACCATAGCGCTCAACCGACCATTCTGTTGTCCAGCCAATCGCTTTGAATGCGGCGTTGAATGCAACCCGGTGGCCATCGCGCTCTGTATCAACAAGGACCCCGTCACAATCAAAGATGAGAGCCTGCATGTTATTCTTGTCCTGCAGCGTGCGCGGCGCGGCCTTCACTGCCGAATGTACGGATCATGTCGCGGACGTCACCTTTCATGGCTTCATATTGTGACTGGATGAAAGGCAGCGGTTCTGACTCTTTGGGCTTCTTGTCAAGATGGCCCATGAACCCTTCGATGAAACGTTTCTTGTGCATAGTGGAAATATTGACCTTGGCACAACCTGCCTTAATGCAACGGTGAAATTGTTCTTCAGTAAGGCCGGTGCCGCCGTGGAGTGCAATCGGAATGTCGATGGCGGCTGTGATGCGCTCAAGCAGCTCATAGGCAATATTCGGTTCGCCTGCGTAAAATCCATGAGCGGTTCCAATGGCTGGTGCAAACACGGCAAGCTTTGGCATTTCCTTGCAGAAAGTTACGCATTCATCAAAGTTGGCGAGAATGGATTTATCCTGTGCAACAAACTTGTCATCTTCAACGCCACCGATTGCGCCGATTTCGGCTTCGAGGCCAACGCCAGCGGCTTCGGTGAGTTTGTAAACTTCAGACGACTTACTGATGTTTTCATTGAATGGAAGCGATGAGCCATCAAACATTACAGATGTCCAACCAGCATCAATGCAGCCCTGAATAATTTTAATGTCAGAGCAATGGTCGAGGTGCAGCGCAACTGGCACATCCGTGTCGTTCGCCAGTTGTTTCACCCATCCGGCTATGGGCTTGAACCCCCAGTGCCGAATAGTTTTGGTTGAAACCTGTACGATGATGGGAGCCTCAAGTTCCGTGGCGGTATCAACAATGGCCCGGACAGAGTTGTAGTCGATCATATTAAAAGCAGCGATGCCATAACGATCGGCCTGCGCGCGCTTCAGCATGGGGCCCATATTTAGCAGTGGCATGTTGTTTAACCTTATATTTCTCAGATTTCAGATGTGATGGAAAGGAAACTAGATCAGTGTTTCCTTTGGGCGGCTTGGATCGAACAGTCGGCGTTTGCCCGCTTGCTTGGCTTCATTGTCGAATGCGGTGCCCTTTGGTGCGGACACGACTTCAAGCTGGAGGCCCCAAGGCGCCATGAAATAGCACCAGGTGAGGCCAAGGTTCGGGCCGTCTGTATAAACAGTGGGCTCATCTAAAACTTTCACGCCATTGTCTTTCAGAAACTTTACAGCTGCATAAATGTCGTCGACATAAAATGCGAGATGATAGCCACCGACATCTGAGTTCTTGGGCAACACGGTTTTTTGGTCGGGTGAAGAATATTCAAACAGCTCAAGATTGGTGCCGTTGCGCATGCGCACATAACGGAATTCTTTTACAACTGCTCGGGCATGAATGTTGAGATGGGTTGTCATCCAATCGCTGTCATCATTGCGGAAATCGGTGGCAGCGGTGAATAGCACTTCAGCGCCTAAAATCTTTTCAAAGAAATCACATGCTTCCTGCAGGTTTGGCACAGTCAGACCCACATGTTCCATACCTTGAATTCCGGGGATTGGCATTTGGTTTACTCCCTATATGACCCGTTGCGAGCCCATTGACTTGACTTGATTCTCATTCGGTTGAAAACTTTCTTCTCAACTCAAATAGAAAAATAACCTTATTTGTGTGGTATTATTGCTTTTTCTTAAGCTTGACATTCGAAATCTAACCACTAATTCCCACACTTTTCAAGGCATATTGAAAATAATTTTCAGATGTGTTGAAATAGTTTCTCAGTGTGCAAAGGGATTCCGAATGGCTCGCAAATATAAGACACGAGGCTTCTGGCCGGATGGTGTTCGGTTGGTAATTTCAATTTCCATGCAGTTTGAAGCAGGCGGCGAGCCTGCGAGTGGTGCTCCAAGTCCCCTAGATGGATTTCAACTCAAACCGGGCTTTGCCGACTACCCGACTACGACCTGGTATCAGTATGGCGTGCGCGAAGGTCTTCCACGCCTGCTCGATTTGTTCAGTACACTGAAGATCAAGACCACTTCTCACATGGTTGGTGTTGCCGTCGAGAGAGCCCCTGCCCTCGCCCGCGAAATCGTTGAACGCGGCCATGAAGCCGCAGCCCATGGCCAGACCTGGACACCACAATATGATCTGAATGAAGAGGCTGAGCGCAGGTTCATCGCAGAAAATGTCGAAGTGATCAAGCGCGTAACAGGTGTTGCGCCCAAAGGCTATAACTGCCCAGCCATGCGCGGCACAAGTCGCACCTTGGCATTGTTACAGGAACAGGGCTTCACCTACCACATTGATGATGTAAGTTCGGATGAACCCTTCATCATTGCAGTGAAAGGCAAGGATTTTGTAATTGTGCCTTACACCATCAATCTTAACGACATTGTGCAATTCGAGCGTTACAACTTTGATACAATCGGCTTTGAGCAACAGCTCTATGACGAGTTCGACCAACTCTATGAAGAAGCAGCCAAGCGCCGCCGCATGATGTCCATCAGCCTGCATGACCGCATCGCCGGGCGGCCCGCGCGGGTGCGCTCACTCAAGCGATTCATTGAGTATGCGCTGAAAGAGAAGGGTGTTGTCTTCTTGCGCAAAGATGAGATTGCGGCAATCGCCACAGCATCGCCACTGACGCCACGGTTTGAAAGCCTTTATGGAAAATAAAAAAGAGCCGGCTACAGAGCCAGCCCTTCTTCTGCCCCAGTCAATCAATTAGAAATACTTCGCGTTGTAATCATACATCGCCTGATAGGCGCCGCCCTTGTTGAGACTGGTGTAACCTGTCTTGAAGAGCTCGTGCTGATCATCGTAAAGAGCGCGTGTGCTGCGTGATGGTTCGACCATGCTTTCAAGCGACACCATGGCACCCGCGGCTTCGGCAACGTTGGAGAAGTGACCAGCCCCCACAGCACCCAAAATAGCTGCACCCAAGACCGTACATTCACGCACTTTTGGAACACC
>JAYWEV010000224.1:0-24708 GCA_043779145.1 Aestuariivirga sp. | reverse complement strand
CTCACCACGGCGCGCGCCAAATTTGGCGACATTTGATCCAAACTCATCCACTGTTTGTGGATGCCATTTCCCGAAATGAGACGGCTGAGCATGAGGTTGGAAACAGGCGGCGGCAGAACGCCATAAACCAGTGTCATTACGATGGGCCAGGCCATGATGCAGCCAAGGATACCTAAGACCCAGCGCTGCCAGCGCAAACGCCTGCCCCAGAAGCCCTTAAGGCGTGTTCGGACATTGGGCGGCATTCAGTTGAGTTTCGGCTGCGATTTCATTACACAGAATCTATAGCATGAGGAATTAAGCTTTGGCAGCACTGCCTTTTCGGGTTTTTGAAGATGTTTTGGCGGCGGATGCCAAGGCAGTGGAAGCGCGGCTGGATGCGTTGTTGCCAGTTCTTTCGGGAAACCGTTTGCGTGAAGCGATGCGTTATGCGGTTTTGGGGCAAGGCAAACGGTTGCGGCCGTTTTTTGTTTTAGAGTCTTGCAGGCTTCATGATGTTGATCCGACTTCGGCGCTTGATATGGCTTGCGCTTTGGAATGTGTGCATTGCTATTCGCTGGTGCATGATGATTTGCCTGCCATGGATAATGATGATTTGCGACGCGGGCAGCCCACAACCCATAAGAAATTTGATGAAGCGACGGCGATTTTGGCTGGCGATGGCTTGCTGACTTTTGCGTTCGAGATTTTGGCGCGGGCGAATGCACCGCTTGAAATTGTGCTGCAGTTAGCAAAAGCATCAGGACCCGACGGAATGGTGGGTGGGCAGATGCTGGACATCGAAGCAGAGATGACAAATTTTGATTCTTTATCGGCAATATCATTTATGCAGAGCAGGAAGACAGGTGCGCTTTTTGAGTTTGCGTGTATTGCGGGACCAATGGCAGCTGGTGCCAATATTTTGTATCTTCAGAAATATGCAGAAAACATTGGTGTTGCCTTCCAGATCGCCGATGATGTGCTAGACGTTGAAGCAAATGTCGAAACCCTTGGCAAGGCGACACAAAAAGACAAATCAAAAGGCAAAGCCACATTTGTCGATTTTTTGGGAGTGGCTGAAGCGAAAGCTGAGGCCAAGCGCAAAGTAGCTGCTGCTTCGCATTGGTTGGCGTATTATGGAAAAAACGCTGATGTTTTAGACCAAGCTGCAAACTTTATGATTGAGCGCCGGAAATAACTTCACGCGCTTGTTCATATGAGCTCACTTGGTGCACCCAACTCCGACGCACTGCGTAAAGCCATTTCAAATTTTTGGATTTGGCAATGTCGTCAGGCGAAACGGCCAGCAGGCCGGCGCGATCGTAAGAAGCCACGCCCTCTTTCAGCAAAACAGAATCTGGATCAAGATCGTTGCGCCGCTTTGCTTCAGCCAAGCCATATTGAATATAGCCGCTGCAAATAAATGTCTTCGGTGTCCACGGCTTATAAGCAGTCGTGCGCCTGCTGATGCGCGAACAACCAAGCTTTAATCCGAACCATACTGAAATATCCAATTTTACGGCAATGCCTTAGTCATAGGCCGAGTTCACCTGATCAAGCATAATGCTGCCCACCAGCTTGAAGAATGCGCGGTCCAGGCCGTGGCCTTGCAATCGCAAAATTGCTATTTCCTAAGATGGGTTGGGGCCAGAAATCCATCTTTTGATATTGGCCACCCCAACATCTGAAGGCATGCTTTCAAGCACGAAAGTATTTTCAAAGCGCTCACTTGGGCGCGGGAGCAGAAACACAAATGCAGCGTGGGTGAAAAAACTACCTGTGCCATTGTGGACGATGCGACTGCTCCAGCTTTTGTTTCGCGTTAGAATAATATCGCCACGATTCAAAAAGCGATCGGATTGTTTTGAAAACTCAGACACCCGCATTGGAAAGTGTGGCAGTTCAGCCCCAGCGTTTGCTGACATAGTCTTCGACGATTTTTTGGAACTGTTGCGAGATGTTTTCGCCGCGCAAGGTTTTCACTTTTTTACCATCGATATAAATCGGGGCGGCAGGAAGTTCGCCTGTGCCCGGCAATGAAATGCCAATGTCAGCATGTTTGGATTCACCGGGGCCATTGACGATGCAGCCCATGACGGCGAGTGAAAGGTTTTCAAAGCCGGGATAAGTTTCGCGCCAATCTGGCATGCGGTTTAGTACATATGATTGGATGTCTTGGGCCAATTCTTGGAAAACGGTTGATGTGGTGCGGCCGCAGCCGGGGCATGCGATGACCATTGGGGCGAACGCGCGCAGGCCCATGGTTTGCAGAATTTCTTGGGCCACGATGACTTCGCGCGTCCGGTCACCACCGGGCTCGGGTGTGAGCGAGATGCGGATGGTATCGCCGATGCCTTCTTGCAACAAAACGGAAAGGGCAGCTGTTGAGGCCACAATGCCTTTAGATCCCATGCCTGCTTCCGTGAGACCCAAATGCAATGCGTGATCCGTGCGCGCCGCCATCATGCGGTAGACGGCAATCAAGTCTTGCACCTCAGAACACTTGGCACTGATAATGATCTTATCGCGCGCCAGCCCCAACTCCTCGGCAAAGAGTGCAGACTCGATTCCAGAGCGCACAATGGCTTCATGCATCACCGCACGCGCAGGCAATGGGTTTTGCGATTTGGCGTTTTCGTCCATCAAACTCGCAAGCATGGCTTGATCAAGCGATCCCCAATTGACGCCGATGCGGACGGGTTTGTTGTGGTTGATCGCCACTTCAATCATGGTTGAGAAGTTGCGATCTTTCTTATCTTTGAAACCCACATTGCCGGGGTTAATGCGGTATTTGGCCAGGGCTTCTGCGCAATCGGGAAAGGCGGTCAATAGTGTGTGACCATTGTAATGAAAGTCACCCACCAGCGGCACGTTGCAATTCATCTTATCAAGCGCCGCGCGGATGGCAGGCACAGCGGCTGCGGATTCTTCGCGGTCAACAGTGATCCGCACGAGTTCTGAGCCAGCTGTTGCCAATTCAAAACATTGCCGGGCGGTTCCTTGCACATCTGCCGTATCGGTGTTGGTCATAGACTGCACGACGACAGGTGCCGCCCCGCCCACTTTGATGTGGCCGACGTTTACGGCAATGGTTTTTCGTCTGGTTTCGATCGCTGAATATGACATGGTTTGCCTAATTGCTCTGCCTCTTTAACAAGGTCAAGACAAAGAGAAAACTGGCACCAAGAACGATTGATGGGCCAGCGATGGTTCCGTAAAGAGCCGACATTAATAATCCGCCGATAGCTGCGATGCATGCGAAAATGATCGACCAGACTGCCATGGTTTCCGGCGTATTGGCCATGCGCCTTGCGGCGGCAGCGGGAATAACGGTGAGAGCTGTGATCAAGAGCAAGCCAACAATTTTCATAGCGAAGGCTGTAACGGCGGCCATGGTGATTAGGAAAACCAATTCCACCCAAGGCACATTGACACCCTCGGCCCGCGCCAAATCTTCATGGACGGATATGGCAATAAGATCACGCCAGAGATAAGCGATAACGGCAAGAACGGCGATAGCGCCGATCCAGATGGTGATCACGTCGTTTTTCGAAACTGTCAGAACGTCGCCGAATAAAATATCGAGATGGCCAGTCACAGCGCCCGTCACCAATCCGATTGTGATAATGCCAAGTGCCAATGCCGTGTGCGAGAGGATGCCAAGCAATGTATCCGTCGCCACTTGTTGTTGCCGTTTCAGCGCGAGCAACAGGAGTGCGATGAGGATGGCCGCGACCACAGCACCTAATGTGATGCTCACGTTAAACAGCAACCCAACGCCAACGCCGAGCAAGCCCGCATGGGCCAAAGTCTCGCCAAAATAAGCCATGCGACGCCAGACAATAAAACAACCGATGGGGCCCGCGACGATTGCAACGCCAACGCCCGCGAGGAGTGCGCGAATGAAGAAGGGTTCGGAGAGGATGGAAAGGTTCATTTTCTAATGTCAAACCTCTAAATCAAACTTACAACACGCCGTCATTCCTGCGAAGGCAGTAATGCAGCTTACTTCAATCTCGCCTTTGGTACTCAAGCTGGATCCCTGCCTACGCAGGGATGTTGGAGCTTGGGGGCTAGCGCTGATCATCAATGTCGATGACCCGGCTTAAAATCACCAAACGGTGAATGTACATTGGCTTCACCTGCATGACTTTCATGATCATGGTCGTGGTGATGCGAATAACCTGCAATCATTGCCGCTGCTTTGGGGCCGAACATTTTTGAGAACTCGGGGCTCTTCTGCACGGCGACTGGCGCACCTTCGCAACAGACATGACCGTTCAAACAAATGACACGGTCACTCTCGGCCATCACCATATGCAGATCGTGGCTGACCATAAGAATGCCGCAACCGCGGGCTTTGCGAATGTTTGAAATCAATTCATAGAGCTTCAGTTCACCATCAAAATCCACGGCTTGCACGGGTTCATCCAACACCAGCAATTGCGGCTGGCGGAGAAGTGCTCTGGCCAAAAGAGCGCGTTGCAATTCACCACCAGATAGATCAGCAACACGCGCATTAATCAAATGAGCAATGCCAGTTTCGGCTAATGCGTGTTGCAGCTCTAACTCGGCTGCTTTGTGTGTGAGCGTCAGCAAGCGCCGAACCGATAAAGGCACATTGGGTGAAACGGGAAAGCGCTGCGGAACATAGCCCACGCGCAGATCATCGCGCTTGTGAATATGGCCTGAGGTTTGTGGAATCAGGCCGAGCATCACTTTAATGAGAGTAGATTTGCCTGCGCCATTGGGGCCGATAACAGTTACGATTTCACGATCGTGAACGGAGATATTCACATTCTCCAAAATATTGCGAGCGCCAATTTTAAGACCAAGCGCATGAGTGGCAATGAGCGCTGGATTTATTTTCAGCATGTCAGCGGCTCTCAGCGCATTTGTTGCAGGTGCCGGATAATTCAATCACGGTTTTGGTGACTGCAAAATGTTTTTCAGTTGCTGTACTTTCCAAGCAGGCATTGATGGCAGGTGCAATCACTTCATCGACGACGCCACATTGATTGCAAATCAATAACGTCGGTTGATCGTTCGAATGAGCACCTGAACAGGCCACATAAGCGTTGCGGCTTTCAATCTTATGCACCAAATCATGCTCAAGCAAAAAATCGAGCGCGCGATAGATGGTGATGGGCGCGGGCCGTGGGCCGCCTATGGCCATGCGTTCGATAATTTCATACGCTCCCACAGCACTATGGCTTTCGGCCACGCTGGCCAGCACGTCTTTGCGCTGCTCGGTCAATCTTGTGCCGCGCTTGGCACAGGTTTGCTCGGCACGGGAGATGAGCTCGGCAGTACAATGGGCGTGGTCATGGTGAGCGTTCGGCATTCATGTTATATTATAACATTGCATTCAATTTGCAACTGGCTCTTTTCAAAATCCCTCATTGATCGCAAGTTGTAAAAAAGGAGAGCATCATGATTGGAACTGCAAAAGCCACTGTGTTCGTCGAAAACGAGCGAGTCATCGTCACGGAATATCGCTTTCAACCTGGCCAAAACACAGGCTGGCATAAGCATGGGCATGATTATGTTGTGGTGCCTTTGATGGATGGAAAGGTGAAGCTGGAAACGAACGATGGCACGAGCTTTGCCGAAATGAAAAAAGGTGTTCCATATTTCCGCAAAGAGGGCGTTGAACATGATGTGATCAACGCCAATGACAGCGAATATGCTTTCATCGAGATTGAGTTGAAATAGCGCTAGACCATCGAAAGCAAAAGGGCTGCAGTGTCGACTATGTCTTCTACGCTTGCACCGCGTGAGAGATCAGACACAGGTTTGGCGAAGCCTTGAAGAATTGGGCCTATGGCTTGTGCTCCGCCCAGATATTGTATGAGCTTATAGGCGATGTTGCCTGCATCCAGATCAGGGAACACCAACACATTGGCCCTGCCCGCCACATCGCTTGGCACTTTTAATTTGCGTGCGGCGACGGTGGCCGAGAGTGCCGCATCGCCCTGCAACTCGCCATCAATCGTCAAATGCGGCGCTCGTTCGCGGGCAAGGCGCAAGGCTTGCACAACTTTATCGGCATCGGGATGACTACCGCTGCCTTTGGTAGAGAATGAGAGCAATGCAATACGTGGTTCGTCATTTAAGATTTTAGCAGCACTGGCAGCCGAGGCCAACGCAATGTCAGCTAATTCTGTTGCGGAAGGTTGAATATTCACGGCGCAGTCGGCAAACAGCAAACGCTTGTCTGGCCATTGCATCAGAAAAAAGCTTGAGGCCGCATTGATATTGGGGGCAAGGCCGATGGTGATCATTGCTGCTTCAATCACGCGGGCCGTGGGGTTGGCTACACCTGCTAGCATTGCGTGGGCAGCACCAGTGGCCACCATAGCGCCTGCCGCATAAAGCGGCTTTTTCAGCAGGCGCGCTGCCATCGCCTCATTCATTTTATCGCGCCGCGCCATCACAATCGCAACCGCTTCATATGTCGGCTCTGCCATTTCCAAAATTGGTACGGCCAAGCCCTGCTCGGCCAAAATTTGGGCTGCAGCTTGGATGCGCGGATCACCTGACTCTGGCATTACCAGCTTGAGATTTTGGCCCTTGATCTTTGCTTTTGCTTCGTCAATCACATTGCTCATAGAAACTGGATAACCGATAATGTCTGAAGAAGAAAAGGTTCAAATCAACCGCGGCCTTAAAGGGGTTTATTTTGAACGTTCCGCCACAACATTTATCGACGGCAAGGCGGGTGAGCTTCGTTACCGTGGTTACTCCATCCATGATCTCGCTGAACATTCCAGTTTCGAAGAAACGGCTTATTTGCTGATCAATGGCGAAATGCCAACGGCCGCTCAGTTGGCAGATTTCGATAAGGCATTAAAAGCCGAGCGCAAGCTGCCAACCGAGATCATTTCGATCATCACTACGTTGAAAGCTGCACACCCTATGGATGTGATGCGCACTTGCGTTTCGGCATTGAGTGCTTTTGATCCGCTTAATAATGACAAGTCAGTCGAAGCAGCACGTATCAAAGGCATCAGGCTTTCATCGCAAATTCCGATGATAGTCGCAGCTCATGCGGCGATCCGCGCGGGCAAATCTATTCCCTTGCCTGATGAAACACTTTCTCATGCCACAAATTTCCTTTGGATGATCACGGGCCGCAAGCCTTCCGCAGATGCTGCACAATTGATGGACCGCGATCTCATTCTGCATGCCGAGCACGGCAGCAATGCGTCATCATTCACAGCCCGCGTCGTCATAGGCACCGAGGCCAATCTTCATGGCGCGATGACCGCTGCCATAGCTGCCCTTGCCGGCCCTGCTCATGGTGGTGCCGCAGAAGATGTGATGCGTATGGCGCAGGAAATTGGAACACCCGAAAACGCCGCCGCTTATGTTAAAGCCAAGCGGGCTGCTGGCGAAGCAGTCACAGGTTTTGGCCACCGCGTTTACCGCACTGAGGACCCGCGCGCGCGACATATGCGGGACGGCGTTGAAAAACTTTCGCGCGAAATGGGCGAACCAAAATGGTTTGCCATTTTGCAAGCGGTTGTCGATGCGATGAAGCCCTATGCGCGCTTTGGCGTGAATGTGAATGTCGATTTTTATTCGGGTGTAATTTATTATTTGAATGGCATTGCACCAGATTTATTCGTGCCCATCTTTGCTGTCGGTCGGGTGCCGGGTTGGACGGTTCAGTGCATTGAACAATTGCAAAATAACATCCTAATCCGCCCCCTCACTTTGTATAATGGGCCAGACTTGCGTTCCTATCTGCCCATTGCCCAGAGATGACCTTTAACCTGCCCCCTGATCGCCACATTCGCAGCTGAAAAAGCTTGCCTGTTGCAGAACAGTGTCAGCTTTCTGCAAGTTGGGATTGTGCAGTTTATAGTCGGAGGTGTGTGGCATGGGAAGGTTTTTGCCTACTCTTGGAGCGTGTGTTTTTTTTAGTTGTGTAAGCTATGCTTACGCTGAAACAAATGTCCAAGAGACTGTGATTGGGTTGCTTGCTGCAGAGCCGCAATGGCTTTCTGCTGCCTCCAAAATTGCCGCAAAACTTGAGCATGAAAACGGCATGCGTGTAGTGCCAATGCTGGGCGAAGGCGGACTGCGCGGTCTTAATGATCTTTCGAATTTACCGTCTGTTGATGCGGCGATCATATCGTCTGATTCACTCATCTATGCCAGCAACCAAGATATCTTAAATGGTCGACAAGATCGGATTGGCTACATTGCCAAACTCTCCTCGCTCGATGTGATATTAATTGCAAAACGGAATATTGCAAATGTTGCTGGTTTGGCTGGAAAACGTATTGCAACGGGGCCTGCGCAAAGTGCTGCATTTGCCACCGGAGAATTACTCTTAGGCGGACTTAACATTTCTTTCACGCGTGTTGCCAAGCAGGATGATGCAGCCGTAAACGCATTGATCAATGGTGAAGCAGATGCCGCACTTATATTGGGAACCGACATTTCGACATCAGGATTAAGTGACGGGCGCTTTCACGTTTTGAAATTGCAAGCATCGCCCGAACTTGCCAAGATTTATCAACCGGCAATTTTAACGGCGCGCGAAATGCCGGGTCTTATTGTCGGCAACCAAGGTGTCGAGACATTGGCCACGTCTCTCACGCTGGCTGTCGTTGAAAAGCCACGGGATTCGGCGCATCAGAAATCGCTTGAAAACTTTACGTCATTGATATTCAAATTACCGGATGCCGATAGCGGCGCAAATTTGGCGGCGGCTGTGCTCGGTTGGAAGCGGCACGCCGAGGCTCAGAAAATTTTGGAACAATCCCAAGCGAACCGTATAGACAACGTAAATATAAACCCTACTGGAGGCAAACCATGACCCAAATTCGTGCCAAACAGACTGATATTGAAGATACCTCAGACGCGGCCTTGATCCCTGAAACCAACGAACCGCAATTTTCAAAAACGCCAAGCTGGTTCACACAACTGCCATCTGAATTGCCAAACCCTTCGCGCGAGTCCGATCAGAAATCCGCCCCTCACACTTATGTTGAAACGCCAAACGTAGAAGCCTATGAAGCGTATAAGAGGCGGATGGAGCAACGTTTTCAAGAAGGTCAAGATTTGTATGATCGCCCAAAAACCAACGTTGAAGTTGAATCAGCACCGATGAAGGGGCCTACGCAACGCCGCCCCACGCTACCATTGCATGAGATACAAGGCCGCAAAAAGCGTTATGAACTGAAACAGAAAAACCGCAAGACGGTGCGCGCTAAACCGCAGACGCCTGCGTTGCCATGGACAAAAATATTGGCAATCGGATCAGCAGCCATTTGCATCGGTGCAGTTGCAGGGTTCGGCTTTTCTCATTCTGAATTGGTAAAACAGAAGTACACCGCGATGCTAGTTGCTGCTCAGGATAAAATAGCGGCATTGTCGCCTTCAATGCCTATTGCTGCGCCAAAACCTGTGGTGGCTTCAAATGAAAGTGTTATTGTTAAAAAACCTATCGCCACAGCAACATTAGACGTGAGCGACGTGCGCGGAACGTTGGGTGGCATGATTCCATTGGCGCTCAGCGCGCAGAGTTCCGATGCATCAGAGCCGATTTCACTTAAGATAGCAGGCTTGCCAGAGCAGGCTTATTTGACCGCAGGTGTTAGATCACTCGAGGGCAACTGGACTTTAAAACAGTCTGATCTCGCTGAAGTTAAGTTGGTGGTGCCACGCTCGGATGTGAAGCAATTTGACATGGAGGTATCGGCAATCGATGATATTACAGGCGCACTTGCAGCACCCACCAAGGCGGTGAAAGTTCAATTGCAGAACGTGCTCCCGCAATCAGCAGAGATTCCGGTGGCGCAAGCGGGAGATGGTAAGGTAAATTCAGAAATAGCCGAGGCCGTTATTCAGCCAGCAATTGCGCCCGCTGCAATTGTGTCGCCTGTCAGCGCAGTGCCGGAAACAGCTGTTGAGCAATCCAATGCAGCGTCGGCAATTCCGAAGGCACTGAATGAAGCTGATGATTTGGTTGCCAAAGGTAACGCGTTGTTGGACAGTGGCGACATTATCGCGGCGCGCCAATTTTTTACGCGGGCGGCCGAGTTAGGTAATGCGCAGGGCAGTTTTGGTGTTGCGCGCAGTTATGATCCGAAGGTTTTTGCCAAGCTGAACGTCGTTGGCTTGCAGCCGGATGAGAAGCTGGCCGCAAACTGGTATAAAAAAGCTGCTGATGCGGGCGTTGTGGCCTCAACACAATAGGGATTTTTATCGACAACGCAGGTTGATGCGGGCATGAATTCACCGACAAGATTTTTCAAAAGGTGAATAATGCGCGCTGCTGATTTTATTGTTTCCTCCCTTAAGGCCCACGGCATAGCGCGGGTTTATTGCGTGCCTGGTGAGAGTTATTTGGCGTTGCTTGATGCCCTTTATGGCAGCGGCATTGAGATTATTGTTTGTCGGCACGAGGGTGGTGCAGGTTTCATGGCGATGGCCGAAGCTAAGCTCACGGGCAAGCCTGCTGTGTTGTTGGTTAGCCGGGGCCCGGGTGCCACCAATGCATCCATTGCTGTGCATTCAGCTGAGCAAGACGGTGTGCCGCTGGTTGTGATGATTGGCCAAGTGGCCCGAGACGAGCGCACGCGCGCGGTTTTTCAAGAAGTCGATTATGGCCAGTTCTTTGGCGGCATGGCCAAGGCGGTTTATGAAGTGACTGAGGGCGCTAAGCTGATTGAACTGATGCCACGTTCATTCCGTCTTGCTTGCGAGGGCGTTGCGGGTCCCGTTATCATTTCAATGCCGGAAGACATGTTGCGGGATGAAATTGAAACGATTGAGCCTGTCGTTTATCCTATGCCCTCCATCGGTGGTGCGCTTCATGAAATTTCAAACATTCAAGAATTGATTGCGCAAGCTGAGCGGCCTTTGATCATGGCGGGTGCGAAGTTGCGCGGAGTTGCTGGCGCTGATGCACTGGCGCGCTTTGCTTCTTCGCAGCGCATTCCCGTTGCAGTGACGTGGAAAAACCAAGACGTGTTTGATAATGGCTCTGATTTATTTGCGGGCCACTTAACGCCTTCCACAACTGCAGCTCAGCGCAAAGTTTTGGCCGAAGCTGATTTGATCATCGCGGTGGGAACAAGGCTCGGCGATTTTGCAACATTGGGGTTCACGCTGCCAGAAGCACCAGTTCCTAAGCAAACACTTGTGCATATTTACCCCGATGCTTCCCCCATCGGTAAAGTGATCCGCGCTGATTTGGGAATTGTTGCTGATCCTGTTCAAGTCTTGAACGGCCTTTCGCAAACGGTGCGCGTAGTATCAGCGGTGCGTGAGCGTTGGGTCAACGATGTGAACGCCGCCACCAAAGCCGCGCAGAAATTTACATCGCCCATGCCTGATGATGGCGTTGATTTTGGTATGGTGACGATGGCGCTGGCCAAGCTCGCCCCTGCTGATGCCATCATCACCACTGATGCCGGCAACATGAGCACATGGCATCATCGCCACTGGCCGATGACACCCAAGGGCATGTTGCTGGGCTGTATCGCCGGGGCCATGGGTTACGGGGTGCCGGCGGCCGTTGCAGCACAACTGGTTTATCCGAGTCGCATGACTATTTGTTTTGTGGGTGATGGCGGCGTGTTGATGACTGGCAATGAACTTGCCACAGCGATGGCTTATGGTCTGGCGCCCAAGCTTGTTATTTCAAATAACAATATCTATGGCACCATTCGTTCGCATCAAGAGAAGAACTATGCTGGTCGCGTGTCTGGAACAAATCTTGTCAATCCAGATTTCACCGCATGGGCTAAAAGCTTTGGCGCAGAGGCATTTGAGCTGGTTATGGGTGATGATGTTGAAGTCGTGGTGAGCGCATTTTTGGCATCGAAGGGGGCCGCCGTGTTGCATGTAAAATCAAGTGCAAAGGCGTTATCAGCGGGTGGGGTGTTGCGCAGTTAGTCTTCGCCCCGATTTACCGGGAGGAAGATGCCGCCAACCCTATTCCCCACTAATTCAGGGTGAAGTAATTTATTGCACTGTCGCCCCAATACTGTGTGCTACGGAATTGCCATTTTAATGCGAGTGTTTAGCCTGAGAGGACACCAGACAGCGCGCCAGTTCCGATTGCCCATATCGTGTCAATGACAGAAGTCAAAACATAATTAGGTTTTTCAGTTTTGCTATATTCTTTGTTCATGCGGATTTCCTTTCCTTTTGTTTGAGATTGAGAAACAAAATTCAACGCCCAAAGGGCGCAGATTGTAAGAAGGCCACCGGAACAGAAAACGCCCAGAGGAAACGAACCTCCAGCTCCCAGACCAATCAGGCTAAACACTCCTGAATATTAAAGTTACCTCCTTCAACGTCACTTCAACTCCCCGCCCTCCCAAACAGCGCTTCATAAAGCTTCCGGTCCCGCCCATAGACATCCGTCCGAAACTCAATGCCATTCTCGCTCGAAAACGCCGTCGCGTAAATCAAGTGCACGGGTATCGTGGTGGGTAAGTTTACTCTGGTGTTTTGGCCGCTCGCCCACACATCATTGACGGCCGATTGGTCCATTCCACTGCGTTCAAGCAACGAATAAGCCAACCTCGTTGGATCGGACAGGCGGATGCAGCCGTGGCTGAATGCGCGGGTGCTGTTGGCGAATTTGTCTTTGGCTGGCGTATCGTGGAGGTAGATATTGAATTTATTAGGCAGCATGAATTTTACTTTGCCCAGCGCGTTTTTAAGGCCTGGCAATTGTCTAAAAGTGAAAGGAAATGAGCCACCGCCACCATAAGACGACCAATTGATCGAATTCCAATCGACCACTTTGCCGCCCGCAAACACTTCAAAATCACCGGCATAAGCCATCGGGTTGGCTTGCAGTTTGGGCAGCATTTCTTTGGTGGCAATCGAATATGGCACCGTCCAATAGGGATTGAGTTCGATGTATTGCATTGCGCCGGAAAATTCAGGCGTTTGCGTGGCCACTGCGCCCACCACAACAGCCATCCGATCAATGATGGTGTTGGATTGCCAATGCTGCAATTCAAAGCCAGCAATGTTAACCAAGAAATGTTCCTCACCAAGATTATCCGGCATCCAGCGCCAACGTTCCATATTCAAAATAATTTGGCGCTGGCGTTCTTCTGGTGAAATATTCAGAGCAACAATTGTCTGCTTGCCCAGCAGGCCTTTAGCTTCAAGACCGTGACGCAATTGAAACCGGCGCAAAGCAATAGCGAGGTTTTGGTCAAACACCGAGGAGCTGGTTTCAGCCCATTCAAAATCGCCAGTGAGGGAAAGAATGTGCCGCACTGCCGGTATGCGAGTGTCTGATCCACCCGCTTTCACCGTTGCACCTTGTGCGATGGTCGGCCACGAAATGCCCTCATCGATCACTTGGGTATAGACCTTCAGCATTTTCTTGAGCGCTTGATAGTGCACGTTGCGCGGCTCGAAACCTGCCAAGAATTTATTTGGGTCTGATTGTTTTTTGAGGTCAGCCAACACGCGCTGCACATCAATGGTTTTCTGTGCACGGAAAAGATTGGGGTCAACTTTTTGGGGGGCAATGCGGCCAATTTTCAAGTCGGCAGCGTAGGACACAAAAAACGCAGAAAATGCCAACTCCGCTTGTGCAGCTGCAACTAGATCATTGGGATTTAGATCATCGCGCAGTGACGTTAAAAACGCTACCGGATAATCAGCGGAATTCAGCCCGTCATTTTTTGCCTGTTGCAACCGCGCGATAAAACTATCCATGCGGCCAGTGCCAACCCAGTAAATAGCACCGCGGCTGTTCACATAATGCGCGGTGAGCGCTGGCCTGATGCGTTCAACGGGCAGTGCTAAGCGTTGGCCGCTGGTCAACAGCTGCGCAATCGCCGCCTGCACTTGCCCAGCATCTTGGGCCAATGCTGTTAAAGGTGCCGCAACCATTAGCACCAGCACAACAACCAATCGAAATAAAACTTGCATATTTCCCTCGCGGTATTCGACTCAAATCATCATAGAGTGAAACTATACATTGAGCAGCAAAAACTCGCGTTCCCAAGAGCTGATGACCTTGCGGTAATGTTGCATCTCTTGGAATTTCACATCTTGATAAGCTTCAACAAACTGTTCGCCCAAAACCTGCTTCAATGGCTTGTTGTAGTTGAGTTTATCAAGCGCTTCATCCAAACTGATCGGCAATGTGTGGGCATAACGATAGGCGGAACCAGTGACTGGCTCAGAAGGCTTGATCTTCTCCACCATTCCCAAATAGCCGCACGCCAATGAGGCGGCAAATGCCAAGTATGGGTTAGAGTCAGCACCCCCCACCCGGTTTTCAACACGCAAATTGGCAGGATCAGACGCCGGCACACGCAACGAAACGGTGCGATTATCTGTGGCCCAATGCACATTGGTTGGCGCATCAGATTCAGGAACCAAGCGCCGATAAGAATTCACATTTGGCGCAAGCAGGGGCAAAGCGCCCGCCAAATATCTTTGCAATCCACCGATATGATTGAGGAACAGCTTTGAGGGTTGTCCGTCTTTTCCAATGAAGACGTTTTTGCCCGTTTTTGAATCCATCACGGATTGGTGGATATGCATAGAAGATCCCGGCTCATTTTCGTGCGGCTTGGCCATGAACGTGGCATAGACATCATGCTTCAAGGCCGCTTGGCGCACGGTGCGTTTGAACAGGAAAACCTGATCGGCAAGTTCGAGCGGATCGCCATGATTGAAGTTGATCTCAAGCTGCGCTGGGCCTGCTTCGTGGCTCAGCGTATCAACATCAAGTTCCTGCGCTTCGCACCAATCATAAATATCTTCAACAATCGGATCAAAATCATTGGCAGCGTCGATACCATAAGCTTGGCCACCGGATTCTTTGCGGCCTGACCTGCCAACAGCAGCTTCAAGCGGATAATCTGGATCGAAATTCTTCTTCACCAGATAGAATTCAAGTTCAGGTGCCACCACAGGCCGCCAACCCTTATCTTTGTACAGCTGCAACACGCGCTTTAAAACATGACGCGGCGAGATCGTAACGGGATCATGGTTCAGATGATAGGCATCGCAAATCACTTGCGCAGTTGGTTCGCTGTACCATGGCACGATGCGGATGGTGTCCACATCAGGCTGCATATAAATATCAATGGCGCTGTCGCTCACTGCATTGGTATCAGAAACAAAGCGGCCGTTAATCGTGAGTGTGAAGACTTCTTCGGGAACACGCAGGCCCTTGGATTTATGGCCAGAGAGGAATTTTTTGGGCGGCAGGATTTTTCCCCGCGCCGTTCCCGACATATCGGCCACAAGGCATTCGACCTCCGATATGCGGTTGGAAGATAAATATTCCTCAAATTTGGCTTGGCTCATGACACGTTATACTGCGTTGTTAATATCGAGTCGCAGCTTAGCGCGGGTTGTTGACCAATAGGAAGGGGGGAGGTTAGAAGGTTTTATGCCCGCATCAATCTCGAATAAATCATACTATCGAGCCACCGCTAATCGCAGCATCTCTACTGTGCCACTCGACGGGGACGTAACAGCGGATGTCTGCATCATTGGTGCTGGCTACACCGGCCTATCTGCCGCACTGGAATTGGCCGAAGCCGGATACAAAGTTGTGGTGCTGGAAGCAGAAACAATTGGCTTTGGCGCTTCAGGCCGTAATGGCGGGCAAATTTGCACAGGGTTCTCATCAGGCCAAGGCAAGATCGAAGGACAAATCGGCAAGGCTGATGCCAAACGGGCTTTTGATTTATCGGAAGAAGCCAAGCAGCTGATATTGGCACGGGTTGAAAAGCACAAAATCGATTGTGATATTCGCTGGGGTTATATGCATTGCATCCCCAAAGCGCACCAGTTCAAGCATTTGCAAGAATGGGCCGATGAGTATGAAGCGCTCGGCTATGGCGGCAATACTCTGTTATCAAAAGATGAATTAGAACAAAAACTTGGCACCAATATCTATCATGGCGCGTTAAGAGAATCTCATGCCGGGCATTTCCACCCATTGAATTATTGCTTAGGATTGGCGGCTGCGGCGATCAAGGCGGGTGCCGTCGTGCATGAACATTCGCGCGTGGTTGAAGTCAACACGGGCCCTGCCCCATGGGCGCACACGGCGCGGGGCAAAGTTTCAGCCAAGTTCATGATCATTGGCGGCAATGCATATCTCGGCCAACTGGTGAAACCACTTGAAGGCAAAGTGATGCCCGTTGGCAGTTACATCATCGCCACTGAACCACTGGGCGAGAATCGCGCGAAGTCTTTGATCACAGATAATGAAGCCGTGGCCAACACGAATTTCATTGTCGATTACTATCGGCGCTCGGCTGACAACCGGATGCTGTTTGGCGGCCGCGCTTCTTACTCAACTTACGAGCCGCCGAATTTGGGTGAATATATGCGCCCACGCATGACATCCGTTTTCCCCCAGCTCAAAGATGTGAAAATTGATTACGCATGGGGCGGCTTTATCGCCATAACATCAAACCGCATTCCCGATTGCGGCAGACTTTCTCCCACAGTCTTCTACGCCCACGGCTATTCCGGCCAGGGCGTTTCGCTTGCAGGCATGTACGGCAAGCTAATGGCAGAATGCGTGCGCGGAACGGCCGAGCGGTTTGATCTTCTCGCCAAAATCAAACACCTGCCATTTCCCGGCGGGCGGTTGCGTACGCCGCTGCTCGTGGCGGCTATGGCGTATTACCGGATTAGGGATGCGTTGAGTTAACCTCTCAATACAAAATCCTATAAAGTGGCCAGATCACGTCGAAACTGAAGGGCGCATAACGCGCATAGGGCAGTCCAGCTTTTGTTAGCCCATCACTGACCCATTGATTGCAGGTGTGGAAGATGCCGTACTTCCCTTTTGCAATATAGTATCGCTGGTATTTTTCACTGCCAGATGCCAGTGTTGGTGGAATTGCGCCAAGTGTTTCGCGCATGTGCGTGGCCAAGGCGCGGCGACCTTCAGCGTCAATCACCAGCATTAAACATTCAGGATCATTACGCGGTATCTTTTGAACCACCATGCGCAACGTGGTCGGAAGGCGGCCTGCAAATGCAGCAAGCGTTGTCCCTAAACGCATGTCATTCCACGTTCCGGTCTGTTGAAAAAATGCGAGATCCCCCCAACCGAATGACAGATATAATTCCGGATGCGATGCTTTTACGTCTGCAATGTCAAACATAGATTGCCAATCAATTGCCGCATCGGTGATTGGAAGAACAATTTCGGCATGCGCAAAATTGGCGCAAACGAAAATGGGCGGGTCAGTCGGTTTAATGTCTTGTTCTCGACCAAGCACGGGGGTCAGGGCAGCGATCCACGCAGCAAAAGGAAACAGTGCAATGCCTACCACCACGATCAAGCCCAAGAGCATCAATCTGCGCGGATATGATTTCATTTGAAATCTAGCGCCCGCGTTTACTCCGGCATCTTCTCCGCGCGCGCACCCTTCTGCCAAGCCCGTAAACAAATATATTCCATGATCAGGCCCGCCGCTGCGCCCGAAGTAATTTCCGCATGATCATAAGGTGGTGACACTTCCACCATATCCATGCCGACAAAATTAATATTCTTCAGCCCACGGATGATTGATGCTGCCTGATGATAAGTAAGCCCTCCAGGAATTGGCGTGCCCGTTGCCGGTGCTGCTGATGGATCGAGGCAATCGATGTCAAAGGTCAAATACGTTTTCTGCTTGCCAACTTTTTTCTCAATCATCGAAACCAGATCGGCGGTGGAAGTGGCGTGCACTTCATCGGCGTAGATGATACGGAAGCCCATGGTGGTTTCGCCTGCAAACGTGGTGCGGATGCCGATTTGCACGGATTTATGCGGATCGATCAAGCCTTCACGCACAGCATAGCCAAACATAGTGCCGTGGTCGATGCGGCCGCCATTGTCGATTTCAACGTCGCGGTGCGCATCAAAATGCACCAGCGCCAAGGCCCCATGTTTTTTGTGATATGCTCTGAGAACCGGATAAGAAATATAATGATCGCCGCCGAGCGTGATCGTTTCTGCACCCGCCTTCAAAATTTCAGCGGTGTGGTTTTCCAGCGTGGCCGGGAAATCTTCTTTCTTGCCCCAATCGAAAAAGCAATCGCCACAGTCAGCAACGGCCAACGTATCAAACGGGTCAAACATCCAAGGCCAGAATGGACCCCACGCATTCTCAGCCGACGCTTTGCGTATGCCTTCGGGTCCCATGCGTGTGCCCGAACGATGCGACACAGCTTGATCAAACGGAACACCCGTCACAGCAATATCAACGCCCGTCAAATCGCGGGTATATTTGCGCCGCATAAACGAAAGCGCGCCTGCATAAGTCGGTTCCCACTGCGTGCCTTTCAAATTTTCACGGCGAAACGCTTCATCGCCCGGTGGGCGGGTGAGTTTATCCATTTCAAGTGCCATAATATTCTCCGATTACATCTCTGACTTCACGTCAGCATAGGTCTTATCCAAGGCCAGCCGCACGAGTCTGATCATCTCATCAATTTCTTTCTTCGAAATAATGAACGGCGGTGACAGCACCATTGTGTCCCAACAGGCGCGCATAATCAGGCCGTTGTTGATCGAATGATCGCGGCAGATCGTGCCCACACGGCCGCAGTCGTGGAAGCGTTCCCGGGTCTTTTTATTTTTGGCAATTTCGATGGCACCGATCAAGCCAACCGACCGTGTTTCACCGACGATGGGATGATCGTTCAACGAGGCCAAGCCACTGGCAAAATAGGGTGCCAATTCCGCCACGCGTTCAACTAATTTTTCATCTTCAATAATTTCGATGTTTTTGAGCGCCACAGCAGAACACACAGGATGGCCCGCATAGGTCATACCGTGGTAGAACTCGCCGCCCTTGTCGAAGAAGTCTTTGATCAAGTGTTCTGAGAATGCAGCTGCACCAATCGGCTGATAACCAGATGACAAGCCCTTGGCCATCGCCACTATATCAGGATCAAAGCCAAACGTTTCAAAGCCAAACCAATTGCCGGTGCGGCCAAAGCCGCAGATCACTTCATCAGCCACAATGAGCACACCATATTTTTTGCAGATGCGCTGCACTTCTGGCCAATAGGTTGATGGCGGAATTAAAACACCCGCAGCACCTTGAATGGGCTCACCATAAAATGCCGCAACATTTTCAGGCCCCAGTTCAAGGATTTTCTTTTCCAATTCTTGTGCCGCTTCAAGGCCAAATTCCTCTGGTGATTTATCGCCACCAAAATCATACCAATAGGGTTGCTGAATATGGTGGAAGCCGGGAAGAACATCCCCGCCCTGCCCGTGCATGGACGGAAAGCCACCCAAATTTGAAGCAACCCAAGTCGAGCCATGATAGCCACGACGCCGCGCTATGATGTGCTGCCGGTAAGGCTTGCCCATCAGTTTCCAATAATGGCGGATGAAACGGACGATGGTATCGTTCGTCTCGCTTCCGGAATTGGCAAAGAAAATGTGTTTGAAACGCTCTGGCAACACGCTGGATATTTTTTCAGCCAGCTGCGTTGTCGGCACTGTCGTGGTTTTGAAGAAGGTGTTGTAGAACGGCAATTCGAGCATTTGCTTATAGGCAACCTCGGCCAATTCCTTGCGGCCATAACCAATGTTCACGCACCAAAGCCCGGCCATGCCGTCTAAAATTTTGTTGCCCTTGCCGTCCCAAATATAAACACCATCGGCATGGGTCATCACGCGCGGGCCACCGGCCGCATGAAAAGCCTTATGATCCGTGAACGGATGAAAATGATGGGCGATGTCTGCTTTAACGATCTCTTCGAGATTAATATTTTTTGGGACGACGTTCATGATGGTGCTCCAGATACGAAAAGGGTTCCAGCGTTGCAGGCTGGTTTCACATAACAATCAGGGCAAAAATGCTAAGGCTTGAACCCAATACGCGCGCAATTGACCATAACGTCATCGCGCAAAGTTCGACCAATAATGGTGGAATGGATTTTCATTCGAGCAGTATGGCAGCTTGGTGGCAATTTTGCAAACCTCTCAATTACCCCGTCTTACAAAAAGACAAATCGGACGCAGCAGAAACCCAATTGTCAGCGTCACGATAAAACTTCCGCCGACAACCAAAAGTGTCGCTCGTTTCGCTCCATCAATATTCAACAGATAAATCGGCACCGCGCAGCTTAGGGCGATAATAGAGGGCAGCCAGGCTTCAATGGCGTGGAGCGCATCGGGCATTCCTTGTTCAGTGATTTCGGCTTTGAGAAAGGCTGATGCGATTAAGCAATAAAGTAATGTGCTGTTAGCGAGAATGATCATCAGGATTTCAGCAGTCAGTTTTATGTGCAACACACCTATGGCCCCGGCAATCATGGCAAAAACGACAGCGCTGGTTACGATCAGACTAACAACCCCTGCACCTTCCCCAATTGCCAAACAAGCCATGATCAGGCCAATCGCCAATGATGACAGCAGAACCATTTCGAATGATGAAAGCGCATTGTTCATTTGCGAAGCGGCCACCAATGATTCATGCGCGACGGGCAATCCATTAAGTGCCAACACTTTTGCCAGCTGTGCATTGCTTTGTCCTGATGCTGGCATCACTTCAATTCTGTAAAAATTATCCGCCGACAGAAATAATTTTTTTAAGTTTTTATCAAGCGATTCCAAGCTTGGCTTTTCGATGCCACCCCAGAGATCAGCCCTGTCCGCGAGAGCGTTAAACCTGCCAAACAGCTTGTTCTCAACTTCGACGATTTCCACATTTGTGCTGGTGCCAGACAGTAATGCAAGACTGTGCCGAAAGGCGCCGGCTGCTTGGCGCAGTTCTGGTCTTGTCGCTGCCTCGGCGGCAATTTCCTTTAAACTCTCTTGCAGCGTTAAAATTTGATCGCGCAGATCATCAGCACTCTGGGCATCGAGAGAACCGATACGCGGAAACTGATCTTTTAAGGTCGTCAAAATGGCCTGTTTGGTTTCTACATCTTGCGGCAAAAATGCACCAAGCCACCGGACTGATTTTGCTTCTGGAATGGATTTTAGTTTCACTAAAATACTCTGCGCATCAGCCAAACTCGGGGCTACGATATTGACGATTTGATTTGAATCTTTTTGTTGTGTTTCAAATTTAATCTGCGCCACCGCAAAATAAAAACCTGCACAGCCCAGTCCAATTGTAACCCAGGTCAAGATCGTTCTAAGGTTGCGCCAGACCCGTGTATTGAACAGTGCGTATAAAAGCGGCTCCATCCAAACGCGCGCCGCCCATGAAAATTGCAATCCAAATATTTTTGGCATTGCGGGCACTAATGTGAATGTCGCCAGAAGCGCCGCGATGATGCCGACCTCCCCCACCACCGCGATGTATTTGGTGGGCGAATTCAAATGCACGAAAAAACCGGCCCAGAGCAAAGTCCCAATTGCTGCCTGCCATAGCAATCCTGAACCCTGTTTTTGTGCCGCGAGCATGGCAGAAATTTCGCGAGAGCGGCCCGTCGTATTGCCCTCAATCAGCGCAAACGTATATCTGGCTGCCATCACCACCGAAATTAAACCGACTGCAATGTAGACTGGCCAAATTGCAAGAGTGTTCGCTGGTGTCAGTAAAATTGCACAGCCGAGTGAAACAGCCATCCCAACAAACATCGGCAGAGCTATCGATAATAAAAGAGCAACACGGCCTAGCACGGAATAAGCAGAAATGATGATCAGCAATGCAGCCATCGTGATTAATAAGACGAGCCTGTTGTCTGCTGGTGCCTGTGGCACGACCGGCGAAACATCGGGTGCTGCATGTTGAAACGTGACGCGCGTTGATTTATCTTTCACAAAACGCGTAACGGCGTCATCAACTGCGGCCGTTGCTCGTTCTTCTTGGCCCGATTTGGGAAGCAGTAAAATCATCGCAGTGTATGGAATTTTCTTAAAATCAAGATTGGCAATTTTTATCCAGTTCACCGGTGCATTCTTGCCCTGCATCAGGGCCTGCAATGAATTTGCAGATTGCACAAACAATTCGTCAAGTCCTTGCGGATTGCGGCCCTGTTTAATCGATGCTGAAACCTCACCCACTAAAGTTGCCAAGCTGTCGGCAGTTGGCGCTTGTGCAATAGCCGCAAACAATGGGCGCAGTGATAGCGCGTAAGCGACGCGCGCTTCGATTTCAGCTTTGGATAGATACAAAATGGAGTGCGCATCATAATATTCGCCAGTGCCCGGTGCAAAAACCAAATCAAACACTTCTGGCTGATTTTTCAAATTTTCTAATAAAGCATCGCGCTGTTCACTCATCCGTTCGGAATTTTGATTGGCCAGCGTAACTGTGGTCAATCGGTCGAGATGCGGAAAATTTTTCTGCAGTGTCTGCAAGTTTATCTCGGCGATAGATGTACCACTAAATTTGATGGGTTGTTGTATTGTTGATGTCAGATTTTGGAACGCAAAATAGCAACTCATAACAATCACTGCGCACCAAAACGATAAGACAACGGCCGCGCGGCGAAACGAAAACCGCGCTAATTTAGCAAATACATTGGGCTGTAGTTTTTGGCGCCGATCTTCAAACAGCATGTCGTCAAACAATGAGTGTCGTGGCGGGCGCGGCATTAAAGCGTCACCTGCCCTCTCTTACGCTTGCGGTATGATGCGATACTGACGGGGATTAACAACAAATAAGACATTGCCAAGATTGCCATGGATTCCCACGGAAATGATATCAAAAACAAAAGCCCCAATGCAGTGCCCGCAAGCACGGGCAAAAACGCTTCACGCGGAATGCGTGCCAGTGTTTTTCCTGAAAATGTCGGCACGCGACTAACCATCAACATCGCAATCAAAATTAAAAACGCCGCTATAAACCGCGCATATTCATGCGCATCGCTGTAGAACCCAAGGAATTGAAGATAGAACGGCGTCAAAGCTAACAAAGCGCCCGCCGGTGCTGGAATTCCTGTAAAATAGGCCGCAGCCCAGCTTGGTTTTTTCGGGTCGTCCAATGCCACATTAAACCGCGCCAACCGTAAAGCAGCAGCAATAGCCAACATCAGGCAAACCACCCAGCCAAAGGTTTTCAAGCTGCTGAGCGCGCTGAAATAAAGCATCAAGGCTGGTGCGACACCAAAATTGACAAAATCTGCGAGCGAGTCGAGTTCTGCGCCAAAACGCGATGTGCCGTTGAGATAACGCGCCAACCGTCCATCCATCGCGTCAAGCACAATGGCCACAATGATAGCGCCCACAGCTATCTCATAGCGGCCTTCCACAGCAAACCGGATGGCCGTAATGCCGCTGCATAAGGCCAGCAACGTTAAAAGATTGGGCAACAAATACCGGACAGGCACCGGGTTAAATCTTCTGCGTTCATTATCTCTTGGGGTAAGTTCAGACATGCTAGTCTTTTCGGCCGGTTCGGCTTTGGCTCGTGATACTCAGATCTGCCAAGACTGTTTCGCCCGCCACAGCGCGCTGACCCACACAAGCCAAAGCCGCTACGCCTTTCGGAAGGTAAACATCCACTCTGCTGCCAAATCTAATTAAACCAAAACGCTGCCCCGCTTGCAAGTTAACACCTTCGTCCACAAACTTGACAATGCGTCTTGCAATCAAACCAGCAATTTGCACAACTCCAATTTGCACTCCGCTTGATGTTAACAAAGTCAGCGCTTGACGTTCATTGTCTTCGCTCGCTTTATCCAGCTCAGCATTCACAAAAAGCCCAGGCACATAAGTCAGCTTGGTGATGCGCGCTGCAATTGGGCTACGGTTCACGTGCACGTCAAACACATTCATGAAAATCGAAATCCTGGTCATGGTCTCGCGCGGCAAATCAAGCTCAGGTGGTGGAATAACGCTTTCAATGGCGCTCACGCGGCCATCCGCCGGTGAAATCACCAGTCCGTCAACCATTGGGGTCACACGCTCTGGATCGCGGAAGAAATAAGCACACCACGCTGTCAACACCACGCCGATCCAGCCAAGCGGTGCATAACCCAGCCAAAACAGAAATAAGGTAGCGCCTGCAAAAATGGCGATAAACCGCCAACCCTCGCGGTGGATTGGAACAATAGAATTTGTAACACTATCAATGATGGACATGGGCACTCTGTAGCGTGTTTGGTGGCATAATGGAATCAATTCGTGTGATCTTAGAGCGTTTTGACTTTTCATGGAAAAGTCAAAAGCGCCCTCAGTTTGTATCGTCGATCAACTTTGCTGAACTTTGACGATTCCGTCAAAGTTCAGGTCGATCTTTAACAGCAAAAAGCCCGCATTGCTGGGAGGTGCAAAGCGGGCCATTTTTATGCGTTAGAAAAAATTATTGTAAGTAGCTTCCAACAACGCGAAGCGCTGACTTCGGAATAAATGGAATGCTGGAAAATTCATCATCATTGTCGGCTTGTTCAAACGCTGGCATTGCCGCTGGCAGAGCTTGTGTGCGCACGGCTGTACCAGTGGCCACTGCCGTAAACAAACCATCCGACATTTCGAACACCTCTAAGCGCATGCCGATGATGGCATCAGCACCTAAGAACTTGGCCTGCGCCTTAGCTTTTTTTTCGGCCTCTTCTTTTGCAGTGTTCAATCCTTCGGCGATATCGTCCATGCTCGAATATTGCAAGCCGCGTTGTCCGCCGTAATTACACTTTGTAATGCGCTTCGACCAAAGGGCCGATCCGCGCACAACGCCGAGCGTTTCTTCTGTACTACGCCCAGCAATGGTCTCCATCGTGGTAATCTTCATTTGACTTAGTCCCCAAATTGTTATGGCGCCGTTTCCTGTTATTCGGAAGTTTAGCACCGGTCCC
>JAYWEV010000223.1:0-3645 GCA_043779145.1 Aestuariivirga sp. | reverse complement strand
CGGAGTTATAAGTGTCAGCGGTTTGGAAACTATAATAGACCAGCGAGAAATAAGTAAATACCCCGGTGGAAATCAGGCCAATGGTGTCGGCCATCACCGCTAAACTAGGTATGAACTTCGCCAAAAACCGCAATGGTGCTGGAGAGGACTGCCTCGATTCTAAATCCATTCTCTTGCTCACGTTAATCGTCAAAATGCGCAACTTCCCTGTTTTTATCGGCGCAATTATGGGGCTCGGTTTGCCTCTTCACAAAAAATTGTCAACCGATTTAACCGGGCTATGATTAACAGTACCGATCAAAGTTGAATGGCCAAACCAAACCACTCATCAAATTAAAAAGGGCCGAACCAAGGTTCAGCCCTCAATGAAACTGATAAGCGGCAAAAGTTAGACCGACACTTTACCGGAACGCTTGCGGCCCAAAGCACCAATGCCGACTAAGCCAGACAACAAAAGAATTGCAGCTGGAGGCACAGGAACAGGTGATGGCGTAACTGTGAAGGAAGAGCTAGCAACACTAGCTTTCTTTGAAGCAAAGTGTGTTACTTTGAAAACCAAATCATAGGTATGACCAACGATTAGAGCGAAAGTAACTATTCCAATGTTTGACACTGGAGATACGATGCTCGTACTTTGGTCTTTCCATGTTGCCGAAGTATCGCCTGAGCCAGACGCAGAAACAACAACATCTACGGTCGGAAAACCCGCAGCCGCGACGAACGAAAACGTTTTCGTTACACTTGTGAGCAGCTTACTATAGATAGTCGTGACGGTTGCGATATAGAAACCAGCCAAGTCAGGATCCGGATCTGAAACACTATTCAATGTACTTGTGCTTCCCGGTAGAACAGTTACCGCTGAGGCATTCGCAACAAACAAGCCGGAACTTAAAACAGCCCCCAAAGCCAAAATGGCCAATTTATTTTTCATATCAATCCCCACCAGAATTCCCCTCACGAAATTGTCAGGCGTATTTTTAACGCCGTTAGACTTTAATAGTTCCGTAAGGCTACCGATGTCAAGCCTAAATCGATTAAAATTGAATCAATTTTCCCTTCTCTAAAATTAGAAAATATCATGTCGAAACAGATAGATATACATTTTTCCATGTAAACTATTGGAACGCCAAATTCTCAGGAAATACGCCCCAAATTGAGCACTTTAAAGCCAGCGTTGCGCAGATCTGCAGGGGGCAATAAATTGCGGAAATCTGCTATAGCTCTATTTTTCATGACCTTAGAGCCTTCTTTAATCCAATCAAATTCAGAAAATTCCCGCCATTCGGTCATGATAATGGCGCCATCAGCGCCACGCAAAGCTTCAGACATAGTGGCAGCTAAAACTAAATTTGAAATTTCACGCTTCGCATTGGCCCCAGCTTCGGGGTCATAAGCAACCACGTCAGCTCCCTCGCGCAAAAGCTGTCGCAATATCGTCAGAGATGCAGAATCGCGGACATCATCCGTATTGGCTTTAAATGCCAGTCCCAGAACCGCAATGCGACGGCCAGCAAATACGTGTTGCCCCAATTGCTCATCTCCCCATATTTTCGCAAAAAACGTTGCTGCAAGACTCATGAGCCGCCTCACATGGTGCGCATTGGCAGAAGCCACTGATTCAATCAGCCGCAGTGGTGTATTTGCTTCTTGTCCCAAAGCAGAAAGACCCAGAACGTCCTTTGGAAAACATGATCCACCATATCCAGGACCCGGCTTTAAAAATGCAGGCCCAATGCGCGGATCAAGTCCAATGCCCTTAGCAAGGTCAATAACGTCGCTACCCAACGCCGAACAGAGATGCGCCATCTCATTGATGAAGGTTATCTTCATCGCTAAAAATCCATTGGCCGCATATTTGATGAGTTCAGACGTGGTGGCATCAGTATAGAGAAATGGGATGCGTTTTTGTTCAAACCAACTGTAAAGCTCAGATAATTTTTCGCGAGCGACCAAGTCTTTGGTGCCAATTACAATCCGGTCTGGCGCAAAAAAATCAGCCACTGCCGAACCTTCACGCAAAAATTCTGGATTAGACACAACACTCAAATCAGCAGTGCCACGCTGACTGGCCAATCTCCGCTCCAATCTTTCGCATGTTCCTGCCGGCACAGTTGACTTCACGACGACAACGGTGCCCGGTTTTGCAAGTTCGCCGATGCGTGTTGCAACAGCTTCCACCGCGCTCAAATCAAGCTGCCCATCTGGCAAACTTGGTGTGCCGACTGCAATCATAATAATTTGAGCCGTCTCAATGTCACTTGCCATATCCGTCGCAAAAGTAAGATTGCCAGATTTGGATTGAGCGATGACAATATCAGTTAGGCTGATCTCAGAAATAGGTATTTCGCCAGCCCTCAGTTTGGCAATCTTGGAACTGTTATTATCGACATTTACAACGCGAATGCCAAGTTCAGCTAAACAAGCGCCCGTAACTAAACCGACGTAACCCGTACCAACAATTAAAACTTTCACGAAGACCTCGAGTTGAATTCAAAAAATAATCAGCCGTCTAATTTTTCTTTGCGGGCACAGTATCAATATCTTTTAGCCCCTGCTCAGCCAATGCTTTTTCTTTATCGTTCTGCGCTAATTTTTTAGCCTTTTCAAAGCTCGCTTTCGCTGATTCTTTTTCACCGGTCGCAAGATAAGCTTTTCCCAAATGATAATTTGTCAAAGCCATATCTGGAAGATCGGCGGTCGATTGTTTTAAAATCTCAAGTGAATCTTTGTATTGCCCACGCAAAAATAATATCCAGCCCAGTGTATCTTTAAACTGTGAAATTGGCGAACCCCGCAAAATAGCGGCGGCTGTTGCTGCCTTATCTATACTTGCAGCATCAGTGCGATAATCTGAAACGAGGCTCGCATAGTTATTAGCTGCAATCATTGAGCCTGGCTGATCTGCAAGCATTTCTTCATAAAGCTTAATGGCTCCATCGATGTCATTTTTGCCTTGATAAATACTCGCTAGTACAAACCGCAAATCCATATCTTTTGGAATCTGCACCAGCCCGTTTTTCAATGTCGCAATAGCTTCATCCAATTTTCCGCTCTGAGCGTAAAACTGCGAAAGCGCTTTATAACCGCCGGCATTTTTCGAGTCGGCCTTGATCGCGGCATTAAAACTCGCAACCGCATCGTCTGGACGTTTAGTCAGTGATTGAACGACGCCGAGAAAAACCCGCGCTTCGACATTGTTAGGATCGACTTTCAGCAAGGTGTTCAAATAATCTTCGGCTTCGCTATATTTGCCACCTTTTAAATAGGCTTGCACCAGTGCAAATTTTGTTTGCTGCTGATTTGGGTTGGCAGCATTTGCTTCCAACAAAACATGAATGCTGTCTTCAATTTTATTTTGTCCAGATAACGAAGCAGCTAAAACTTGCCCTGAAAGGGCTTCATTGCCAGGCGTATTTTTAATAGTTTCCGCAAGGTCTTGCGCGCCGCGCCAATCCTGCCGGCGCAGTTTCAAATCCGCTAACATGGATAGCACTTCGATATTGTTGGGCGCACTTTGTGCCAGATCAGTCAAGACCGTTTCCGCGCGTTCAGCTTTGCCGTGACGCAATAAAAACCGCGCCAAATCCAAGCCTATTTTAGGATCGTAGCGTCCGACACGAAACGCATCCGACATGCTTTTTTCCG
>JAYWEV010000222.1:0-24806 GCA_043779145.1 Aestuariivirga sp. | reverse complement strand
TTCGACCGGCATATTCGTGTTTGTTTGCGCCCGCGCAACCCTTCACTTTCTTCGTCCGAAAACGGAATAACCGTTTTCATCAAGCGCTGAGTTGTGCCTTAACGCTTTTCCGTCATCGCCTTACCGAACTTCGCTTCCGCCTGCCCTGCCGTGTCATCATCCAAGCGCACCGTCAGCAGCGTACGACCGTCTTCGAAATTCTTGGTCTCGAACACTTCGCCGCGCTGATAAAGCCAAGCCAAGCCCTTGCCGTCTGATGGGTCGATAGTGATGTTATAAAGCGTTGATGACTTGCCAAGGCGGTTCTCAACAGCATTCAACAATCGGTCAATGCCCTCGCCTGTAAGCGACGATACTAAAACCACGTCTTCGCGACGGTGAGCGATGGCCTTGCGATTGGCCAACTCCGTCTCATCCAAAAGATCTGACTTGTTCCACACTTCAATGATGGCACTGCGGCGTTGCTCATCAATGCCCAGTTCCTCAAGCACCAGCTTTACGTCTTGAGCCTGGGCCTCGGTTTCCTTGTGGCTGATGTCGCGCACATGCAAAATCACATCCGCCGCCAGCACCTCTTCGAGCGTTGCGCGAAACGAAGCGATAAGCTTGGTGGGCAGTTCAGAGATGAAGCCCACCGTGTCAGACAAAATGATCTTGCGCCCACTGGGCAGCGAGATATTGCGCATGGTTGGATCAAGCGTTGCGAAGAGCAAGTCCTTGGCCAGCACATTGGCATCTGTCAGCTTGTTGAACAGCGTGGATTTACCAGCATTGGTATATCCCACCAGCGCCACGATCGGATAGGGAATGCGCTCCCTGCCCTTGCGGTGCAGATCACGCGTCTTGACCACTGTCTCAAGCTCGCCTTCAATCTTGGTTACGCGCTCTTGGATTAAGCGCTTGTCCATTTCCAACTGGCTTTCGCCGGGGCCGCCTAAAAAGCCAAAGCCGCCGCGCTGCCGTTCCAAATGGGTCCAGGAGCGAACAAGGCGCGATTTCTGATAGTTCAGATGCGCCAGCTCGACCTGCAAAATGCCTTCCTTCGTCGTGGCACGGCGCCCGAAGATTTCAAGGATCAACCCTGTGCGATCCAGAACCTTGCAGCCCCACTCGGTTTCAAGGTTACGCTGTTGAATGGGCGAAAGCTGGGCGTTGACGACCACCAGCTCGACTTCTGTTTCCTCAACCAGCTTGGCAATTTCCTTGGCTTTGCCACTGCCAATATAAAGCGCAGGATTTGGCTTCAGCAACGGTGCGATAACCGTGTCAACAATTTCAAGATCAATCGCTTCGGCCAAACCTATGGCTTCGTCGAGTTTGCTCTTGGCATCACGGTCGAATGAATTAACGAGGCTGCGCGATTTGCGTTCAACGTGAAGAACAATGGCCCTTGTGGCCACCGGTGCTTCCATTTGCAAATCAACACCACCGCCTGCCTTGACGTGCTTCTTAATTGTCACGCGCCTTGCGCCTCATCATCAAACAGGCTGATTGGCCCACCGGGCATGATTGTTGAAATCGCATGTTTATAAACCAACTGCGAAACGCCATCACGGCGCAGCAACATCGAGAAATTATCAAACCAAGTAATGATGCCCTGAAGTTTCACACCATTCACCAAAAACACCGAAACGGGCATTTTGGTCTTGCGAAGGTGATTGAGGAAAGTATCTTGTAGATTCTGTTGTTTTTCTTGCGCCATGATGTGTTCCACATGTTGTTTTGTTATTGGGGGTCGTAGCGATTATTCCGGACACTATCATATAACTTATTGTGGCAAAAGCGTGCTTATTTTAACTTTCGTCATTATCCTTACTGCTAAGCCCCAACATCTTGATTTTGCGGTGTAAAGCGGAGCGCTCCATGCCGATAAATTGCGACGTCCGCGAAATATTTCCACCGAATCTTGAAAGTTGCGCGGTGATGTAATCGCGCTCGAATGCGTCACGGGCTTCACGTAAGGGCATGGCCAATAAATGTTCGCCGCCTAAGCTAGGAGTCGTGGACGAATTTACCGCGTCGGAGTTGAGGTGATTTGACGTAATTTCATCTGCGACATCGCCAGACGTGACGATCATTACGCGCTCAACATTATTGCGCAGTTCACGCACATTTCCGGGCCAATCGCGGGTCTGCAACATGGTCACGGCATCAGTTGAGAATTTTTTATACGGTTGGCCTGAGGCTGATGAATATGATTTCGCGAAATATTCAATGAGCTCCGGCACATCTTCGCGGCGTTCATGCAAGGCTGGCACGCGAACGGGCACAACGCCGAGGCGGTGATAAAGGTCTTCTCTGAATTTCTGTTCATTGATGAGCTGCGGCAAATCTTTCGCGGTTGATGTGATGACCCGCACATCCACTTTCACCTTTTTGGTACCACCGACGCGCTGGAACGTTTGATCAACCAGAACACGCAAGACTTTAGCTTGGGTTTCAAGCGGCATGTCTGCGATTTCATCAATATAAAGCGTTCCGCCATGGGACTCTTCCAAAGCACCAATGCGTAAAGATTGCCCTGTTGTTTCGACCCCAAATAATTCTTCTTCCATGCGCTCGGGCGCCATTGACGCAGCACTTAAGACGACAAAGGCGCCATTGGCACGCAGTGACATGGCATGCAACGCACGCGCACTCATTTCTTTGCCAGATCCCATTGGGCCGGTGATGAGGACGCGACTGTTGGTAGGTGCTATTTTCTTCATCAATTGGCGGAGCTGGCGCATCGCTGCAGAATTTCCAATTAATTCAGCATCGAGGCCTGAGCGACCTTTCAGTTCACTGTTCTCGCGGATTAACCGCGATGTTTCGAGTGCGCGACCAACCACCAATATTAGTCGGTCAGCATTAAACGGCTTTTCAATATATTCATACGCACCGCGCTTGATTGCGGCGACAGCCGTTTCGATGTTGCCATGACCGGAAATGATGACGACTGGCAGTGTTGGATGAAGCTGTTTTATTTCAAGGAGCAAATCCAAACCATCGAGTTTGGATCCTTGCAACCAAATATCCAAAATTATCATTGATGGTTTGCGCTGGGATATCTCTGCTAGAGCAGCATCTGAGTTATGAGCAAGTCTCGTTTCATAGCCCTCATCTTGCAAGATGCCGGCCACTAATTCGCGGATGTCTGCTTCGTCGTCTATGATTAAAATGTCAGCGGCCATGGGATTCCAGTTATGCGATTTGTTGTGCTAAGCTATGAAGAGGCGCGAAGAAAAGCGTTACACTTGCGCCCTGCCCGCCAGGGGCATCTTCGAGGCGTAACCTTCCACCGTGCTCTTCCATAATACGTTTGACGATCGCCAGTCCAAGCCCGGTGCCTTTTTCACGGGTCGTCATATAAGGTTCTGCAAGTCTGTTTCGATTCTCTTGCGGCAACCCTACACCATTGTCGATGACCGCCACAAAAGGCATATCGTCTTTTACGCCCGTCACGACTTCAATTTTGCCTTGATCGGTTTGAATTTCGCGCGCCTCAATTGCTTCGCGCGCGTTTTTGACAAGATT
Organism: Aestuariivirga sp.; assembly: GCA_043779145.1. GTDB lineage: Bacteria > Pseudomonadota > Alphaproteobacteria > Rhizobiales > Aestuariivirgaceae > Aestuariivirga. Next base: position 21,290 of record JAYWEV010000222.1, on the reverse strand, counting down.
GGTTATCGCTTGAGTGAGCAAGCGGCGATCAAACGAAAATTGCAACGGCGCTTCTGAAAGATTGAGGTTGATCTCGATCTCGCCAGCTGAAACGCGTTGAAGCACAGTTGCATCGCGCACAACATCGTTGAGATTATTTGGTTCGGGCACGGCAGAAGGCATGCGCGCGAAGGATGAAAACTCGTCAACAATGCGACCGAGATCGCCAACCTGCCGGATAATTGTGTCGGTGCATTGTTCAAAAACTGCCTTGTCGGACGTTATCTCCTTCAAGTATTTTCTCTTGAGACGTTCTGCGGATAACTGGATCGGGGTGAGCGGATTTTTGATTTCATGCGCGATGCGCCGGGCAATGTCAGACCATGCCGAATTTCGTTGGGCCGAAACAAGCTGAGTAATATCATCGAATGTTAATACATAACCGTGTTCGGCGTCGTCGCCGCGTTCGGTTGTTATCCGAACAATAAAGCTAATATCCTGATTGTTGATTTTCATATCAACTTGGCCTTCTGCGGCACCGGACGGGCGTGACATAGCTAAAGCATAAATAGGCGCCATATCCGCAAGTTTAGATTCAATTGGCTGCCCCAGAAACTCAGCCTCTGGCCTACCTAGCAAAATAAGTGCCGACCGGTTGATGAGCGAGATGCGATGGTCGGGATTGATACCGATCACTCCGGCACTTACCCCTGATAACATCGCTTCCGTAAATCTTCTCCGGTCGTCGAGCTGTTGATTTGTTTCTACCAGTTGATCTTGATGAAATTTGATTTGATCTGTCATCATATTGAACGTTCGTGACAGCGTCATCAAATCGCCTGGGCCGTCGATCACTCGTACTTTCGCGTTAAAATCGCCTTTAGCAACCTCGCGCGAAGCTGTCAGTAGCCTTACAATGGGTGCGACGAGACGATCCGAGAACCACATACCAGCCCAAATGGCGGCTAGCAGAAATATAAGGGCGACCACTGCATAAACTGTTCCGAATGTTAGTTGAACGCCAAGACGTTGCTTGAGCAACTGATCATATTCAGCCTTTGCATCGCGCGTTTTTGTAAGCTGGTCGATAACAACCGGAGAGACAATGCGGTAGATATAGAGGAAGTGCGACGGATAGCCTTGCAGTTTAATGAGTGCACGCACTAAGTTTCCACCGCGCCCAGGAGGCAAAACCACAAGCTCCCCTTTATCAGCTCGATCAATTGCTTCTTGTGGTGGGGCTATAAATTTTATTCTTTCATCAGCTGTCACATTCGCTTGAATTTCTTTTGTCTTGCCATCAAAAATGAAAGCGGCGGCAAGATTTCTCAGCGCGATATGTCTTGCAACGCGCTTCAGATATGTAAGGCGGTCATTATTATAGTCCGGCAATTGTTGAACCAAATCGGCGGAAATGTTTGCGGCATCCGTCCGGGTCGCTTCAGAAGCATTTGATAGATATGCATCAGCAACAGTAGATGCGGTGTCGACAATAGCTCTGGTGCGATCTGAGAACCACGCGTCTAAGCCTCGATTGAGTGTTACGGTGGCGAAAACTGCAACTAAAATTGCCGGGATCAGTGCTACCAAGCTAAACAGGGAAATTAAACGAATATGTAATCCGATGCCGGCTGTGCCTCGCCTGCGCTCAAGAAGAAGATGCAACATTTGTGCACCAATCATGACAAGCATCAGCGCAACCAAAATCATATTTGCGATCAGAAGATAAGTGGTGAGTTCAGGGGAAGGCTTGATTGGTGTTGCGTTTGTCAGAAGCAGGAACGTCACGAATCCTGTCAATGTCCCAATTATGACAAGACCAAGGGCCGCCCAGCCAAAAAGGCCACGCAGACGAACATTGACAAATTTTTCGGGAGACTTCGACATGCGTCCATTATGCCAGAAACTGTGGTTTAAATTCAACAGTCATTGTGGCATTTTAGTCACTGCTAATTCGACCGAAACTAAAACTTATAAAATACCTCGTAAAGGCTTGATTTGACGCTGTTTAAGTTTTGACCTCAAGGTGTTGCGATTAATTCCGAGTACATCTGCTGCTTTCAATTGGTTGCCTCTGGTGGCCACTAATACCGCATGCAACAGAGGCGGTTCGATTTCGGCAAGCATGCGTTCATACAAGCCGTCGGGTGGAAGTTGATCGCCAAACGTGGAAATATACTTCGCGAGGTATTGCTCAACAAAATCTGAAAGACGATCAGGTTGGGGGCGTGAAGTTGCATTTGTTTCAGTTTCCTGAATGCCAGTCAATTCGCGTTTCACCGAGTCTAGAGAAATGGTGTCATCGACTTCCATGGCGACAAGCCGTTTAACGAGGTTTTCAAGCTCACGCACATTGCCGGGCCAGCGATGTAATTTGAGTTCCTCCATTGCTGCAGGCGACATTTCTTTATGCGGTAAGCCTTCATCAGTCGCCGTATTGAGAAAGTGCCTAATCAAATCCGGAATGTCTTCCGTGCGGTCACGCAATGGTGGCAGGCGTAAAGGTACGACGTTGAGCCTGAAAAAAAGATCTTCGCGGAATTGACCTTGTGAAATGATGTGGCGCAGATCCCTGTGTGTTGCAGCGATAATTCTAACGTTTGTTTTGATCGGTGCATTGCCGCCGATGCTAGTGTATTCACCCTGCTGCAAGACCCTCAACAACCGTGTTTGTGCTTCAAGCGGCATATCGCCGATCTCATCCAAAAACAGGCTTCCGCCTTCTGCCTGTTCGAAGCGACCGGCCATTCGCGCGTTTGCTCCGGTGAACGAACCCTTCTCATGGCCAAACAGCTCTGACTCTATAAGCTCTCGCGGAATTGCTGCCATATTGATTGCCACGAAAGGACCTTTGCGGCGTTTGCTAAAATCATGAAGTGCACGAGCGACAAGCTCTTTACCTGTGCCGCTTTCGCCAATGATTGTTACGGTGAGATCGGTTTGCGTTAGACGCGCGATGACGCGATAGATTTCTTGCATCGCTGTTGAGCGACCAATAATCGGCAAATTTTCAGAATTTTCAATGATGCGCGGTGCGGATTTTGCAGACTGTTCAGCTGCACGCCCAACCGTTTGTACCAGAACATTAAGATCAAATGGTTTGGGTAGATAATCATATGCGCCTAATTCATTGGCGCGGATTGCAGTCATGATTGTGTTTTGCGCACTCATCACGATCACCGGCATTTTAGGGCGGGCTTTTTTGATCCGGGGGAGCACGTCAAAAATATTTTCATCAGGCAAAACAACATCCGTTACGATGATATCGCCCTGCCCTTCACTGACCCAGCGCCACAGAATGCTTGCCGTCGATGTCGACCTAACCGTGTAACCCGCTCGGTTAAGCGCTTGGGTTAGAACCGTACGGATCGCGCTGTCGTCATCAGCCAGTAGAACAGTTTTTACGTTCATGAAGTTAGATCCTTGTTCGCTGTTGGCGTTGTCCGGATGAGTGGCAATAACACGCGAAATGTAGTGCCGACTTCGCGCGGCAGACATTCCACGACGCCACCATGGTCTGCTACAATTTTAGCGACGAGTGCCAACCCAAGGCCGCGACCATGCGGTTTGCTGGTGACGAAGGGATCGAAGATATGTGGTCGTAACTCCTCGGCTATTCCTTGGCCGGTATCATGAATGCAAACCTCAAGTGGCAAAGAAACGCGTTCTGGTGAACCTGCAACGAGAAGCTTCATGCCTGGTTTGAAAGCAGTTGTGAAAGTTATTTCCCTGACGCCTTCCGTATCTTGTAGGGCCTCTGCGGCATTTTTCGCGAGGTTTAAGAATACTTGAACCAACTGATCGTGGTTGCCGCTAACCGCCGGCAATGACGGGTCATAATCTTCTTTTATGGTCTGTCCATTTTGCCCGCTAGCTTGAACTAGATGTTTCACGCGGTCTAAAACAACATGGATATTTACAGGTTGACGATTAACTGGCCGGTCATCTGAAAAGACTTCCATTTGATCTACGAGATCCCGAATTCGGTCGGTTTCCTCACAGATTAATCTGGCTAAGGGTCGGTCTGTCTCACCAAGACTGGGTTCGAGCAGTTGTGCAGCACCGCGAATTCCGGACAGGGGATTTTTTATTTCATGGGCCATCATTGCGGCCATGCTCGACACTGCGCGAGCTGCACCCTGATGAAAAAGTTGAGAGTCCATTTTGTGCGCCATTGATCGCCGCAATAGCATGATCATCACAAAACGGTTGTCGTCAGCTATGGGCGTTGTTTGAAGGTCGACTGTGCGCTCGCCACCCCAACGCGGGGTGCCAACGCCGATCGAGTATTCGTTTATGACGCCGCCATTTTTGCTTATATATTCTACTGCTTCAAGAACTGGACTCGCAAATGGCACAATGTCTTTTAATGTTTGGCGTTCAAGAACGGCACTGCTAGCTTGAAAAAAATCTTCCGCTGCGGCGTTCACTGCGCAGATTTTTTTCTCATAGTCTAAAATGAGCAGTGGGTTCGGCAAAGTGTCGAAAATCGCCCGCATGCTTGGCAAGTTTTCTATTGTCATGCTGCTTTATCCAAATGATCACGATAGACTTTTTGAATGCCATCTCTGACTTTTTGATTGTCTGGTTCACGCAACAAGGTAGAGCGGAGATGCTCGGAATTTTCCTGGGTTATGATATGGCGATGTTGTAGTCTCGTGATGGTCCATCCTAAGTGTTTGCGGAAAGTTCTGTTACCGAAAATTTCTCCGTAAAGTGCAAGTGTTCCCTCTTGCTGTGTCAGCAGGTAATTTTGTTCTTCCTCGAGTGTTGGTTCAACTGTCCCTGAATCTGTTTTCAATTTTTCTGCGACAACGCCTGGCCACCAAGGCCTGCCATAGCTGCCTCTGCCAATCATAATTCCGTCGGCACCTGAAGCTGCCATCATAGCTCGTGCGTCTTCTGCTGATTGACCATCGCCGTTTGCGATGAGTGGAATTTTGATTGCTTCGCGCACGGCGCGAATTGCGTTCCAGTCGGCTTTGCCTGTGTAGAACTGGCAGCGGGTGCGACCATGCACGGTGATGAGTGTTATACCAGCCTGTTCGGCCCGCCTTGCCAATTCTGGCGCATTAAGCATTTTTTCATCCCAGCCCAATCTCATCTTTAGCGTGACGGGAACTTTGGCTGCGGCGATCGTTGCTTCGATTAGAGTGAGAGCATGATCCAAGTCGCGCATTAGTGCCGAGCCGGACAAGCCTCCTGTAACCTGCCTTGCTGGGCAACCCATATTGATGTCGATAATGTCTGCGCCCAAATCTTGAGCGACACGGGTGCCCTCACTCATCCATTTGGCTTCTCGACCAGCGAGCTGCATCACAAAGGGTGTAAGTTTCCTGTGGCCTCTGGCGCGTCGCATCATGTCAGGTCGTTCGCGCACGAGTTCTTCGCTTGCCACCATCTCAGATACGACAAGCCCCGCTCCGGCTTCATGAGCTATGGCGCGGAAAGGTTCATCTGTGATCCCCGACATTGGCGCCAAAAACACGTTGTTGCAGGTTTCAATGTTCCCGATTTTTATGCCCATAAATTAAGCAATCCAACTTAGCGATTAATTTTTGGACATCTTTACGCTGCGTTGCAATAAGGTCAAGGGGAAAACACGCTTCGGCATTCTCATTTGCGCATGAATGCATTAAGGCGGATGCATGACAGTGGCAGCAGTGATCGTTGCGGGCGGAAGCGGCCTGCGCGTCGGGGGCGAAACACCCAAACAATATCAATTGATCGGCGGCAAGCCGGTGATTTGGTGGACGTTGAAGGCATTCCTGGACCATCCGGCGGTATCGTTTGTTCAATGCGTTATTGGTGCGGGCCACGAGGCTATGTTCAAAGCGGCAACACAAGGATTGAGTTTCACATCCGCTGTGGTTGGGGGTTCTACGCGGCAAGAATCGTGCAGAATTGGTGTTGAGGCATGTGTATTATCAAAGCCCACAAAGGTTCTGGTTCATGACGCGGCACGGCCATTCATTTCGGCTGATTTGATAAGCGAAGTCATTGCCGAACTCGAACACGCTAATGCTGTTATTCCCGGACTGCCTGTCGCTGATACGATGAAATTTGCGCCGGGTGGTGTGATTACAAAAACTGTTGATCGTTCTGCAATGTGGTTAGTTCAGACGCCTCAGGGATTTTCGTTTTCGAAAATTTTGGAGGCGCACCGGAAGGCCGCACGCGAAGAGCAGAATGGTTTGACAGATGATGCCGCCGTTGCTGAATTTGCGGGAATGGAAGTTCGCATTGTGGCCGGCGAACAGCGGAACAAGAAATTAACGACGAAATCAGATGTTGAAGCGGCCAATGTGGAATTGAATTTGAGGATGTTTGTGGACCGGCCTGATGTGCGCGTGGGGCAAGGGATTGATTTTCATGTTTTTGAGAAGGGCAAGTTTGTCACTCTTTGTGGCGTTGAAATACCCCACACTCATAAACTGAAGGGACATTCTGATGCGGATGTGGCGATGCATGCTTTGACGGATGCTATTTTGGGAGCGATTGGCGAAGGCGATATTGGAACGCATTTTCCGCCCAGCGATATGCAATGGAGGAATGCTGCTTCTTCGATATTTTTAAACAAGGCGATGAGTTTGTTGACGGCGCTCGGTGGCGTTTTGGCGAATGTTGATGTTACGATTTTGGCCGAAGTTCCAAAAATTAGCCCGCATGTTGCAGCCATGAAGTCAGTGTTGGCACCCCGGCTCCAAATTTCGCATGATCGCATTGCGATAAAGGCGACAACGACGGAAAAAATAGGGGCTGTCGGAAGGAAGGAAGGCATGGCGGCATTTGCGACTGCTACTGTGCGGTTGCCATTGTGAGCCTTGCTGTTGCGGTCATTGAAGCCTTGCGAATCAAGAGCCTGAAATTAGCGACTGCTGAAAGCTGTACAGGTGGGATGGTCGCCGCAGCAATTACCGATGTAGCTGGGTCTTCAGATGTGTTTGAGCGCGGATTTGTGACTTATTCAAACTTATCGAAAAGTGAAATGCTGGGCGTTATACCTGCATTGATTGAGATTCATGGCGCCGTGAGTGCGCAGGTTGCCAAAGCAATGGCTGAAGGTGCTCTGCTTTTTTCCAAAGCGCAGATTTCAATTGCGATCACTGGTGTTGCTGGGCCTGGTGGAGGAAGTGCTGAAAAGCCGGTTGGTTTGGTTCATTTTGCGGCTGCGTCGCACGGGCGTTCAACGGTCCATTCTGAAATGAGATTTGGTGATATTAGGCGGTTTGAAGTTAGGGCAATGGCGCGCGATTTTGCGCTTCAACTTCTGCTCGATCAACTCAAAGCATTGCCGTAAAGCGCCTTGCCACGATCTTCAAAGGCTTGCATAATTTTTTGGGCGGCAAAATCAGTTAACCCACCTGCCACCATCTGCAACATCATGTTCTTCATGGTGTATTCAACGGTAATTGAAACATCTGCTTTGCCATTTTCAACACCCACAATCTTCCACAAAGCTTTGAGAGATTTCATTGGGCCATCAGATGATGTGGCGGTTACGGTGTGGTCTGCTGTGTTGCTGGTGACTTGGCTGGTGAAGGTTTCGCGCAATCCTAATTTTTCAAATGCCACTTGCAAGTCGGCAACGAATGTTTCGATTTCTCCAACGCGCTTTTTTTTTCCACGAATAATGGAGCGCTTCAGAAGCGGCAGGAAATCTTTGTATGAACTTACGTCGGCAGCAATAGCAAAGGCTTGTTCAACGGTCAGACTGACGCGACGGGTGGTGGAAAATTTTGGCAATTATTGTTTCGCTCTTGCGGCTTGGAGTTTTGCGAAGTCGTCACCAGCATGATGCGATGAGCGTGTGAGGGGTGATGACGACACCATCAAGAAACCTTTTGAATAAGCCAGTGTTTCATATGACTTGAATTCGTCAGGCGTAACAAACCGATCAATGGCTGCGTGCTTGCGTGTTGGTTGCAGGTATTGGCCTATTGTGATGAAATCAATGTGGGCCGAGCGCATGTCATCCATCACTTGCATAACTTGTTCGCGGGTTTCGCCTAGTCCAACCATTATACCAGATTTGGTAAACATTGTTCGGTCGAGTTCTTTGACCCGTTCGAGCAAACGAAGCGAGTGGAAGTAGCGCGCACCGGGGCGAATTTTGAGATAGAGGCCGGGAACTGTTTCGAGATTGTGGTTGAACACATCCGGTTTGGCTTCGACCACCAATTCCAACGCACCTTGTTTTTTCAAAAAGTCTGGCGTCAACACTTCGATTGTTGTCGAAGGCGAGGCCTTCCGAATTTCGCGAATTACTTCTGCAATGTGAAACGCTCCGCCATCAGCCAAATCATCACGGTCAACCGAAGTTATAACTGAATGCGCAAGCCCCATACGCGCCACGGCATCAGCCACACGAGCTGGTTCGCCCACGTCAAGTGCTTCAGGCATTCCGGTTTTGACATTGCAGAAAGCGCACGCTCTTGTACACGTGTCACCCATGACCATGAATGTTGCATGTTTCTTCGACCAGCATTCGCCAATGTTTGGGCAGCCTGCTTCTTCACAAACCGTCACCAATTTATTCTCGCGCACAATCTTCTGCGTTTCTGCATAGACCAGCGAACCCGGTGCCTTCACCCTGATCCAATCGGGCTTGCGCAGAATTGGTGTTTCGGGGCGGTTAGCTTTTTCCGGGTGCCTGGGCTTTAGCGTGTCAACAAGAGTGGCCATGAGTTATGTGCGCCGACCGCTGCGCAACATTTTGAGTGCAAGAAGCAACAGCACTGCACCCGCAGCAGAAACGATCACGTTGCCCCAGAACCAACCGTGGAACACTTCAGTTAATTGGATACCAGCTTTGTTTGCTATGAAAAATCCAATCCAAGAACCAATTAAGCCTGTAATCAAATTAACGATCAAACCGACATTTGTTCCGGTCAGTTTTTCAGCAATCCACCCTGCAACAATGCCAATCAAAACCGTGCCACCAATACCAACTGAACCTAACTGCATAATATCGTTCATATCTAATCCCTTTTAGTGCAAAATTTTTGCGACAATCATAACGATAATCGCGCCGATTGTCGCCGTCGCAATATCGCGACCAATTTCATTGCGAATGCCTAAATTGATTTTGGCGGCATTCAATACATAGGAGCCAACAAATGAGCCCAGCACGCCGCTTATCAAGTATTGGACAAAGCCATATCCGCCGACGATCCAGCTGGCGAGCCAACCCGCAATAAGGCCCATAAGCACCGCAATGATAATATTTTTACTGTCCATTTCCACAACCTTGTCATCCCCGCGAAGGCGGGAAGCTCTGTTTGACCCCGTAAACGCAGATTCCCGCCTTCGCGGGAATGACGTATGTGGGATGCGGAACCTCACAATTCAATTGTCACATATGAATGACGCGGCCATAAGCGTCAAGAACGCTTTCGTGCATCATTTCTGAGAGTGTTGGATGTGGGAACACCGTGTGCATCAGTTCTTCTTCAGTGGTTTCAAGGCCCATGGCAATGACGAAGCCTTGGATTAACTCAGTCACTTCAGCGCCCACCATATGCGCACCAATCAAACGACCGGTCTTGGCGTCGAAGATGGTTTTGATCAGGCCTTGGTCTTCACCCAGTGCGATCGCTTTGCCGTTTGCCAGGAATGGGAAGCGACCGATTTTGAGTTCATAGCCTGCGGCCTTCGCTTTGGCTTCTGTAAGGCCAACGCTGGCCACTTGCGGGTGGCAATAGGTGCAGCCGGGGATTTGTTCTTTCTTCATCGGGTGCGCATCAAGGCCTTTGATTTTCTCGATGCAGATAACGCCTTCGTGCTCGGCCTTATGCGCCAGCATTGGTGGGCCAGCCACATCGCCAATGGCATAGAGGCCAGCGACATTGGTGCGACCATAACCGTCGGTCACCACGCAACCCTTTTCGGTTTTCACGCCCAAGGATTCAAGGCCTAAGTTTTCGATATTACCCACAACGCCCGTTGCGGCGATCACACGATCAAAGGTGATTTCTTCTTTGTTTGTGCCCTGTTCTATTAATGCGGTTACATTATTGGTGCCCTTCTTAAGGTTGTCGACTTTGGCTGAAATGCGGAATTTGATGCCCTGCTTTTCCAATTGTTTTTGGGCGATTTTGGAAATCTCAGTATCTTCCACCGGCATGATCTGATCCATAATTTCCACCACAGTCACATCAACGCCCATGGAATTATAGAAGCTGGCAAACTCGATGCCGATGGCACCGGAGCCCACGACCAGAAGTGACTTCGGCATTTCCTTTGGCACCATGGCCTCGAAATAGCTCCAGACCAATTTACCGTCGTGTTCAAGGCCCGGAAGTACGCGAGGGCGTGCCCCTGTGGCGATGATGATGTGTTTAGCGGTGTAAGTTCCCGCACCGAGAGTGCCTTTTGGTGGTGGGTTTTGTGGTTCATAAATGTGCTTTTTTGTATCAGCCACCACCACTTCGCCGGGCTTGGTCAACTTGGCTTCACCCCAGATGATTTGGACTTTGTTCTTTTTCAATAATCCACCCACACCCGTAGTGAGGCGGGCTGACACTGCACGCGATCGAGCGACCACTTTGGCCGGATCGAAGCTCACATCTTTAGCCGAGAGGCCATAGTTTTCGGCGTGGTTCATGTAATGATAAATTTCGGCTGAACGCAGCAGCGCCTTGGTGGGGATGCAACCCCAGTTGAGGCAAATGCCTCCCAAATGTTCGCGCTCCACCAAAGCCACTTTGAACCCAAGCTGCGCTGCACGAATAGCGGTCACATAGCCGCCCGGGCCAGCGCCTATAATGAGAACGTCGAAATTAGTATCGGCCATGTCAAATCTCCAAAATCTTCTTCACAACAGGCACCAGCGCATCACCAATGGCCCGTGTCCCTGCAACATCCAGATGCCCACCATCGACATCACTGGCCTTCGCTACTGAACCTGCATCAAAGAAATGAACATCCAATTCTTTCGCAATTCGAGAATAATGATGGGCGAAAAGTTTCGACTCTTCAATCGCATGGCCCCAGAGATCGTTGAACCATTCATTTTGTGTGGGCACCAATGCGGGTGGCGACATGATGAGTATGGGCGGGCATTGATAAGTGCCAGACCAATTGTGTTTACGCGTGAGATTGACCAAACGCTCCATGCCGATGGAAGCATCAAAGGCGCGGTTATGTTTCAAATCATTGATGCCCAGCATGATGATCACGAGATCAAGCGGTTGATGGGTTTTAAGTGCGATGGGAAGGCCCACTGCCCCATTGCGATTTTCTTCCACAGTCGGATCATCAAACACCGTGGTGCGCCCGTTCATGCCCTCTTCTATCACGCGTGCTTTGTTCTGAAGGCCATGAGCCAAAACATTCGGCCAGCGATCTTCATAGGCCATGCGCATGCCTGTAGTGGCATTGTAACCCCAAGTGAGCGAGTCACCGAATGCGAGGATGGATTTCATGATACATTACCGCAACGGAGTTTCTTCATGTCACTTACCAAACTATCTGAGAAAGCAAGTCGTTCTTTTGATTGTCGATTCGCTGTGCCATTTAGCTTACGCGCCATCGCCATCTTATACGTTTGTGTCGTACGATCTTGAATAACACTGAGGCGATACGTATAACAAAAACCAGCTCGATATTCTTTTGGCGTGTTTTCAAGGCTCCAAGTTTTAGCTGAAAGCGGTGCGCTTATTGCAAAAAAAACTAACGAAATTGATCCAACAAATCTTAAAAATTTACCCATCATCACACCAACATCAACCCCGGTTCTTCGAGATACATCTTAATCGCACCCAAGAACTCCGCCCCCAACGCTCCATCGACAGCGCGATGATCGGTCGAAAGCGTCACACTCATCAGCTGCTCAATTACAATCGCATCACCCCGCACCACGGGGCGGCGTTCGCCGGCTCCTACAGCAAGAATTGTGGCTTGCGGCGGATTGATAATAGCTTGGAAGTTTTTGACACCCATCATTCCCATGTTTGACACTGAACACGAGCCGCCCGTATATTCTGATGGATTGAGTTTGCGGGCTTTGGCGCGAGCCGCATAATCTTTCATCTCAATCGAGATTTGCGCCAGCCCCTTGGTTTCCGCTTTGCGCACAATCGGCGTGATCAAACCACCGGGGATGGACACGGCCACGCCCACATCGGCATGATGGTGTTTGACCATGTTGTTCTCCGTCCAACTCACATTGGCGTCTGGCACTTTAATCAAAGCCATGGCCATGGCCTTAATCACGAAATCATTGACCGAGACTTTCCATGCGGGTTTGCCGTCTTTATCTTTGGGCGCTTGCAGGTTCAGCCGCTCGCGCAATGTCAACAAGTTCTCCAGCGAGACATCAACGGTTACATAGAAATGAGGGACGGTTTGTTTGGATTCTGTGAGGCGGCGGGCAATGGTTTTGCGCATGCCATCATGGGGCACCAGATCGTAGGAGCCTTCTTCGAACAGTTTCAGTACGGATGCATCAGAAGGGGTCGATGCGGCCACGTTCGCCCCCGAACCTGTGGCCGCACCTCGCGCGCCTGCTGTTGGTTGGGAAGCAGCCTGCGCCGTTTCGATATCCTTAGCGACTATACGTCCATATGGGCCGGAACCGGAAACGGATTGCAGGTTGATGCTTTTTTGTGCAGCAAGGCGGCGGGCGAGTGGCGTTGCGAAAATGCGACTGCCCTCTCCTGTCGCGCTGCGCACGACTGTCTCTCCCGCGAGGGGAGAGACTTGAGGTGAAGATGTAACACCTTTTTGAGCCTCTCCGCTCGCCGGAGAGACAGGCGCTTTAGCGCCAGGAGCGGGCTGTGCCGAAACATCGCCCATCTTCTCGCCATCGCCCAAAATCACGGCAATTGGCGCATTCACCAACACATCTTCCGTGCCTTCAGCCACGATAATCTTGCCCAATGTGCCTTCATCAATGGCTTCAATTTCCATTGTGGCTTTATCGGTTTCGATTTCGGCAAGCACATCACCAGACTTAACCTTATCGCCCTCGCGTTTGAGCCATTTGGCAAGCTTGCCCTTTTCCATGGTGGGTGAAAGTGCGGGCATGAGGATGGTGACGGGCATGGGTTTTGCCTCTCGTTACTTGTTGTTCAGAACCGAGCTTTGAGCGGCGGCCTTGGCCAGATCTTCTGTCAAAGCTTTGCGAATAGCGTCGAGATTTGCAGACACAGTGCCGTGGCCCATTTCGGCGCAAGCGCCTGCCACTTGTTGGGCAATGCCAGCCAGCGCGTGGCCCCACACATCAGCTTTGCCAAATGCCATCGCATGGAGCGACAGGCTGAGTTGACCTTTGGTAATCCAAACCCGGGCAATTTCTCCAGCGCCTGAATCATGGAACACTTCATGCGGCGGTTGCAGCTGGTGCGGATGGGTTTCTTTGGAATGGTCGTGGTGGTGGTGATCGTCAGACATAAAGAACTCCTTTAACAGCGGCCACCACGTCATCGACATTTGGTAAAGCCAGTTTTTCTAAATTTGCAGCGTACGGCATGGGCACGTCTTTGCCGGCTACTCGTGCGACCGGGGCATCGAGATAATCAAAAGCATGCGTCATGATTTCGGCAGCGATTTCCGAGGTGACCGAGAAGCGCGGGAAGCCCTCCTCCACGCAAACACAGCGATTGGTTTTCTTAACACTGGCAACCACGGTTTCAATATCCATGGGGCGAATGGTGCGCAGATCGATGACTTCGGCTTCAATGCCTTCAGCAGCCAATTTCTCAGCAGCAGCAAGCGCGTATGTCATGCCGATGCTGAATGAAACGATTGTCACATGTTGCCCCAAACGGGCAACGCGAGCTTTGCCAATCGGCACCACCCAATCTTCCACATTTGGAACTTCAAACGACTTGCCATAAAGGATTTCGTTTTCGAGGAAGATGATCGGGTTAGGATCGCGGATAGCAGCTTTCATAAGGCCCTTGGCATCGGCGGCACTATAGGGTGCAATAACTTTGAGGCCGGGGATTTGGCTGTACCACGCCGTATAGTCCTGGCTGTGTTGCGCGCCAACGCGGGCGGCGGCACCGTTGGGGCCACGAAACACGATCGGGCAACCCATTTGCCCGCCTGACATATAAAGCGTTTTGGCAGCAGAGTTGATGATGTGGTCAATGGCCTGCATGGCAAAGTTGAAGGTCATGAACTCAACGATGGGCTTGAGGCCTGCGAAGGCTGCACCTGTGGCAATGCCAGTGAAGCCATGCTCGGTAATCGGCGTATCGAGAACGCGCTCAGGTCCGAATTCATCGAGCATGCCTTGGCTGATTTTATAAGCGCCTTGGTATTGGCCCACTTCCTCGCCCATCAAGAACACGTCCTTATCGCGACGCATTTCTTCGGACATGGCAGAGCACAGAGCTTCACGCACCGTCATGGTGATCATTTCGGTGCCAGCGGGGATTTCGGGGTCTTGGAGAAGACTGCCCTCTCCTGTCGTGCTGCGCACGACTGTCTCTCCCGCGGGGGGAGAGACTTGGTTTTGTTTTGACGGCGGCGCTTTATCTTGAGTCTCTCCGCTAGCCGGAGAGACAGGCGCGTTAGCGCCAGGAGAGGGCTGTGCCGAAGCCTCCCCAACCACCGCAATCGGCGCATTCACTTTCACGCCTTCAGTTCCTTCAGGAACCAAAATTTCAGTCAGCGCACCTTCATCGATAGCTTCAATTTCCATGGTGGCTTTGTCAGTTTCAATCTCGGCCAAAACATCGCCGGACTTTATTTGATCACCGACTTTCTTAAGCCATTTGGAAAGCTTCCCCTCTTCCATGGTTGGGGACAGTGCGGGCATGAGGATGGTTGGCATTATTTACCCCAACAAGATGAATTGAATGATTTCATTTTTTTATTCCTGAAACAGCTACGAGCAACAAAGCAAAACCAAATGTTGCCAATGCTGAGTATTTTAACTTTTGAATGTGATTTCCATATTGCGGTCCCAACAATTTTTTTAACGAACCTAAGCTCCAAATGCCAAAAGGAAACCAAGAACGGAAAGGTAAAGCAATCATCATTCGCAAAACAAAATAACCGTATCCCAAAGATGAAATTGCCAGCCCCAAAAATATGACATAACGAAATGAATCGACCATTTCGATTAAGCCACTTTATAAATATCAGTGTAAAGCTCAGACGCATCCGGCTGCGCATCTGCAACTGCAAAATCCGCAGCTGCCGTCACGATTTCGCGAATATCAGCATCCATCTTCTTTAAATCGTCTTCTGACGCGCGGTTGGATGACAGTAGGCGGGCTTTCACCTGTTCAATGGGATCATGCTCCTCGCGCATTTTTTGCACTTCTTCTTTGCTGCGATATTTCGCCGGGTCAGACATGGAGTGGCCGCGGTAACGATAGGTCATCATTTCCAATATATACGGCCCCTCGCCCGCGCGGCAATGTTCCATGGCGCGGACGGCTGCTTCTTTCACAGCGCGAACATCCATGCCGTCTACTTGTTCAGACGGAATTCCAAACGCTTCGCCACGCGCGCCTAAATGATCAGAGGCTGCTGTTGAACGTGTGGCCGATGTGCCCATCGCATAGCGGTTATTTTCGATGACAAATATGCACGGCAATTTCCAAATGGAAGCCATGTTGAAGGTTTCATAAACTTGGCCTTGGTTGGCGGCACCATCACCGAAGTAAACCATCGAAACATTCTTGTTGCCGCGATATTTGTTGGCAAAAGCCAAGCCCGCCCCCAGAGGAACTTGCGCTGCAACAATGCCGTGGCCACCGTAGAATTGTTTTTCGACGCTGAACATGTGCATGGAGCCACCTTTGCCTTTCGACAATCCGCCCTGCTTTCCCGTCAGTTCGGCCATGACCCCCTTGGCATCCATGCCGCAGGCCAACATATGGCCATGATCGCGATATGATGTAATGCGCTGATCGCCTTTGATAGCCGACATTTCCATGCCAACGACAACTGCTTCCTGCCCGATGTACAAATGACAGAAACCGCCAATTGAACCCATGCCATAGAGTTGGCCGGCCTTTTCTTCAAAGCGGCGGATGAGCAGCATGTCATAATAGGCTTTGAGCTCTTCGTCTTGCGACAGACCAGAATTTTTTAAATCCTGTTTAGGTGACGATTTTGCTGCTTTGGCGGCTTTGCGTGCCAAGTAAGCTGAGCTGACGGCCATCTGCTAACTCCCATTTTACATTCATGAAGTTAGCAGTAAACAGCTGTAGAAGCTTGCAAAAACAACAATTAACCTGATAATGGTTTATCCTACGGAATTGACTTGAAAATTAGTTGTTTAAATAGACCAAGTACTGGTTTGAAGATGCAAAATTAAGTGATTGGCGTGCCATTTGATCTAGAAGATCTGGATCGATTGAATTAGGGCGCAATTCGGCTACTTTCTCTTCCAGCAACTTGCGTTGTTGCTTCAGTTTGTCCAAGTCAGTCGACAGTTTTACGCCTTGGGCTTGTAGCGTTGTTTGATAACTGAAGCCGCGCGGCCCCAGCTCTGCCTGCCAGATAAAATATGAAAGCAGCACAATGCATCCAGAGCCCACTAGAATTTCAAGTCTTTTAAAGCGAAGGAGATGCATCATGTTTGATTGGGCGAACTAAGTTAAATCTTTACTAACAGGATTAGCAAAAACAGAAGGGGGCTTGATTTTCTGCCTATTTGAGCCGATCTAACCGATATGTTGTCAAGCAGTCGATTTGTAGTGGCGGTGCATGTGTTGAGCCTTCTCGCAAAAAACGCGGGCAAGGGTCCTTTGTGTTCATCGGCAATTGCTGAAAGTGTTGGCACAAACCCTGTTGTCATCCGCCGCATGATGTCAGAGCTTGAAAAAGCTGGGTTGATTAATTCAACCTCGGGGCGTTCCGGTGGATTTGAATTAAGTAGGGATGCCAGCGAAATTAGCCTTGCCTGCGTTTATGGCGCAGTTGAAAACGATGCTGTGTTCCGAATGCACAAGGTGGATCCGGCGGTTGAATGTCCCATTGCAGTGCAGCTTGGTCGCATTTTGATGCCACGTTTGCGAGATGCTGAAGTGGCACTCACCCGGTCTTTAGCAACTACGAAACTGAGCGAAGTTGTACAATCGGTAAACTGAGTCTTATCTGATAGGTAGCTGACAATTTTCACCTATAACTTATCAGGCAGTTTGTTTCATTAGAGACTCGTGAAAGCTGAAGTGCTGAACTTCTGATTTCATACTTCTAACGCCTGGCTTGGTTTGTGTTGCCCTCAAACTCAAGTACGGGCTTAGTTAATGTGCGTGTGGGTCCTGCACTGTTCTTCATCTGGTGTTTGAAAACTGCCCCGTTTTCGCCCGGTTCGAGGTTTGGTCCAGGACCCCTTTTTCTATAAGATTCTAATGGTTTTTACTGAAATTCAGAGGTATAGTTAGAAATTATGCATCCATTTGGTGTGGTCAGAACGATGGCGTTAGTAGCTTGCGCAATGTTAGCGCTGAGCCACACTAATGTTGTGTATGCTTTTGATAGTGAAAACCATTCTGGCTCCGGTAAACCTGAGAGTTCTTCCAGCTCGGGAAGCAATGAACATTCAGGTCAGTCTGACAAGCCTGACTCTCCGTCTGGAGCTGGTGGCGGCGGCGAAGATGGAGGCGAGTCCACAGATAAGCCAGATACTGGTTCGCAGGGCTCTACTCAAAATTCTGGTAACTCCACAGTTTCCAAACATGGAATAGTCGCAAATCAAGATGAAGCTCTTTCGGCTGTGACAGCTGGAGAAGCAGTTTCATTGCCTTTGCTTTTAGCTTTTATGGCCAACAAGTTTCCTGGCGAGATAGTGGATATAAAGTTGAAAAATAAAGAGGGCCAGTACAGCTATGAAGTTGAGTATCTCTCTAATACCGCAAAACTGCTCGTTGTAACTTTGAACGCCAAGACATTGGGTACGCTTTAGCTGATGCGAATTTTGATCGCCGAAGACGAATCTGTTGTCGCTCAGAGTGTATCGAATTCTTTGCAAGTCCTCGGCTATACAACTGACATTGTTTCGAACGGGGAAGATGCTTGGTTTAAAGGCTCCACTGAATCCTACGCAGCAATTGTTTTGGATATTGGTTTGCCCGTGCTTGATGGTATCGCGGTTCTGAAAAAGTGGCGCAGTGAAGGTATCACAACCCCTGTTCTCGTTTTATCAGCGCGCGGATCATGGGCGGAGCGCGTTGATGGCATAGATAGCGGTGCGGATGACTATTTGCCAAAGCCATTTCAGGTGCAAGAGTTGATCTCGAGGCTTCGCGCTCTTATGAGGCGCGCAAGTGGGCATGCCCAGTCAACCATCGTCGCGGGACCGCTTGAAATTGATATGAGGTCACGTGTTATTACGGTGCTGGGCAAGCTGGTTAATCTCACGCCCCTCGAGTTTCGCTTAGTACATTACTTGGTTCTTAAAGGTGGTGAGGTCGTCGGACAATCGGAACTGTGCGACGCCATTTATGATCATAATCACGAGCGCGATGCGAATGCGATTGAGGCTGTTGTCAGCAGACTCCGCAAAAAATTGGGTCACAACATTATTCAAAACAAACGCGGCTTTGGATATTTTATTCTGGCTGCACAAAATTGAATGGAAATTCGCTGAAGCTTAGGCTTCTTGTTGCCTCGGCACTCGCTATCAGTATTCTTCTTTCTGTTGCCGGTTTGAGTTTCTATTTTGTATTTCAACGTTATGTCGAACGTGTTGCCGTTTCGGAATTGGATGACCACTACATCCAGTTGATCAGTAAGATTAATGTTGATGAGGCCGATAAGCTCAAGGTTGTTGGCAAGCTCAGTGATCCTCGCTTCGCCAAGCCATACGGTGGGCTTTACTGGCAAATCAATGAGATCGATCGACCACCAATAAGATCGCTTTCATTGTTTGATGAGATGCTTTCGCCATTGCAAACTGGGCAAAATGTGGATGGCAATCTTATCCATCTTATCAAAGGACCAAATGGCTCGAAGCTCTTTGCAGTCGAAAAAAAACTAGCGCTTCCTGTTGATGGAAAATCTGACCACAATTTGCGTATTCTTGTGGCGGTTGATCGTAGTTCGATTGACGAAACTGTTGGCCGATTTGGTGTCGACATGATGCGGGGTCTTATTTTGCTTTATGCGCTGATCTTGGCGACGATCGCGTTGGTAATTCTACTTGGGTTACGGCCGCTCGAGTCTCTTCGGCGCGAAGTCGGGAAAATTAGGTCGAGCGGAAACCAAAAATTGGTCGGACAATTTCCCACGGAAGTTCAAGGGCTGGTGACCGAGCTCAACAACCTTTTAATAGACAAGCAAGATCAACTGGAGCGGACAAGGTTGCGGGCAAGCAATTTGGCACATGGATTGAAAACGCCCCTGACCGTTATGACCGCAATTGGCGAAAATGTACTTCGTTTGGGCTTGAAAAAAGAGTCTCACGATATTCACGAGAGTGCGTCACAGATGTACGGATTAATAGAGCGCGAACTCGCGCGGGCCAGAATGGCGACCGGACATACCAACCAACTATCGCAAGTTAAGCCGATTGTTGCGCGAATTGTGAAAGCGCTTCAACGGACGAACAACAATGCCGATTTAAAATGGAACGTGGATATTCCAGAAGATGCGGCAATCCGAATTGAAGCAGGTGATTTGTTGGAACTGATGGGTATCTTGTTGGATAATGCTGGCAAGTGGGCCAAATCAACTATTGATGTTCGTTGGGTAGCCAACGTGTTGACAATCGATGATGATGGGCCAGGGGTTCCGGACGACAAGCTTGTTGAGATTCAGAAACGTGGCGTTCGCTTGGATGAAAGTGTTCCAGGCTCTGGTCTTGGGCTTGGCATTGCGCGCGATATTGTTGATGTTTATGGATATCAGTTAGATTTCGCACGCTCCAACCTTGGCGGTTTGAGCGTGCGCATTTATAAAATCTAGTTCTTTAAGATCGAACGACCTGCGTAAATGGCTTGGCTGCCCAGTTCTTCTTCAATGCGGAGCAGCTGGTTATATTTTGCCAACCGATCAGAACGAGCGAGTGAACCAGTTTTGATCTGGCCACAGTTTGTGGCCACCGCCAAATCCGCAATGGTTGAATCTTCGGTTTCACCTGAGCGATGTGACATCACAGCGGTATAGCCAGCTTTATGGGCCATTTCGACTGCTTCCAATGTTTCACTGAGTGAGCCGATTTGGTTGACCTTCACGAGGATTGAATTGGCGATGTGTTCCTTGATGCCTTTTTGCAAACGCTCGGTGTTGGTGACGAACAGATCATCGCCGACGAGTTGATGCGTTTTGCCGATCAAATCCGTCACTTGCTTCCAACCATCCCAATCGTCCTCGCTCAAGCCATCTTCGATTGAGATAATTGGATAGTCCTTCGCGAGCTTGGCCAGATATTCGGCTTGTTCTCTGATTGAGCGCGTGACGCCCTCGCCTTCATAAACATAGGCGCCGTTCTTGAAAAACTCGGTGGCTGCGCAATCAGTGGCCAAATAGACATCCTTGCCTGGCTTGTAACCCGCCTGCTCTACCGACTTCATGACGAAATCGAGCGCGGCTTCGGCGGATGGCAGATTTGGTGCAAAGCCACCTTCATCACCAACATTGGTGTTGTGGCCGGCTTTTTTCAAAGCTGACTTCAATGTGTGGAAAATTTCAGCGCCGCAACGCAACGCTTCTTTGAAGGATGATGCGCCAACCGGCATAACCATGAATTCTTGAAAGTCGATGGGGTTATCAGCATGCACGCCGCCATTTATGATGTTCATCATCGGTACCGGCAATGTGCGGGCTGATGTGCCACCGATGTAGCGATAGAGGGGCAAGCCCGATGATTCAGCGGCGGCCTTGGCCACGGCAAGCGACACGCCGAGAATGGCGTTGGCACCGAGGCGGGCTTTGTTTGGTGTGCCGTCAAGTTCGATCATGGCCTTGTCGATGGCGAGTTGGTCGGTGCCTTCCATGTCGGCCAAGGCTTCATAGATTTCACCGTTGACGGCAGCTACTGCTTTGAGAACGCCCTTGCCCATGTAACGGGACTTATCACCGTCGCGGAGTTCGACGGCTTCATGTGCACCTGTGGATGCGCCTGATGGCACCGCGGCACGGCCGAATGCGCCGTCTTCTAATGTCACGTCAACTTCAACAGTTGGATTGCCACGGCTGTCGAGAATTTCGCGGGCGGTGATATCGAGAATGGCGGTCATGTTTTGCTCCGATGTTTGATTTGGTGGTGCTTATGATCAGGTCATATGACAATTGCAAGAAAGTTGAGGTGCGCCCATCATTTCTGTGAAACAGGGAATAATAACTGCAATAGGATTGTTGGTGCAATTCGAGCATGACTCAGCGCTTGATGAAAACGGTTA
>JAYWEV010000221.1:0-24846 GCA_043779145.1 Aestuariivirga sp. | reverse complement strand
TTGATTGCAATCAGGCCAATGCCTGTGCCCCACAATAAAATCAGTCCCCATGTTACGAAACGCGAAAGCAATTCGGTTTGATGGATGGTGTATTGGCTGATTGGTCGGAGCACACCATGTTTGAATATTGTAAGGTCGAGTAGCACAGCACCACCAAAGCCCATAATGAGGCCTACGAGATGGAATATCTTTATGAACGTCAACAAATGCATTAAATTATTCCTCTTTGAGACATGAACAATATGTTCAAAAATTTTCGCCGTCCCTAGGGATATGAAATGCTTTTTGTAACGCAGGAGCTGTCAGTTTGCTGACAGAACATCAATCATATTCTTTATTATTTTCGGCTTGCAATGACCCAGAAATGTTCTCATTTTACCCGCATTTTGAAGGCTCAAAACTGAAGCTGCAAATCAGTTGTCTATCAGCGCGCGAAATGATCAAGTTCAAAAAAATGCTGCGTCACTTTGTTGTGGCGCAGCATTAAAAATTAGGTTTGCAAATAATTATTTGTAAACGGCTTCTTTGCCGAAATGTTTTGTAAGCATGTAATAGACCACCGCGCGATATTTGTTACGGTTCGATTTGCCATAGATTTCCATAACCTTGGCGAGTGCTTCATCAAGTTTGGCGTTGTCAGCAAGGCCCAACTTTTTTACCAAAAAGTTTTTCTTTACTGTGTCGAGCTCAGATTGATCTGAACCAGAAACAGTTGCTGCATCTGCATTATAAATGCTTGGTCCACAACCAACAGTGATTTTGGTCAATAAGTCCATGTCAGGTGTTGTGTTGCACTTTGTTTTTAGGTCGCTTGCATATTTCTCAATTAAATCGTCGCGCTTGCTCATGGAATGCATCCTCCACAGATGTTGTTTGAATTTTTCAAAAATAAAATAACAGGATCACTTTAATGCTGATTCGGGTGTCGGGATAGCGCCGCGTTGGCGAAGTGGATAAATTCGCTATTGTCGAACTATCGTCGCCCTTTATGAGACTTGTTTGATCTGCCGCGCATTTTAGGTCTCTCACCCTTGCGCCCTTCGCCGACGATCTCGAATTTCAGGCCGCCTTTGACGGGGGCGGCTTCGACGAGTTTAACTTTCACGATGTCGCCCATCTGAAACGTCTCGCCAGTGCGCTCGCCGATCAAAGCGTGGCGGACTTCGTCGTAGACATAATAATCGCGGCCCAGTGTGGCTGCGGGCACGAAGCCGTCGGCACCTGTCTCCTCCAAATTTACAAACAGCCCTGCGCCCACAACGCCGCCGATGCGACCGTTGAACACGGCGCCCACTTGCGGGGCAAGATATGAGGCGATTAGGCGGTCATTGGTTTCGCGCTCGGCCACCATAGCGCGGCGTTCGGCGGTGCTGATCATTTCGGCGGTTTCATCGAGATTGGCGATGTCAAATTCAGATAAACCATCACCCCCCATATTCAGTGCACTGATCAATGCGCGGTGCACAATCAAGTCAGCATAACGCCTGATGGGGGAAGTAAAATGCGCGTAGCGGCGCAAGGTGAGGCCGAAGTGGCCAGCATTTTCTGAGCGATAGACAGCTTGCGCTTGAGTGCGCAAAACAATTTGGTGCACCAACTGTTCAAAATCCTCACCCTTCACAGATGCGAGCAGTTTATTGAAATGCGACGGTTTAATTATTTGACCCAGTGGAAGTTCGCGGTTCACAGTTTTGAGGAATGTCGCAAGCGCTTTAATTTTTTCTTGCGATGGCTGCTCGTGCACGCGGTAGAGCAGGGGGTTTTTTTTATTTTCTAATTCTTCAGCCGCTGCCACATTGGCTTGAATCATAAATTCTTCTATCAGCTTATGAGCATCCAAACGCATTGGCACAGTCACCCGCGCCACAGCGCCCGTTGCATCGAGGATGATTTTTCGTTCTGGCAAATCCAAGTTCAGCGGGCTGCGCACATCCTGCGCTTTTTTAAGCGCGGCATAGGCGGCCCAAAGCGGTTTCAACACAGGCTCGACCAAGCTTTCAGCTTTGGGTGAAGGACGGCCATCAATTGCAGCCTGTGCTTCTTCGTAGGAAAGCTTGGCGGCCGAACACATGGTGACGCGTTTGAAATGGTGCGACTTCTTGCGGCCCGATTTATCGAAGGTCATAAAACACGCGAGCGCTGGCCGAAGTTCTTTTTCGCGTAATGAACAGAGATCATTAGAAATTCGTTCCGGCAACATGGGCACAACGCGGTCTGGAAAATAAACTGAATTGCCTCTGATGCGCGCTTCCTTATCCAGCGCCGAGCCGGGGCGCACGTAAGCAGACACATCAGCAATCGCCACGATCACTTTAAAGCCGCCAGAATTGGCGGCACTATCGTCGTGCTCCGCCCACACCGCATCATCATGATCACGCGCATCTGGCGGATCAATCGTCACCAAAGGCACATCGCTCAAATCCATGCGCCCGGTTTGGCCAAACGTTTTGAGCGCTTCGGATTCGGCCAACACATTATCTGGAAATGCATTCGGAATGCCGTGTTGATGAATGGCGATCAGCGAGATGTTGCGCGGGTCTGCCATATCGCCCAAGCGTTCGCGCACACGGGCAATCGGCATGCCACGACCTTGATCCTTTATAATCTCAGCAGCCACAAGCTCGCCGTTGAGAGCGCCACCTTCATCACCCTGCAGCACTTGCAGATCGTAACGCGCTTTCTTGTCGACAGGCACAAGCCGTGCGCCTTCGCCTTTGACGATGCGGAAAATGGCGAGCACGCGCCCCGCACGGTCCGACAACACGCGCATTACTTTGGCTTTGTGTGAATAGGGGCCTTTGCCAGACAGAGCTTCGATTTTGGCCAGCACACGGTCGCCAACAGCAGGCGCTTTGCCTGATGCAAGTTCAATCAAGAGCTTTGGCGGTTTGCCCGCAGCTTCGTCCCATTCAGCAGGAAAGCCCCAAGCCTCGCCATCATGATCAAGGCCTTCGACTTGCACAATGGTGACAGGTGGCAGATGGCCCTTGGCCGTCATGCGGCGTTTCTTGCCGCCCAACGTGCCTTGGTCTTGCATGTCCTTAAGAACTTGCTTTAGTTTAATCTTGTCATTGCCTTTGATGCCAAATGCTCGCGAAATCTCACGCTTACCCACCAAACCGGGCGAGCTCGCCACAAATTTCAATATATCATCAGGCGACGGAACGCCCGGATGTTTGGATGGTTTGGCTGGTGGTTTAGGCGGCTTTGACACTTGGAGTCTTCGCAGCTTTTTTTACAGCTTTCTTGGCCGCCTTTTTTGCGGGTTTCTTTTTAGCAGCGGCTTTCTTGGCCGGAGCTTTCTTCGCGGCCTTTTTTTTGCTGCCACCCTTGGCTTCACGCTCAGCAATCAATCCAAGCGCTTGTTCCAATGTGATCGTTTCCGTGGTCATCTCTGGCGGGATGGTTGCATTGGTTTTGCCATGCTTCACATAAGCACCGTAGCGCCCGCCGAACACTTCAACCTTTTCATTATCATCAGGGTGCACACCCAAATTGCGAAGCGCGCCAGGCCGCGCGCGCGTGGATGGGCCCTTCAAACGTTTCTCGGCCAAACGATCGACAGCGTGGTTCAAGCCGATGGTGAAGACATCGTCTTCTGATTCCAAATTCGCATAAACACCATCATGCAAAATATAGGGGCCAAAACGGCCGAAGTTTGCCGTGATTGGTGTTTTGGTTTCGGGGTGTACGCCCACTTCACGCGGCAATGAAAGCAGTTTCAATGCCTGTTCCAAATCCAGCGTATTCAAATCCACTCGTTTGGGTATGGAAGCGCGTTGTGGCTTCTCGCCTTCTACAGCTTCACCCAATTGCACATAAGGCCCAAAGCGACCCATGCGGCGGGTCACTGGCATTTGGGTTTCGGGATCATTGCCGAGCAAAATACCACCAGCAGGTATCGCTGACGCCGCATCTGCCGAATTCGTCGAAAGTGCACGGGTATAATTGCAAGTGGGATAATTGGTGCAACCAACGAACGAACCAAACCGGCCCAGTTTGATCGACATTTTTCCGTCAGCGCAGGATGGGCAAGCGCGCGGATCACTGCCGTCAGCCTTGGCCGGAAAAATGTGCGGCTCCAACATGTCATTCAGCGAGTCAATCACTTGCGTGATGCGCAGGTCTTTGACTTCCGCCAAAGCAGCCGTGAAGTCTTTCCAGAAATCACGAAGCACTTGTTTGTAATCAATCTCGCCAGCTGAAATCCGGTCAAGCTGTTCTTCAAGGTTTGCAGTGAAATCAAATTCCACGTAGCGTTTGAAGAAGCTTTCCAAGAAAGCTGTCACAATCCGCCCCTTATCATCAGGGATCAAACGCTTCTTTTCGATCCGCATATAACCGCGGTCGCCCAGCGTTTTCATAATGCTGACATAAGTGGAGGGGCGGCCAATGCCCAGCTCTTCCATTTTCTTAATCAGCGAAGCTTCCGAGTAACGAGGCGGTGGCTCAGTGAAATGTTGCACACCTTCGATTTTCTTAACCCCAGATGTGTCGCCGCGTGCCATGACGGGCAGGCGTTTTGCATCTTCATCTTCTTCGTCGTCCAAGCCTTCAGTGTACGCGCGCAGGAAGCCATCGAATTTTACAACTGAGCCATTGGCGCGGAATGAATAATGTTTGCTGTCATGGCCCGTGGTGCCGATGTCGGCGGTTGTGCGCTCCATCTCAGCGCTTTCCATTTGGCTGGCAATCGTACGTTTCCAGATCAAATCGTAAAGAGCTAGTTGCTCGCCATCGAGCACGCCTTTTACTTGGTCGGGCAAACGGCCCGGATCAGTGGGGCGAATGGCTTCATGGGCTTCCTGCGCGTTTTTGGCTTTGGATGTGTATACGCGAGGCGCTGAGGGTAAATAAGGTTCGCCAAAGCTTTTCAAGATCGCATTGCGTGTGGCCGCAATGGCCTCAGGTGCCATGTCGATACCGTCAGTACGCATATAAGTGATAAGACCAACAGTCTCGCCACCAATATCCATGCCCTCATACAGCCGCTGGGCAATTTGCATGGTTTTGGCCGAGGAAAAGCCCAGCTTGCGCGAGGCTTCCTGTTGCAAGGTCGATGTGCGGAAGGGGGCATAAGGATGGCGTTTGGCAGGTTTGCTTTCGAGGCTTTCAACCGTGAAGCGTTGGCCTTTAACAGCCGCTTCAATGGCTTGTGCCGATGCTTGGTCTTTCAGTTCCAACTTTTCAAGGCGCTTGCCATTGATGCTGGCCAGCCCAGCTTGGAATTCCTGTCCCTTTGAAGTTACAAAGGTACCATCAATTGTCCAGTATTCTTGGCTCTTAAATGCTTCAATTTCCAGTTCACGATCACACAACAACCGCAACGCAACAGATTGCACCCGGCCTGCCGAGCGAGAGCCTGGCAATTTGCGCCAGAGAACTGGCGAAAGGGTAAAGCCAACAAGATAGTCTAAAGCGCGACGCGCCAAATATGCATCAACCAAAGCCCCGTCCACCTCGCGCGGATGCGCCATGGCTTCAAGCACCGAAGTCTTTGTAATAGCATTAAATGCAACGCGCTGAACAGTCTTGCCCTTCAGGGCACCCTTCTTCTTTAAAACCTCAAACACATGCCATGAGATGGCTTCGCCTTCGCGGTCAGGGTCGGTCGCCAGAACAAGGCGATCACTACCTTTAAGTGCGGTAGCAATGTCGGACAAGCGTTTGGCCGATTTGCTATCGACCTCCCAATCCATGGCAAAGTCTTCATCCGGCTTCACCGAGCCGTCCTTGGCCGGCAAGTCGCGCACATGGCCAAAGGAAGCCAATACCGTGAAGTCACTGCCTAGATATTTATTGATGGTTTTCGCTTTGGAAGGCGATTCGACGACGACGACAGTCATGCAATTTTCCGGGTTCAAGTTGGCGGATGCTCATAGGCGCATATGGTGCAGGAGGCAAGAAAACCTATTTTTTTGAAATTAAATACGAAATTACAATCTTAAATAAATTTTCTATGTATGTACTGCAACCAAAGCGAGTCTAAAGTCGGACATACTAAGGGGCAATGCGAATATTAAGGGGCGGGCATAATGGAATTTGGTACGGCACAGAAGGATTATTTTAGCACGACAGATCGGGTTGTTTCTCACCAAAAATCAACACCGGATGCGCGTGAAACAGCACAATATATAGCAGACATGGTGCTGGAGTTGCGCAATTTGGCTAAATCATCAGAAATGAAACCGCTCCAAGGATTGCTTGAAGTGAGTTTTTATGAAGCGTTTTCTGTGGCCAACAAAATTGAAATACCAGAAGGCGAGATCGAACACTTACGTGAGTTGAGTAAGGCGTCTAACGGCTAACTCACCGTCAAAGTTTGTGCCGTGCCTCCCCCAGCGGTTCGGCATGAGCGATGACGCGGTTTATATTTTTGAGTTTCGTATTGAGCGCGATTTCAATTCGGTCAACTGCTGCATGCACGGCGTTGATTGTTTCGGTTCGCTTGAAACGACAATGATAATGTACGTAAAGGCCACCATCAGCATGGCGCACGCGGACATTATGCAAGTCACTGAGTGACTTTTCCGACTTTGCGAGTTGCTGTAAAAATTTTTCAATCTTTTTGGTTTCCGCGGGCATTGCGGGCTCGCCAACAAGCAATCTTGTGGGTTGAGGTTCAATATGGCTTTCAACCTCAATATCACCACCTAGGCCATCGCGAATTGCATCTTCTAACTTAGTTGCTTGGTCGTGTGCCGCGGCAAGCTGGGTTGCGCCATCAACTTCAAGATCAAAACTCACCGCCATGCGCCCTTGCACTTGTTGAACAGTGATGTGGTGGATTGATGCATTGTAGTGAGCGGCAATTAGGCCAATTTTGTCAAAGGCGGTTTCGTCATCTAGCGCCACGGGATTTGTCGTAATTGAAATATCGGCATGCGGCAGTTTTGCCTGAATGGACGCAACTAATTTCGTTTTCAATTCTGCTATGGAAACCAAGTTTAACAGCCGAGGTACGTTGACATCAAGATTGACAAACAGTGTTGCTCCAGCGGGTCTGACACGCGAACTGTTAACACTTAGAATGCCATTCTGTTGGTCTGCAATATCGTTGATTTGCGCTGAAACCCCCGCAGGCGCAGCGTCAAGCAAAGTGTTCAGCGTCGTGCTTGTCAAATCCCAAGCAATTTTACAAATATATGCAGAAACCAACAAGGCCGCAAGCGCGTCCGCCCATTGGAAACCAATCCAAACACCCGATAGACCAATCAATACCGCAAGCGAGCTCCACATATCAGATTCAAAATGCGTGGCATCTGCCTTAAGCGCTTCGCTTGATGTAGCCTCAGCGGTTTTGCGCAAAGCTCTTGATCGATTGAAATCGACAGCAATTGAAACCACCATGATTGCAAACGCCCACCACGCGATCGTCAATGGCTCATGTTGGCTCGTTAGGCGCAGAACGGCTTCATACGCGATGTAGACCGCAGTAGCGAATAGCAATACGGTTTCAAGAAGCGCTGCAACACTTTCTATCTTGGCGTGGCCGAACTGATGATCATCATCAGCTGGCTGGCTCGACCAACGTATTGCAAAAACCGTCACAATCGTTGCGCCGAAATCGATAAGACCGTGGATTGCTTCCGAAAGCATGCCAAGCGAGCCTGAAAAAACAGCCGCCACCAGCTTGATGCTTGCAAGCACTGCACTTGATAACATCGAGATTATTGCAACGCGCTGTTTTTCGTTGTGGTTAGTAGTATTGTCCATAATTGGCTTTAAGCAAGAGTTGCTAGGGCTTGTAAACAAGTCATTGGCCGCGCTTAAGTGATGAGATGAGTGCAATATCAGACCAATTGATTCCCGAAAGCAATTTTCGTCGGGCAGGGGCGGCTACGTTCGGTATTTTGTTTTTACTCGAGTCTTTGGTGCGCGCTTTTAATTCAGGCGTTCTGGCTATCCAAGCATATGATTTGTTGGGCTCCAGTCGCGCTGTGAGTATTCTTGGAACTTGCGTTTCTGTCACCGTTTTAGTGATTACCTTATGCATGCCATATCTGTTCGGGCGCGTGAGAAGGCGCTGGGCATATACAATCGGCGGATTGATGTTGATTGGGGGAAGCGCTGCACTTGCGACATTTACTTTGCCCGGACAGGTAGCGGGTGTGATCCTTCGCAACTCCGGTGCTTCAATTATGAACGTGACGTTGCAGCTATACATAATGGATCACATTCGCAAGACGGAGCTTACGCGGTCGGAACCGTTACGATTGGCGGTTTCGACTGTTGCTTGGGTTGCGGGGCCTCTTGCCGGAGGATTACTTTACACAAACTATGGGCCCTTAACACCCCAGCTTGCGGCGATGGCCGTTGGTGTGGTGGTACTATGCGTGTTCTGGTATTTGAGGTTACATGAAAGCACTACAATGCCTTCTGGCACCTTGGCACCTTTCAATCCGATTGCGAATGTGGCGCGCTTTGTGAAGCAGCCGCGGTTGCGTTTAGCGTGGGCCATCGCTTTCGGTCGTTCGTGCTATTGGGCCACATTTTTCACCTATGGCCCGCTTCTGATGATCGAAAGCGGTCTCAGCAAATTATCCGGAAGTTTGATTATTTCCATTAGTCAACTTTTTTTGCTTTCGGCCTTTGGTTTTGGGTCTTTGACTAACCGAATTGGTGTTCGGGGCGTGGTTGCCCTGTGCTTTGCAGTCATATCTGTCAGCTGTATTGCCGCTGGTTTGCTTGGAACTTCTTCGCCTTTTGCAGCTGCTGCGCTTTTATTGTTAGCGGCCCTTTTTGCTTCGGGTATAGATAGTGTTGGTGGCATTCCTTTTCTCAGAGCCGTGCGCCCTCATGAGCGGCAGCGCATGACAGCGGTTTATCGGACATTCATTGATTTTTCAGAACTCATTCCAGGCTTCATCTTCGCAATCGCACTTTCATTCTTTGATGTATCAATTGTGTTCGTAATTTTAGGCGCGTGTTTAAGCGTGCTTGCTGTTTTAGTGTGGCGCTATTTGCCGAAATCAATGTAGGAGGTATTCATGGTACAAGACATTATACTCGGCCATGAAGCTTTGATGGAACGTGCGCGGACTAAAGTTGAAAGTATTTCTGCGGCAGAAACTTTGAAATTGCTCGGCGACATGGATATTGTGATCATTGACATTCGCGACGTTCGTGAGCTTGAGCGGGAAGGGCGTATTCCGGGATCATTTCATGCGCCGCGCGGGATGCTTGAGTTTTGGGTTGATCCCAAAAGCCCCTATCACAAACCGATATTTGCCGAAGATAAAACGTTCATCATCCATTGTGCCAGTGGCTGGCGTTCGCTTTTGGCAACCGAGCTATTGCAGGATATGGGATTGAAGCCCGTATTAAATCTAGAAGGTGGTTTTGCGGCTTGGAAAGAGGCGGGCGGAATTGTAGAAAAATATGAGAAGAAAACATGAGCAAACCTATCCTTGTTATCGGCAACAAAAACTATTCATCTTGGTCGCTGCGGCCTTACATGGCATTGGCCATGGCAGGAATTGATTTTGATGAAAAGCTGATCACGTTTGGTGAGCCCGCATTTAGCAAAGCTGTGAAGAAGATATCTAAGGCTGGCCTCGTGCCTATTTTTGTTCATGGCAAGAATACCGTCTGGGATTCTCTGGCGATTATGGAATATGCCGCCGAGACATGGGATGATCGGAATCTATGGCCGAAAAACAAAGCCGCCCGTGCAATGGCCCGCTCGGTTAGTGCTGAGATGCATTCGGGTTTTCGTAATCTGCGAAATGCCTGCCCAATGAATTTGCGCAGGCCAATAAAGCCCGTGCCCATGAATGATGGCATTCGGGCGGATGTTGCCCGATTGGAAGCACTTTGGAAAGAATGCCGTGCTGCCCACGGGCGAGGCGGACCATTTTTGTTTGGCAAGTTTTCAATTGCGGACGCGATGTTTGCTCCCGCTGTTACGCGTCTCGAAACCTATGACATCAAAGTATCGAACGATACTCAGCACTACATGAATGCCATATTAGCAACGCCCGCATTCCATGACTGGAAAGCGGGCGCGCTGAAAGAGAAGTGGGTGTATCCGGAAGATGAAGTGGATTGATTAGAGCGTCATGCAATAATTTAATTTCAATTGCCTGCTCGAATTCGCGTCATCAACCAAAGCACAAGATACGGCCTGTCACATAATTAATTTCTGGCCGATGATACCCGGCGCCGCCATATTGTTTGCCGCATTCTTTTAAAGCCCATTCAAAAAGCTTTTTCCGTTGTTCTGGATTGTAATTGCTGATTTTGCTGGCTTTGGTCTTTGCTGTCGCAATGTCGGCAGTTAGCAGTGGCATTGAAAAAATGCATGTCGCAATTAGAAATGGCGCTAAAATATTTTTCATACAGTCCCGTCCCCTTTTTTAATCAATTCAATACCATGTGATTATCATTAAGATTGCACAGAGATTCTCTGATCTGTCAATCCGTCAAAACCCAGATGATATGCGTCCACCTGCGTGACGTATCGCTCGGCCTGCTAATTCAAGCTCGAGTAAAATCGTGATGATCTGTGCGGCGGGCAAACCGCTCTCGCGAATTAAATCATCGGTTTCAATGGGCGATGGAGATAAGAGCTGTGCCACGTGTTCGCGTTCAGAGCTGCCAATTTGCGTTGGAGGCGCTGGGCTGGTTACTTCGGTTTCAAACAACTGGCCGTTATTAATGTAACGAGGCGTGTTTAACGCCTGCAACACATCATCAATCGATGTCAAAATATTTGCGCCATCTTTGATCAATTTGTTCGTGCCTTCGCAACGCGGGTCTAGCGGAGAGCCTGGGACGGCGAAAACTTCGCGGCCTTGTTCAGCCGCAAACCGTGCGGTGATGAGTGAACCTGATTTCATAGCGGCCTCTACGATGATCACGGCTTTTGCCATGCCAGAAATTATGCGGTTACGGCGCGGAAAATGTTCAGCCTTGGGGGCTGTGCCCGGCGGCATTTCGCTGATCAGCAATCCACGCTCGGAAATGGCGCGTTGTAGTTTTTCATTTTCGGGCGGATAATAATGATCAAGTCCACCCGCCAATACAGCGGCCGTCTGCGCGTTCACTGACGCCTCATGCGCTGCGGTGTCGATGCCGCGCGCCAAGCCTGAAACAACAAGCAACCCCGCTTCGCATAATCCATGTGCTAATTGTCTGGCGAACTTCATGCCAGAAGCAGAAGCGTTGCGCGCGCCTACGATGGCCACGCTGTTGGTTTCGGCTAGATCCATTTTTCCGCTGACGCAAAGCATCGGCGGTGGCGAGGGAACGTGTGTTAAATCAGGCGGATAACCGAGTTCGCCCATGGCCACAAAGCGTGCGCCAATAGTTCTGGCGCGCGCAATATCTTGCTCGGCGGCTTCTATGGAATAAAATTTCAGTGGCTTTCGTCTGCCGCCGCGACTGGATAGTTCGGGCAGGGCTTCGATTGCAGCTGAGGCGGTCTTATAAGCCTTGAGCAGTTGTTGAAATGTTACTGGCCCCACATTTTCTGTCTGGCTTAAGCGCAGCCAATCCAAGCGCTCTTGATCTGATAGCTGGTGCCTTTCACTCACTTGTTTGAGCTCAGAGATATTTTGGATTCTGTTTTATTCATCAAGCGGCTGATGTTTGCGCGGTGCGTGATCCAAATCACGATTGCTAGAAGAGCTAGAGGCAATGCTAATTCCAAGTGCCCCAGCAGAAGAGCCCAGATCGGAAGCAGCATAGATGAAGCCAAAGCGGCCAGCGATGAAAACCTAAAAGCAAATGCAAAAGTCAGCCACACGCCAAGGAAGATCAAAGCTATCGGCCAATGCAGTCCAAACAAAACGCCGATCAAAGTTGCGACACCTTTGCCGCCTTTGAAGCCTAACCAAATTGGAAAAATATGGCCTGCCATCGCAGCAAAACCCGCAACAAGTGATGCGTTGAAATCATAAAAATGCGCGGCAACTAAAACCGGAATTGTGCCTTTGAGAACATCGGAAAGCAACGTGGCAATGGCTATTGGTTTGTTACCTGTGCGCAAAACATTGGTTGCGCCGATATTGCCAGAGCCAATGTTGCGCACATCACCCAGCCCAGCAGCTTTCGTTAACAGCAAGCCAAACGGCACTGATCCGAGCACATATCCCAAAATTGCCGACAGAAAATATTGCATCGTCAAGCTCCCCAATTATGAACCGTAATTGTAAACGCTGTTTCCTGCAACGACTGTTTCGATGGCACGGCCTTCAAGGGTGCGGTCTTCAAATGTTGTATTCTTGGAGCGTGAGCAAAGCTTGGCTGCTTCCACTTTCCAATTTAGATGCACATCGACGATAACAAAATC
Source organism: Aestuariivirga sp. (assembly GCA_043779145.1). GTDB lineage: Bacteria > Pseudomonadota > Alphaproteobacteria > Rhizobiales > Aestuariivirgaceae > Aestuariivirga. The sequence goes on along the minus strand of JAYWEV010000221.1, from coordinate 12,551 downwards.
TGCCGGAGCACCTGCCGCCAGACGACCCGTTTCCAAACCTAACAGCGCTGCGGGCTTCTGAGACATTGCTTCCACCAAGCGTTCTAATGGCATGTTTTCGCTATGATAAAGCTGCAATGCTGCGCTGAGCATCGTCTCTAACCCGATTGCCCCAAACGCTGCCTCAGCAAATGGCAAGCGCTTTGTATCGTCGCTCTGAGGATTATGACCTGACACAATCACATCTATCGTGCCATCAATGACTGCGGCCACTAATGCACGTCTGGTTTCTTCATCGCGCAAGGGTGGCGAGAGTTTGAAGAATGTCCGGTATGCACCGATATCGTTTTCATTCAAAACAAGGTGATTGATCGAAACGCCGCATGTTACAGCCAAGCCTTTGGCTTTTGCAGTTCTGATGACTTCGATGGATTGCGCGCAAGAAATCTGGGCTGCGTGATAGCGGGCACCAGTTATCTCAACGAGACGCAAGTCACGCTCCAGCATAATTACTTCCGACATAACTGAATTGCCGGAAAGACCCAACCTTGAAGCAGCCTCACCAGAGTTCATAACGCCGGACGAAAGTGTTGGCTCCTCCACATGCTGCACAACCAGTATATCAAAATCACGCGCATACATAAGCGCGCGGCGAAACATATTGGCGTTGGCCACGGCCTTTGTGGCATCCGTCACGGCTACAGCGCCAGCCGATTTGACCAATCCGATCTCGCTCATCAATTCGCCGTTGAGGCCTTTGGTGATGGCGGCCATCGGGGCCACGCGCACTAAGGCTGTGTCTCTTGCGCGGCGTAAAACATAATCCACAATCGCTGCATCATCGATTACTGGCTGCGTGTTGGGCATAACAATCATGGTGGTCACGCCACCGGCGGCGGCTGCTTCGGAAGCAGAAGCCAAAGTTTCACGGTATTCGGTTCCGGGTTCACCTGTCGAAACATGCATGTCGATCAAGCCGGGGATCAATAGCTTGCCTTTGCAATCAGTCACCTCAGTGCCAGCGCCCACCATATCGCGTGTCACCTTTGCCCCCACGGCCAAGATCCAACCATCATCAACCAATATGCCGCCCTTGCCGCTCAGGCCTTGAGCGGGGGCAATAATTTGTGCGTTGATCCAGGCGCGGCGTTTATGGGCGTTGCGGGTGATCATTGCGGACCTCGGTTATGGCCATTTCGCGAAAGCGCATCTAACACCGCCATGCGCACGGCCACACCCATTTCAACCTGTTCGCGGATCACAGATTGAGCGCCATCGGCCACAACCGAGTCAATCTCCACACCGCGGTTCATGGGGCCTGGGTGCATTACCAAAGCACCGGGCTTTGCAAAGCCAAGCTTCTCTTCAGTCAGACCATAGAAATGATAATATTCGCGTTGCGATGGCACAAATGCGCCACTCATGCGCTCCAACTGTAAGCGCAGCATCATCACAACATCTGCGCCTTCAAGCCCGCGCTTCATGTCGTTGTAAACCTCAACACCAAAATTGGCGATGCCAGATGGCAGCAAAGTTGAAGGTGCTACAACCCGCACCGAAACACCCATTTTACCCAGCAATTGAATATTCGAGCGCGCCACGCGCGAATGCAGCACGTCGCCACAAATCGCAACCGTCAGGCCTTGCAACTTGCCGAAATGGCGGCGAATGGTCAGCGCATCGAGCAGCGCCTGCGTTGGGTGCTCATGTTGCCCGTCACCCGCGTTGATGACAGCACAACTTACTTTCTGCGCCAAAAGTTCAACCGAGCCTGATGATTGATGCCGCACCACCAGAAAATCCGGATGCATGGCGTTGATCGTCATGGCGGTGTCTAATACGGTTTCACCCTTGGACATGGCCGAGGTTGAGACCGCCATATTCATCACATCTGCGCCCAGCCGCTTGCCGGCAATTTCAAACGAACTTTGGGTGCGGGTGGAGGCTTCGAAAAACAGGTTCACTTGGGTAAGACCAGTGAGGATCGGCTGGCGCTTATCCGCACCGCGATTCACGTCCACATAAGTATCGGCCAGATCAAGCAAGGCCGGAATTTCAAGAGGAGAAAGATCGCTGATCCCCAAAAGGTGAGGGGACTTGAAGAGCAATGGGCGGGCGATGCGCGATGTCATTAAAGGGGCGTGATAGGGGAAAAGAAGTTTGGGGGCAAGGGGAGGGAACTTAACAAAAAAATAGGAACCACGTTCGTAATTCCTACTTTATCAATTATGTGAGAAGCATCACTATTAACCAAACAATCGGCCAAAGGCACGATGCCAAGTTAATACGCACTTCAATTATAAAGGACGGTCTAAGTTTCATTTGAAACTCTCCGGCCCGTGGCCACGGAACCAAATAGCTTCGTGAATCATGCCTGCGTTTCGATAAATATCCGTCGTTCGCAAGTATATCGGATGCTGCGTTCACGTACGTATCGCTTCGGCAACTCCCGTGTGCCTTACAGGTTACAGGCGGTACGAGCGGCTGTATTGTCTGTCACGGGACACAAATTGTTCGGCAAACTTGCTCGATTTGGCAACCGAGTTTTGCGGGGCTTGTGCTTAAATCAACCTATGTACCCATAAGTTCTTAGAAACAAGCAGCTAGAGCAGTTATCCACAGAATTTTTTTTAGAATTTTGCTATATGGAAATTGAGGTGACTCTTCATCTTATTTAAATTTGAAGCGTGCGGCTAGGGACCTCATCAGTCGCGTTGCGACAGCTTCTCCAAAGGAGAAGCGAGAAGTTTGCAGTGAGTTCAATTTCACCCATTTGCAGAGCAGAAGGGTGAGGTTTCGCGCGGTGTTCAACTTCACGCTTCTCCTTTGGAGAAGCTGTCACGAAGTGACTGATGAGGTCCCTTGGCCACGGGCTCGATTTACAATATCGTGAACACATGGACCCAACCCCACTCACCTATGCCCGCGCCAAGCGGATGCGGCGCGAACCGACTGCGGCTGAGGCCAAGCTTTGGGGCTATCTGCGCAATCGCAGTTTGGCTGGGTTCAAGTTTTATCGTCAAGTGCCTGTTGGGCCTTATATCGTGGATTTTATCAATCATGAATGGGGCGTTGTGGTTGAAGTGGATGGGGCCACGCATGGTGATGCGGACGAGGTGGCGCGTGATGAAAAGCGGACGGCCTTTTTGCAGTCAAAGGGGTTATATGTTCACCGTGTTTGGAATGCGGATGTTTTTACAAATATGATTGGTGTGTGTGATGGTATTTTGATTGTGCTTCAGGAGCGTGCGGCTAGGGATCTCATCAGTCGCGTTACGACAGCTTCTCCAAAGGAGAAGCGAGAAGTTTAAAACTGGTCTCCCTCACGCTTCTCGTTTGGAGAAGCTGTCACGAAGTGACTGATGAGGTCCCCACCGCATCCAGCAGCGACTGCAAAATATATGTCGCTGCTAGTTTATCCACATTCGCGGCCCGCTTAGCACGAGACATATCGGCCTCGATCATGGTACGCGTTACCACAACAGTCGACCAGCGCTCGTCCCAAAATATGATTGGCAGGGGGGTGAGCTTGCCTAAATTTCGCGCAAAAGCCCTCGTTGATTGGGCGCGGGGGCCTTCGGTGGAATCCATGTTGATGGGCAGCCCCAGAACAATCAATCCAATATCTTCAACAGCGCAAAATGCGATCAGTTCTTTGGCTTCAACCGTAAACTTGCTGCGCTCAATGGTATAGCGCGGCGTTGCAATCTGGCGCGTGAGGTCAGAGGTGGCAATGCCGATGGTCTTGGTGCCAAGGTCAAGGCCGATGAGGCGTTTGCCCTTGGGTAGAACGGAGACGGCAAGTTTGGCGGCTGCAAGCATTTGTGCTGCCTAAACCCATTCGCTCCGTTTCGCAAACCTAACTGCGGCTAAAATAATCTTGCAGCGGCCGCACTTCAATCTTATCGGCCTTCATCGCCGCAATCGCTTTGGTGGCGCTGATGATGCCGGGCAGGGTGGTGTAGTAGGGCACTTTTTGCATGACGGCGGTTTGGCGGATTGACTTTGAATCGGATTCCGATGAGCGGGTTTCGGTGGTGTTTAAAACCAATTGGATGTCGCCGTTCTTGATCGCGTCCACAATATGTGGGCGCCCTTCTAAAACTTTATTGATCTTGGTGGTGGCCACACCTTTGCTCTCGAAATATTCGTGGTTGCCGCCAGATGATTTTATGTGGAAGCCAAGTTCGACGAGTTTTTTGACGGACGATAAAACCTTGGCGCGGTCTGGTTCTTTCACAGAAACAAACACCGTGCCGCTGAGTGGCATGCGCATGCCAGCGCCCAACTGGGCTTTGGCAAAGGCCATGTCGTAGGTTTTATCGAGGCCCATCACTTCGCCGGTGGAGCGCATTTCTGGGCCCAACAAAACATCAACGCCAGGGAAGCGATTGAACGGGAAAACCGCTTCTTTTACAGCGATATGCGAGAACTTCTTATTCTTCAACTTGAAGCTGGCCAGCTTCTCTCCCGCCATCACGCGCGAGGCGATTTTGGCCACGGGTTCACCGATCACTTTGGCCACGAAGGGCACTGTGCGCGAGGCGCGTGGGTTCACTTCGAGAATATAAATCTCGTCATCCTTCACAGCAAATTGCACGTTCATGAGGCCGACCACATTGAGTGCGAGCGCCAGTTTCTTGGCTTGCACTTCAAGCTCGGCGATGATTGGCGCTTTCAATGAATAGGGCGGCAGAGAGCAGGCGCTATCACCAGAGTGAATGCCGGCTTCTTCAATGTGTTCCATCACACCTGCGATGAAAACATCTTTGCCATCGCAGATCGCATCGACGTCGACTTCAATGGCGTTGCTCAAGTATGAGTCGATCAATACGGGCGAGTCACCAGACACCACCACAGCTTCTGTGATGTAGCGTTGCAGGCCCGCATCATCCTTGACGATCTCCATGGCGCGGCCGCCCAGAACATAGGATGGGCGGATAACCACGGGAAAGCCAATGCGCTTGGCGATCTTTTTTGCCTCAGCGCCCGAATAGGCCATGCCGTTTTCAGGCTGCTTAAGTTTCAGCTTTTTAACGAGCTTTGAGAAACGCTCACGGTCTTCAGCCAAATCGATGGCGTCAGGCGTGGTGCCGAGGATTGGAACGCCAGCGGCTTCAAGGGCTGCGGCCAGTTTCAACGGTGTTTGTCCGCCAAATTGCACGATCACGCCTTTAAGGGTGCCGTTGCTTTGTTCAACACGGATAATTTCTAAAACATCTTCTGCGGTGAGGGATTCAAAATAGAGGCGGTCTGATGTGTCGTAATCGGTCGATACGGTTTCAGGGTTGCAATTGACCATGATGGATTCGTAACCTGCATCATGCAGCGCAAAGCAGGCGTGGCAGCAGCAATAGTCAAACTCAATGCCTTGGCCTATGCGGTTCGGCCCGCCGCCCAAGATGATGATTTTCTGCTTATCAGTTGGCCTCGCTTCATTGCCATCATTAAAGTTGCCGGTGAATCCGGCGGGGTTCCCTGCAAGTCCCGTCTCATATGTTGAATACATGTAAGCGGTGGGCGAAGCGAATTCGGCGGCACATGTATCGATGCGTTTGTACACCGGATGAACTTTTAATTTGGTGCGGTGCTTATGAACTTTCTCTTCTGAAAGCCTTGCCAATTTGCCCAAACGCTTATCCGAAAAGCCCATAGCTTTCAGTTTGCGTAAGTTATCAGCATCCTTGGGCAAGCCTTTGTTTTGGATTTTCTTTTCGGTCTCAACAATCTCTTGGATTTGGCGCAGGAACCAGGGTTCATATTTGCAACTTGCAAAAATTTGTTCGACGGTTGCGCCGTGTCTGAAGGACTGCGCAATTTTCAGCAAACGGTCAGGCGTGGGTTGGCCTAAGGCAGCGCGAATAGCGTTTTTATCATCGCCTTCACCAATGCCTTCGATCTCAACTTCATCGAAACCTGAGAGCCCTGTTTCTAAGCCGCGCAATGCTTTCTGCATCGACTCTTGGAAAGTGCGGCCAATGGCCATGACTTCACCGACTGACTTCATCGCTGTGGTGAGATAGGGTTTAGAACCAGGGAATTTTTCGAACGCGAAGCGGGGAATTTTGACGACCACATAATCGATGGTTGGTTCGAACGAAGCAGGCGTGGCCCCCCCCGTGATGTCATTGGCCAATTCGTCCAATGTGTAACCCACGGCGAGCTTGGCCGCGATCTTAGCAATTGGAAATCCCGTGGCTTTTGATGCCAGTGCTGATGAGCGCGACACGCGGGGGTTCATTTCAATGACCACCAAGCGGCCATCGGCAGGATTGACACCAAACTGCACGTTGGAGCCGCCGGTCTCAATGCCAATCTCGCGCAGCACGGCAATTGAGGCGTTGCGCATGATTTGATATTCTTTGTCGGTCAGTGTCAGGGCCGGTGCCACGGTGATGGAGTCGCCCGTGTGCACGCCCATCGGATCGATGTTTTCGATGGAGCAAATGATAATGCAGTTATCTGCCTTATCGCGCACAACCTCCATCTCATATTCTTTCCAGCCGAGCACGGATTCTTCGATCAACACTTCGGCCGTGGGGGAAGCGTCCAAGCCCTTTTCCACGATGTCGAGGAATTCGTCACGGTTATAAGCTATGCCGCCGCCTGTGCCTCCAAGCGTGAAAGAAGGGCGGATGATGCATGGTAAGCCAATTTCCAGCATGGCCTCGAAGGCTTCAACCATGGCGCGGTTGCGATATTTCTTCAGGCGTTCGGCTTCACCTTCGCCCCAGAATTTTTCAAATGCAACAGCATCGGCAGCTGCGGCTTTGCCAGAGGCATAGGCTTCTTTATCGGCATCCTTCGCGTTCGATGCATTAGCGAGGCGTGAGCGCGGTGTTTCCAAGCCAATGCGTTTCATGGCTTCGCGGAACAATTCGCGGTCTTCGGCCATATCAATGGCTTCGGCTTTTGCTCCGATTAATTCCACGCCGAATTTTTCGAGAATGCCCATTTTGTTGAGCGATAATGCCGTATTTAAAGCCGTTTGCCCGCCCATGGTGGGCAGCAATGCGTCGGGGCGTTCGCGTTCGATAATCTTGGCAACTACTTCAGGCGTGATCGGCTCAATGTATGTGGCATCGGCCAAATCAGGGTCGGTCATGATGGTGGCGGGGTTCGAGTTCACCAGAATAATGCGGTAACCCTCGGCTTTCAGCGCTTTGCAGGCTTGGGTGCCGGAATAATCAAACTCGCACGCTTGGCCGATAATAATGGGACCCGCCCCGATGATGAGGATGGATTTAATGTCGGTGCGTTTTGGCATGTGCGGGGAACCCTGATTTGGGGTTTCCTAGCGGAAGGGGAACACGATTCCAACCCCTGTGGATAGATTTTTGTGCAGTGCGGGAATTTGAGCCAAACACCTACAAAGCCTGATATTTCACAAGGTCAATTGCAAAAAACGGGTTCTTGGCGGGCAAACGCGTGAAGCCGTGGTGAAGATAAAAACTTTCAGCTGCTGGCGAAATGGCCTGAACAATCAGCAATCTCGCCGCGATTTCTTGAGAAGCCAGCAATGAGCGGCGCATAGCATCGAAAATTAACGCGCGGCCCAAGGCTTTGCCTTGCCAAGCTTGATCTATCGCCAGACGGCCTAAGACCACCGCTGGAATTTGGTTTGTCATGTTGCGGCGCATTGAACCTATGGTTTCGCTGGCTAGGATTTGCCCCATGCTCAAACTGAAAAAACCAATTACGTCGAGGCTGTGTTTTGGGCAGATCACATAGGTGCGGCTGGCACCGGACTCTAAACTGCTTATCGCGCGGCGCTTCAGCCATTCGTCGAGAAGAGGTTCGCCGGAATTAAAATTTTCGAGGGCGTAGTTCCCTTTGATCAGAACAGGCGGATCAAACAGTATCACGTTACCAAGGCAATTTTGCTTTGGAGAGACGCTTCATACCTTTTTTGGCCTCAGTAGTTGGTTCTTTATCCAACCAATCCATAATCGCGTTGAACTCTTTGGCATTCACGCGGATCGTCGATTGATCAAGCAAAATATTCTTCGCTTCTTTCAAAGCGGATGCGAGTATGAACTGCGAACGGTTGGCTCCGATGATTCCCGCCGCTTGGTCAATGATGTTCTTATCCTCAGCGCGAGCGCGCAAATGAATATTGATTTCGGCGAGGGAAGGTTCGGTTCGCATTCGGAGGAATGTGGGAAGCTTGTGTTGCGGTTGTCAACACATATAACGTCTTATTTTCTTTCGTCAGAATTACAGGTTCGTACAATTTGTTTTCTCAGCCTAAAAACGGATTTACAATCTTCATCCCCAATTTCTTAAAATCCTTCACATTCCGGGTCACCAAGCTCGCAGCCTTTACAATTGTTGTTGCGGCCATCTTTGAATCTGAGGCTGTGAGGCCACGTAGCTAGCCTACAGTTTTGCCCAAATTTAAGTTACATCCGCCAGATCCGGATCGGTGATGATGGCAGGCGGATTGGAGCTGACGTGGCCAATGCATTGGCCTTCCACTTCATAACCGTGCACTGCGTTATTCTAATTCGCAGGGGTGCGACCAGACCTTGAGAGGGGGCGTTGTTCATGGCCCGGTCGCACACGCTGCATTTGCCTCCAGACGGAAGCAAATTTCGAAACTATGCCTCGCGGCAAAAATTCAATTTGCAAGTTCGATTGGCAATTTCAGCTGTCGTCGGGCTCATCTGGTTCTTGTAGACCACCGTCACGTTGATCTTTTTTGCGTGGGTTGGGCGTGAATTGCCCGCAAACGCTCCGGCGGATAGAAATAAAGCGGTTAGGATTATGACGCTCGTAAAGGTTTTCATTTCTCACTCCCGGTGTGGGTATGCGTTGAACTTGAAAACATTTATGGCGATGTCAGCCAGAACCGGGCCTGAATGGGCCGTTCATCTGGCGTTCAAGCAGTAAACAGATTTGGCTGCGGAATTAATTGGTTTCGGCTACAAAACAGCAGAATATAAAATATGGTGAAGGTCTAAGTCCGCAACAATGCTTGAATTCTGGCTTCAGCAATTTATCAATACGGTTCAGCTCCTGAGCTTCTATTTGCCGCTGGCTGTTGCCTTTGCGATGATACAAGCAATCACGCGGCGGATATTTTTATCGTTTGGTGATCTCGCAATGTTTGGCAGTTTCGCTGCGATTTATATTTGTTTTTCATCTCAGATAAATGGCGAGAGTGATTTATCAGCAGCCCTCTGGTCTCTCGCGGCAGCTATTGCATGCGGTGGTGCGTTAGGCGCGGTCATAGCAAAGATATTTATGGGCAAAAAATTGCTGCAATATCCTTTGGCATTTATGATTGCGTCAATTGGTCTTTCGATTTTTATAGAAGAAGTCGTGCGCATACAAACGGCTGGTCGAGACATTTGGGTTCCGCCATTGTTTTCAGGCCAATCGATTTTTGAAATGCAGGGGCAATATGTTGTGAAGCTATCAGGCATTACATTCATGGCAATTTGGGTTGGCCTTGGTTCAGTGATCGCCGTTGCATTAATCTTGAAGCTTTCCCGGTTTGGTCTGCATTGGAGGGCTTGCGCGCAATCACTCAAACTTACGGCCCTGTGCGGTGTTAATCCTGAATTGATCGCCAATCAGAGCTTTGGAATTGCCGGAGCCCTGGCCGGTGTAACAGGCTGGGCGTCAGCCATCTCATATGGTGGTGCCAGCTTTTCGATTGGGATGATGATCGGTTTTAAAGCAATGTTTGCTTCGGTGATTGGTGGATTTGGCACAATACGCGGCGCCGTGATTGGTGCTTGCGTGTTCGCCGTTCTCGAGGTTGGTTGGTCAACCGTGTTTGGCACCACCTACCGCGACGTTGCCATATTTGGAATTATTACGTTGTGTTTGATACTGAGGCCTGAAGGGCTTGCCGGCATTGGTGCAGTCAGAGAAAGTGAAGCCGAATGAAATTTATCAGTTTAGCTTTAAGTTTGTTTTTGCTGTTGGGATGCGGCGACAATCAAAAGCCGAAGAGCTATGTGCAGTTCCTGGGCGGTGGTCTCACATTCAACTATCGTTACTCAAAAGCTTCCATGGTTGTTGTGATCAGGCGGGTCTCGCCAATGAACGAAGGTAGTAAATTTGTGGCTCTGTTTGAAATTCCTGGTGAAACAGCCCCGCAAAGAATTGAAGTTGCCAATAACCCCAACGCACTGGATTTTAAATTTGAAAGCAAGGCGCTGAGAGGCATAAAGAAAGACGTTCCGTTGCACGTCTCAATTTTGGCGATCGATGAAAAAGGCATTCAACTTGACGAAATCAAAAAGCAATTCGTATCAGATGTTGATCAGGATTCGCTTCCAAATAAGCCCCTTATGAATCCGAACTCACCAGGCTACGTTCCACAACTTGAGAACCTGAAGTAAGTCGTATTGTGGGCAAGAGCAAAGGAGCGGCAGATGAAACAAAAAATATTTTTAAGCGCAACGGCAATGATTACAATGACAGGTTTGGCTGAGGCCCATACAGGCCACGGCGCTGCTGGTTTTGCTCATGGTTTTACCCACCCATTTACTGGCATTGATCATATAGCTGCGATGGTCGCTGTCGGGTTATTCGCGGGTATGCTCGGTGGCAGAGCGCGTTATCTTGTTCCGCTAAGCTTCGTCGTCATGATGGTTGTCGGAGCCGGCTTGGCTTTCAATGGCTTTGTATTGCCTTTCGTTGAAACAGGAATTGTCGCTTCGATGGTTGTTCTTTCCGCTGCAGTTGCGCTGCGCTGGAACGCTTCCGTCAGCTTGGCAATGGGGCTGTGTGGATTTTTTGCAGTGTTCCACGGCTTTGCACACGGTGCCGAGATGCCGCATGATATAGCCGGATTTGAATATGGCGCGGGCTTTGCCGTAGCCACGCTCATGCTTCATGCCGCAGGATTAAGCGCTGGATTGTTGGCAGGTTGGAAAGTCCCCAAGACGATCTGATTATTTTTTCAGAAACTGGTCACGTCGTGCGGAAATAGCATTGGCGTGACCATCGAAGCCTTCATATTTTGCGAGCACAAAAGCGTGTTTGGCGAGTTCAGGATAACCCTTTGCCGTTACATAAGCGATCGATGTGCGTTTCATGAAATCATAAACTGAAATTGCCGAAGCGGTGCGTGCCCAACCCGATGTGGGGAGCACATGGTTCGCCCCGATGACATAGTTGCCAAGCACAGATGGTGTGTGTTCGCCGAGGAGAATTTCGCCAGCGTTTTTCAGACGACCTAAATATTGAAACGGCTCTTTCGACAATATCTGCAAATGTTCGGGTGCGTATTCATTGCAGAAGGCAATCGCGTCATCCTCGTCTTTGGCTAAAACCACACCACCGATTTTTCCGCTCAACACGTCCCCCGCATATCCGGCCCGCTGCGCGCTCATGTGTTTCATAAGCTCGGGCAGGGCGGTCATCGCTTCTTCTGCCACCTGCTGGTCCCAGGTTACAATATATCCGGAACTATCTGATCCGTGTTCGCACTCAATTAAAAGATCAAGTGCTGCAAGTTTGCCATTTGTTGTTGGATCAGCCAGCACAATAACTTCGCTTGGGCCGGCTGGCGAACCTGTGTCTATCACATGCGACACCAACCGCTTTGCAGCTGCAACCCAAGGGCTTCCGGGGCCAACGACTTTTGACACTTTAGGAACGGTCTGCGTGCCATAGGCCACTGCTGCAATACCTTGGGCGCCACCAGCTTTGTAAACTTGGGTGACACCTGCCATTCTGGCTGCAACCAATGTTGCATCGTCAATTCTGCCATTAGGGCCTGGTGGCGTTATGATGATGACATCTTCGACACCTGCAACGCGGGCAGGGATGGTGAGCATAAGGGCCGCAGACGGAAATGCGCCTTTGCCACGTGGCACGTAGCAGGCGACTGATGGAATTGGAGTTGTGCGGTCACCTGCGAAAGATCCTGGGCTGATTTCATGTAACCACATTTCTTCCGGCTTTTGATCTTCATGGAATTTACGAATGTTTTGGGCCGCAAATTCTAATGCCTCACGAACGTCTGGCATCAAAGATTTTTCAGCGGCATCAAAATCTGCTTTGGTCGCGGCAATATCGCTGGGCTCAACGGGGGCCTTATCGAACTCGCGGGCAAAGCGAGCTAAAGCAACGTCGCCTTCATCAGCCACGGCCCGCATAATGGGTTTCACTTTCGCTTCGAAATCACTGAGATCAGCCTCAGTGCGCTTGCACAAATTTTGCCGCTGGGTTGGGCTCAGTTTGCTTAAATCATGAAAATTGATGGTGGACGACATTGTGATTTCCAGATTGAAAGATTTGCATATATAACGCATTAGAATTCCCGCGCTAGCGAGAATGAAGCTGCGCGGTTTTGTCAGTTTCGCTGTTGCGTTAATTAGCCGATAAGCCGCCCTTATTATCGGAGTTTTCAGGTGAATAGTTTCGACGACCAATTTTCACTCAAACTAGACGCGCTTCGCAAGGAGGGGCGTTACCGGGTTTTTATGGATTTGGAGCGGCAGGCAGGGGCTTTTCCGAAGGCCAAGCGGCATATTGATGGCCAGTTGAAAGATGTGACGATCTGGTGCTCGAATGATTATCTGGGCATGGGCCAACATCCGAAAGTGTTG
>JAYWEV010000220.1:0-9685 GCA_043779145.1 Aestuariivirga sp. | reverse complement strand
AGCCAGGCCCAGCAACTTTAGCCAGAGGACTCCAGAAATACCACGCCATCAAGTATGGAGCGCAGATGGCAAGTGGAATTGTGTGAATCGGATAGCCGTCCTTCTTGGGATCAGGCCCCTTCAACACACGCGCCTTCACAGCTTTTTCCTGCTCAGGTGTCAGCCGCTTCTTTGGGTGACCGCAGGGGGCATCGCGCAATCCTTCCGGCCCTTGCGCGTTGAAACGGTGAACCCAGTCACACAAAGTCTGACGATCCATCCCGCTGTGCGACGCCGCATCTTGCCGGCTCGCGCCCTCCAGAACAGACGCTATTGCCGTCAGCCGCAAAACAACCCGGCCATTCTTCTCCTGGCGCGCCAGCTTGCGCAAATCACTCACACTGCAATCTACCCGAACGGCTATCGATCCACGCATGCGATGCTCCATCAAATCACGCACACAGTGAATCACATGCCAGACAAAATGGGAATCCATAAAACGAGTTATCTCATCAGGCGTTTGGTATGAGCGGAAGTTTTTATTTTTCGATGACGACAATCTTGGCCTCTCGCCCAAGGGCGAGAAATTTGCGATTGGATTTGGTGTTGATCTCGACGGATTGAAAAACCTACGCCGGCCTTTATGTAAATGTTGTTTGGATTGGAGCGTGCGCCGCAATCATCTGGCAGGCTCGCTTGGTTCGGCAATTCTCGATCAGATGGTGAAGTTGAAGTGGGCCAAGCGCGATTCCGAAAGCCGCGCCATTCATTTTTCGAAAAGGGGTGCTCATGAGTTTGAACGCCTACTCAAGTGACATGATATATTCCGCAATCGCACCAATATCAGCCTCAGGCAATCTCGCTATATTCTTTCGCACTTCACCCATGCCACCGGATGACATTTTGTCGTAGCCAAGCTCTTCGCCATTTTGGAAAGCGAGGACTAAGTCTTTCACATCTTTATAGCGACCACGCTCTGCAAGATCACGCAGGGACGGCACTTTGCCTTTACCATCGGGGTGCGGGCCGCCTTGGAAATATCGAGATTTATCGCTTGTCATTAAAATAGTGCGCGGTGTGTGGCATTGGCTGCAATGGCCGGCACCGTTTACGAGGTAAGCGCCGCGATTCAAACTTGTAGTCTTATTCGCATCGTCCAAAAATTTAACATTATCCAAACCCACCAATTGCCAAAGCCCCAAGCCACGGCGGACCACGGGAAGTGCCAGCACTTCATTTGGTTTTGCGGCGTTCTTCACGGGCGGCAACCCATCCAAATAGGCCTTGATGTCGAGCACATCTTCCACCTTCATTTGGGCATATGAGGTGTAGGGAAATGCGGGGATCAAATGGCTGCCATCAAGCGAGAGGCCTTTTTGCATGGCGTTGACGAAATCAATACTGCTCCATTTGCCCAATCCTGTTTCTGGATCAGGTGTCAGATTTGGCGGATATAAAACACCGATGGGTGTGGTGAGAGGCTTGCCCCCGGCTGGCACTTGTGCATCGGCTGCAGAGGCATGGCATGAAATGCAGCCCCCGATATTATAAAACAGCCGGCCATTTTCGAGATCGGCGGTGTGCGCCGGAATATCGGCGGCCACAAATGGATGTGGCGCTGAGGCCACCCAAAAAACCAGAAGCCCTGACGCTGCAATCAGCGCCAAGGCCCCTAGGTTACGTTTGCTGAAAATCTTCAGCTTCACTTATTTCTCGGGAGCGCGGAATTTTTCATGGCAGCCGCCGCAGGCTGCACCCAGCGCAGGAAACTTGGCTTTGAAACCGGCTTCGTCGGTTGTGGCGGCGAGCTCTGTGAACGCCTTGTATTCAATACCGCCTGCGGCTTCAAACCCCTTTGGATCAGTCCAAATGGCGGGAAGAGCACGAGTCTTCAGAGTTTTGCTGGTTGCTGAATCGGCGGGCCAGAATTCGGCCCATTTTGCGCATGCGGCTTCAGTAGTACTCAAAGCGGCCTTAACAGCAGCGGCATCATATGGCGCTTCGCCTTTAATCATTGGCACCATTGTGCCCATGGCCTTGCCGTTGGCTTTCATGCAGGCTTGACGCGCAGTGATGGCTTCATCGCCAGAAAGAGCTGCGTAAGCGGCACCCGCACCCACAACTAAGATTACGGCCCCTGCCATAAAACCTTTTGAAATCTTTGAAATCATCGACTTACTCCTCCATTTTGGGTTTGGGCATATTGCCACCAATAGCGTTACAGTTTGAGATTATCTTTTATTCCCGAAGTGTCACGGCATTTTTTAAAATTCATTGTTAACCATGAATCATGGCAGTTTTGTAATCCGCGAAACAGCCACATGAATGACAGATGAATACCCAATTTTGGTTTTATTCAGGCGCAGCGTTTTAGGATGTTCTTAAGTTCAACGTTTTAAAATGAGTTCAGGATAGGGATTATGATGATGGAAAAGAACGAGCAAGTTGCAACGGGCAAACGCGCACAACGCATTAGCCCTGAGTTAGCTGAAGTTTTGAAGATGCTGAGCGCTTTGGAAAACAGAGACGTTCAAAAGCCCGCCGCGAAGGCCGCTTGATTTAGAATCTGATAAGTTACATCGGATCCCGTTTTTCCGCGCAGGCGGGAATCCAGCTTAGAATCATTTAAGGTTGCGAAAAATTTAATCCCCGCGCTTGCGAGGATGACGATAGGGGAGGTCAGTTAAAATTGACCATGCTCTAGTTGGCTTTTTCCCAAGCCGAGATTTCAGCCAGCAATGGCGTTAACACCGAGACGTCATGAACCTCGCGCAGGGCGTTCGCCAAATTGGCAACGCGATTGGCACCAAAGTTTAAAGCCAAACCTTTGAGCGCATGAGCGCAGTGATTGATAAGCTCACCATCAACCGCTTGAAATCCTGCAGCCATCGTCAATGTCAACTGGCACATTTCTTCAGCAGCAGTCGCTGATAACCTTTTCCACGAGCCAGCTGAAAGTGCGCCGCGCAACGCTTTTGCCACGTCATCTTGAGGTGATGTAGCCAACTGAACTTCGGGAATATCATGCTCCTGGCCAAGCGCCTTGGCCATTGCTGCCATCAATTCATTGCTATTGGCTGGCTTTGGCACAGCACTGTCGAATGCATCGCGCCAATTGGTATGTTCGGTTGAATCGGCAAGGAATGCTGATAACGCCAAGATCGGCGTGGAGTTGCAATGGGCGAGGTCAGCGCGGATTGAACGTGCAGCTGTGACCCCGTCCATCACCGGCATTTCAATGTCGAGCAAGATTACATCATAATTGTCATGACGTGCACATTCCAGCGCGCGCTCACCATCTTCAACAGCATCGACTTCAAACCCCATGCGCTTCAACATGGCCGTGGTTACAATGCGTGATGTTGTTTGGTCTTCAGCATAAAGCACACGGCGCGGCGTTCCGTCAGCGCGGCAAAATGCTTTTGATTTATTATTTGCCTTGTGACCGACCATAAACGCAACAAACCCTAACTGTGTTGTGCTCACAGTAGCGGAGCAATCCTTGCGTTAAGTTTTAAGATTTTGTGAAATCCAAACCATGCTTAAGAGGGGGTAAATTATTTCGTCCCGAACATCCTGTCCCCCGCATCGCCCAACCCCGGCACAATATAGCCGTGGTCGTTGAGGTGAGAGTCGAGTGCTGCGGTATAGAACGGCACATCAGGGTGTTCGGTGTGGAAATGCATCACCCCTTCAGGGGCAGCCAATAAGGTGACAAGCCGAATTTCTTTAGCGCCTTTTTCCTTCAGGCGTTTGACGGCTGCTGAAACCGAATTTCCGGTGGCTAGCATCGGATCAACCACAATGGTGCGACGTTCAGAAATATCCTCTGGAACTTTCATGTAATATTCAATCGGCTGCAAGGTTTTAGGATCGCGGTATAATCCGATGTGACCGACGCGTGCCGAAGGGATCAAATCCAACATACCTTCGAGAAGGCCATTGCCAGCGCGCAGCACGGAAACGATAACGAGTTTCTTTCCTTTAATGATTGGCGCATCCATGGGGGCCACGGGTGTTTCAATGCGCTGCGTGGTCATCGGCAAGTCGCGTGAGACTTCATATGCCATCAACAAGGAGATTTCGCGCAACAGTTGGCGGAATACCGCGGTGGGCGTGTTCTTGTCGCGCATCAAAGTAAGCTTATGCTGCACCAGCGGGTGGTCGATGATAGTGAAGTTTGGGGGTGCGATATAATTAAATTTTTTTGACATGATTGAACTCCGAACATCTTTCTTCATTCTGCCATATGCGCGCTCTACACAAGACTTAAGCGGAAAACTGTCCACACTTTCAAATAGACCTTGAAGTTGTTGTTGCACCGCACTAGATAAAGTAACAGATATTGTTACATTAAGGTTCGCCATGACAAAACAAGATTTTATCATTCCCAAGGGCACACATATTGGCCATGTGCATTTGAAAGTCGCTGACCTCAAGCGGGCGCTGGATTTTTATTGCGGTGTTTTGGGTTTTGAGTTGCAACAAATGTATGGCGATCAAGCGGCGTTTATTTCGGCTGGTGGTTATCATCATCACATTGGCCTCAACACATGGGAAAGCAAAGGCGGCAGCCCGCCGGCACCTGGCACCACTGGGCTTTACCACACGGCGATTTTGTATCCGACGCGCGTTGACCTCGCCAATGCCTTTAAGCGCGTCGTGCAAAGCGGCCGTGAGTTGGATGGCGCTGCCGATCATGGTGTTTCCGATGCACTCTATCTGCGTGATCCTGATGAAAATGGTGTGGAGCTCTATTGGGACCGTGCGGAAAAAGATTGGCCGCGCGAGCCAGATGGCAAACTGAAAATGATGAACGCCCGTATCGATCTCAAAGCATTGCTAGAAACTGCAACCATATAGGAAAAACAACATGACTAAAGTTCTCGTTCTTTATTATTCCGCTTGGGGCCACATGGAAGCCATGGCTTATGCCGCTGCTGAAGGTGCCAAAGAAGCCGGTGCCACCGTGCATGTCAAGCGCGTGCCTGAATTGGTGCCTGCCGAAACCGCAAAAGCCATGCATTATAAAACAGAACAGAAAGCTGAAATTGCCACTGTTGATGAGCTGCCAAATTATGACGCCATCATTTTTGCAACGGGCACGCGTTATGGCATGATGACCGCCCAGATGAAAAACTTCATCGATCAAACGGGTGGTCTCTGGGCCAAGGGTGCGTTGGTTGGCAAAGTAGGTTCAGCGATGACATCATCCGCAACGCAACATGGCGGGCAAGAATCTACAATTCTCTCGTTCCACACTGTAATGCTGCATCACGGCATGGTTCTTGTTGGATTGCCCTATGCTTATGCTGGCCAAATGGGGCACGACGAAATTCGCGGTGGTTCACCTTACGGCGCATCAATGACGACCGGTGGTGACGGCTCACGCCAACCTTCCAAGCAAGACCTTGAGGCCGCACATTATCAAGGCAAACACGTTGCAGGTATTGCTGCGAAGCTGGCAGCGAAGTAATCTTCGTCCTCTCCCGTTTCTTCAACGGGAGAGGACGAGAGGCAGGGCCTTGGCCAGTTGGTCGAGGTTCTTTTTGTTTCCGCAAGACACGCGGATGCAGCGGTTGAGAGGGGCGTTGCCCGGCATGCGGATGAAAATGCCGTGTTCGAGGAGGCCGTCCACAATGGCGCGCGCATAGGCGCCATCGCGCCCGCAATCGATGGTCACGAAGTTGGTGGCGGATTGAATTGGTTTCAAGCCATTGGCTTTGGCAATTTCGCAAATATATCTTTTCGAAAGCAAAACTTGATTTTGAATTTTGGCCAAATATTTTTGATCTTTGATCGCGGCAATCGCCCCCGCTTGGGCCATGCGTGAAATGCCGAAATGATTTCGGATTTTATCAAAGGCTGAAATGACGTCCGCATGGCCGATGCAATAACCCACCCTGACGCCCGCCATGCCATAAGCTTTCGAGAAGGTCCGAAAGCGCAAAAGGTTTTTGGTGTTTACGTCAAGCGCTGGCGCGGTGCCCGCTGGTGCAAAATCAATATAGGCTTCATCCAATAACATCATGCAACCATCTGGCAAATGATCAATCATATGTTTGATCTCGCGCGCTGGCCAATGCGTGCCCATCGGGTTATCGGGGTTGGCGATGTAAAGAAGTTTCGCTTTCTCAGCAGCTGCAAGTTTGATGAGGGCCACGGGGTGTTCATGATCGTCCACATAAGGTGTGGTCGCCAGTGAGCCTCCTGATGCTGCCACATGAAAATTGAAAGTGGGGTAAGCGCCAAGCGATGTGGTCACCACGTCACCTGCGTCAATAAACAGTCGCACCACCAGACCCAGCAAGCCGTCGATACCTTCACCACACGCTATATTCTCAGGCGATACGCCGTGATGCGCGGCAATTGCCGCCTTCAAATCATGATGCTCAGGATCGCCATAAGCCCAGCTTTCAAGGGCCGCGGCCTGCATGGCTTTGATCACTTTGGGAGAAGGGCCAAACACGCTTTCGTTTGCACCGATGCGGGCTTTGATTTTGTGTCCCGTGCGGCGGGTAAGCGCTTCGGGGCCAACAAAGGGTGTGGTGGAGGGGAGGCTTGAGATGATGGGGGTGAATTTCATTTTGGCAAATTAACAAGAAAATTTGTGACTCGCTAGCTCTCACCATTTGTTGCCGGGGAAGCGGAGAGAAGGTGCAAGTTTTGAGGTGCGCCCCTCAAAATCCTTGTGCGCTTGCGAAATCCGCGCTAATCGGCTGCCAACGAAATCCCAAACCCACTCAGGAGACGCCTCAATGGCCCGCATTACCCTTCGCCAATTGCTCGATCACGCCGCTGAACATGATTATGGTGTTCCAGCGTTTAACATCAACAATATGGAACAGGCTCTGGCCATTATGGCGGCTGCCGACAAGCTTGATGCGCCAGTCATCATTCAGGCTTCACGTGGTGCACGTTCCTATGCCAACGACATCATGCTGCGCCACATGATGGATGCTGTGACCGAAATCTATCCAAACATTCCAGTCTGCGTTCACTTGGATCACGGCAATGAACCAGGCACCTGCATGACTGCTATTCAATCAGGCTTCACGTCGGTGATGATGGATGGCTCGCTCAAAGCTGACGGCAAATCTGCTGCAGATTGGGATTACAATGTGGGTGTGACCAAGACGGTTGTGGAAATGGCCCATTTGGGCGGCATTTCAGTTGAAGGTGAACTTGGTGTTCTGGGCTCGCTTGAAACCGGCATGGGCGACAAGGAAGATGGTCACGGTGCGGAAGGCAAATTGAGCCACGACCAATTGCTCACCAACCCACAGGAAGCTGTGAAGTTTGTGAAAGAAACCGATGTGGATGCACTGGCCATCGCCATGGGCACATCACACGGCGCTTATAAATTCTCGCGCAAGCCGGATGGCGCGGTGCTGGCCATGAACGTGATTGAAGAAATCCACAAGCTACTGCCATCCACGCATCTCGTGATGCATGGCTCGTCTTCAGTGCCAGAAGATTTGCAAGAGATCATCAACAAGTTCGGCGGCAAGATGAAGCCAACGTGGGGTGTGCCCGTTGCTGAAATTCAGCGCGGCATCAAGCACGGCGTGCGCAAGATCAACATCGACACCGATAACCGCATGGCGATGACCGGCGCCATCCGCAAAGTGATGGCCGAAGATCCATCAGAATTTGATCCGCGCAAATATCTGAAGCCTGCGATGGAAGCGATGCAAAAACTGGTCACCTTGCGTTTGCAAGAATTCAACACAGCTGGCCAAGCATCAAAGATCAAGAAAGTGCTGCCCGTATCCGAAATGGCCAAGCGCTATGCCAAGGGCGAGCTGAAGCAGAAGGTGGCTTGAACTGACCAATCTTCTAAAATCCAATTCGGAAAAGATCATTGAAGGTCTGGAGAGAAATCCAGGCCTTCGACTCGTTTTGGGCCTGGTTCCATTTGCGCCAGGCATGCTTGACATGTTTGTTGCGCACGGAAAAAATTTACAGGAAGCACGACTTGCGGAGCTATTTCGATGTTTAGATCAAGATGGCTTCATCCTAACTAAAGAGCTTATTGAAAACGAAGACTTTATTCATCATTGCTTGGTTACAATGCGCGCTGTAGCAAGAACAAAAAGAAAAGAGAAAATTGCAATTATGGCGATTGCTCTTACCAATAGCCTAAAACCCGAATATGCTGAAGATCGCTTTGAAGAACTTTTTAGTGTTGTTGATGATATTACTTTGCGTGAATTTCGTGCACTCAATTTACTAGCTAAATACGAATTGAGCTTTCCGAAACTTCAAGACAAAAATGCACTTCAAAGAGCAACCCAATTTTGGGCTGACTTTACAAATGATTTGCGTTCTGAATTTGGAATTGAAGAGGATGGCTGTCGAGATTTTTTAAAACGCATTGAGAGGACTGGATGCTATGCAGAAATTTCTGGTTCATATCACGACTACAGCGGTGGTATCGGGTATCTTACAAGTACGTATTTTGAAATCGAAAATTTGTGTAAAACTACAAGAAGCAAATCAAACGCCTGACACTGATCTCAATCGTCATTCCTGCGAAAGCAGGAATCCAGCTTTCTAGAAATATCAACAAAGTAAGCTCGATTCCCGCCTACGCGGGAATGACGGGTTGGGTGTTGTACTCAGATATCAACTCCGCTTCGTACTTGTTTTGAAATCAAATGGGCCCATCGCGTTAAGTATCGTTACAAATTCGAGGTTGCCAACTCATTCGTCGAATTTTTTGGTAGCGCGCAACCGAATATGCTAGGGTAGTGCGCAACCAATGGAAGCACTATGTCAAAGCTAAAGAAAACCCCTGAAGTCCCAATGAGCAAGTTTCAGCGATACCGTTTGGCAAAGAGCCGCAAGGGTATGAAACTTTTGCGCATTTGGGTGCCTGATACCAAGCGGCCAGAGTTTGCGGCTGAAGCAGCACGGCAGCGGGCATTGCTTCGCGGCAGAGCTGACGAAAGGGAAGCCTTGGACTTTATCGGTGCCGCCTTTGAGTGGCCTGAAACTTGAAGCGCGGCGATTTCGTCGTGGTGTCGGCGGCGGGGGATTATGGTAAACCGCGCTCGGCTGTTGTCATTCAATCTGATCTTCTCAATCAAAGCGACAGTGTGTTGGTGGTTTTGCTCACCAGTGCGTTCGCTGATACTCCGTTGTTTCGACTGACGGTGGAACCTTCGCCTGAAAACGGATTGAAGCTGCCGTCTCAAATCATGGTTGATAAAATTGTCGCTTATCCTCGCGAGAAATGTGGCGCTGTCATTGGTTCGCTTGATCAAACAACGCTTATCGCGTTGAACCACATGTTGGCGGTGATGGTGGGTATTGCGGACTAAAATTGGGGATTAAAAAGGCACCTCTGGAGCTTGCGGTAAAGTGTCCTCATCCAAGCGGTTTGTATTAGGCTGCCTATTCTTCACCCTTCCCCCGTCGGGGGAAGGTGGCGCACTTGCGCCGGATGAGGGCTGCGGCTGCTTGGCCGCAGTAGCGCGAGTCTAGACTTTTCAGGTGGAGCGCGGAGTGCTTGTTGTCCTCGCTGCGCTGCGGCCCGCTTCCGCCCTTCGGGCACCTTCCCCCGACGGGGGAAGGGTAATGAAATATTTTTCCCTTTATATGATTTTATGCTTGACAAACATTTAACTCTGTTCTAGCTATGTTCCGTCTTCTCCAGAAGGGGTTAGCGCTCATGACGGTGGCTTTAACGGGGAAAGATGTG
>JAYWEV010000219.1:0-9728 GCA_043779145.1 Aestuariivirga sp. | reverse complement strand
CATCAACAAAATTAGCAAGCCGTGAAAATATGATGCCCCGCACCACGCGTTGGGGCAGGGGGTCACCCCATGAGGTGGCGCGGTAATGTGTGGGTTGGCTTGCCTGATTTTGACGGCCCTCGATGCTCAAGCGTTCTTTGGCGCGTTGGCCATAACCCGTATTCACACCGTAAATCGTTATGTTTGGTTGATCGATCAATTCCAGAAAGTCGCGGCGTGAAACTTCCATTTTTTGTAAAACACTCGGGCTTAAGACAACAGCTTCAAACCGCCATGCCACCCGGCAAAAAGCTTCCAAGTTCAAGTCTTCACGAGAATTAATAATCAACGTCATGTTTGCAGGGTTCGCTTTTTTGGATGGATTGTTTGGTCGACATCTGACCTGATTAGAAGTGTGACAGACTTAAGTTTTAGCGTCAATTCGGGGGTGCGGAGTCAGAGTGAATTTCCCTCGCCCCGTTGAGGAGAGGGTTGGGGCCAATGCGAAGCATGGGAGGGTGAGGGGCCTTAATACGGGCCGGGAGCATTGAGAATTAAGTGGGATCCCACCATAACCTACAGTATCATGATAACCTAGTTTGTACAATTGTTCAAAAATGCGCCCAACATTTCTTTACCTTCATTCAAGGGCATATAATCAAATCCGAGAAAAAATGGTGCGTCTGGGCGTGATTGCATTATCACTCCAACATTTTTGGCATTACGCATGGCCTGTACTTGTCTAGAGTTTAGATTATAAAATGCATTGAACCAACCATTTGTTACTTGTTTATTGAATGGCTCTAATTTTGTGTAATTTCCGTCTACAACCAACTTATGCGAACCCATCAATTGGATCTCGTCTTTCCTCCCTTGGGGGTCAACGACGACATATAGTACGATTTGTTTTTTGTCTCGACACATTACTATAAATTTGTTTATCCCGTACACTGTTTCTCTTTCACCTTTTAAGTATATTTGTCCGATTTTGGTTTCCAGAGACCACTTGGGCCGTTGGAAACCATTGGTAACGATATTAAGCTCTTGCAGCTTTTCAACGGACAGCACATTTATTTCATCAGCGGCTGCTCTCGTGCTTTCAGAAAAAAGCTCCGTAGCGATGTCCATGGATTGCAAGTAGGCGACTATTTCAGCTGAAGCGATTTGTGAGATGTCAACCGAATTGTCGGAAGATTTTGAGAAGAAAAAACGGTGCACACCAAATTTAGAACCATCTTTGATATAACGAAACTCACCTCCAACATAAGCCAACGTGCAAGCACTGAAGCACACTCCCTTTTGAACTTCGAAGCGCCCAAGTTTCGAAACCTTCTGCCCAATGTCGGTTCTCAGATGATTTTTGCGAATTATTCTTCCCAACTCCATTCCCGCATATAAATTTCCACCCGGCGAATTAAGCACAACATACGACCACGGAGGGACCTCGTTCCTTTTCAAATATTCTTCCAGATGCGTTGGGCTATCGGCATCAATTTCGCCGTCAAGAAATAGCGACCACGCGGTGCCCATAACAACTCCTATAAGCTTTTCTGGCTTTTCGGATTTGATTGTCATTGAAAAACATTGGTTGATCTGCAAGAACGAAGTGCAGAAATAAATCATAAGTGTTAGGAGCCAAAGTGGCCTGGCTCTCTGGTGATTTAACATTTAATCGTCCTTCAGATTTTTACTTCGGGCAGTGCTCTCAAGTGCTAAACACAGTAACTATCGAACTGTTTAACGAATGTTGACAAGTTCTAATAAAATAAGTGGAACACTTTATTGCTATAACGTCAACTCATCGCCTGAGTTTCCGATTACTGTACGCTTTCTTCAGCGTCTAAATCACTACTGAGGGATTACGGTGACAGCGCACATATCTTTCATAAGCTACTGCAGCTATACTTCCACAAACGTGCGTTTTATTTCTCAATCCCATCCTCGTCCCTTTGTTACGTGGCTTAAAATTACGATGACAGTGCATTCTACTTTTCAGAGCTTCTGCGATTTCTCGGGTTTATTCGTTTTGTTCTACTCCTATCACTATTATAAGACCAAATTTCCGCTAAATCGCGTTCGGCAGTTTCCGCTAAACGGAGGATGAGCGGCTGGCTAATAGCTTCCTCCCGCGCTCAACAATGCGGTCAATTTCGAAATCTTGAACTCGTCCTGCGGCAATATCAGAAAGGCCCACATCAATGTCGGCTTTGAGGCTTGCAAGTTCTTCAAGTTGAAGTGTGCGTTTGAGTTTCCAATCGCGCAAAGCTGATCTTACAACTTCACTTGAGGATGCGTAATCGCCTGTATCGACCGCATTTTTTACGACTGCGGCCATTTCCGTTGGCATTGTGATTGTCATGCGTTCAATATCAGCCATTACCATCTCCTATTTATGTGAGCTTAATTTATCATACTATATATGATTACATAATTCCCCTTCCCAACGTCGTCTTCATGATGGGCTCAAGACTATTGTTGAAAATGAGGGGAGCTCCCGAATGGTGACCCATTTGTGGAGTATGACCAGATGTAGCAGGCCCACCGTACGCTGTCAAGCTAAAAATCCTACATAAAACTAAAAAATCTTAACCTATTGAAATCCGGCCCAAACTTGCCATCCACCCCCAATTCCCCTAAAGGCTGCCCAACATTCAGCGTCGTTCACCCCTGGAGGAAGGCTGGATGTTTGTTTTAATTGGAGAATACCCATGTCTAAAATCGTTAGCGTTAAAGCCACTGTTCGTGGCGGGGCCGGTAAGGGGGCCGCTCGAGCTGTACGTCGTGAGGGACTTGTTCCCGGCGTTGTGTATGGTGACAAGCAAGAACCTCAAATCATTTCGATGAGCTATAAGGACATCGAACCCCATGTTCTAACGGGCCGTTTCATGTCCACACTTGTGGACGTTGAAGTTGATGGCAAGACTATTCGTGCGATCCCGCGCGATATTCAGTTTGAGCCTGTAAAAGACCGTATCACCCATATTGATTTCCTGCGCCTCGGCAAGGATTCCAAGATCGCTGTGAACATCCCTGTGCATTTCAAGAACCACGATGCATCACCTGGCATCAAAGCTGGTGGCGTTCTGAACATCGTGTCGCACTCGGTGAGCTTGTATTGTCCAGCTGACTTTATCCCTGATGAAATCATCGTTGATCTCACGGGCATGGCTGTGATGTCGTCGATCCATTTGTCGAACATCACATTGCCAGACCGTGTGACATCAGCGGTTCGTGATGACGTAACGCTCTGCGCGCTCTCGGCTCAGGCCAAGGAAGAAGTGGCTGCTGAAGGTGCTGTTTCAGCTGATGTGCCTGCGACCAACCAAAAGGCTCCGGCTGATCCAAAGGCCGCTCCGGCCAAGGGTGCAGCTCCAGCCAAGGGCGCTGCGGCTCCGGCCAAGGGTGCGCCAGCTGCTAAGGCTGCTGCTGCTCCTGCTGCAAAGAAGAAGTAACGCTTTCGGGGCTGCCCAATGTTTCTTTTTGTAGGCTTGGGCAATCCCGGTTCGAAATATTCTTCCAACCGGCATAATATCGGGTTCATGGCGGCGGATGTGATTGTCCGCCGCCATAATTTTTCGCCATGGCGGAAAAAATTTCAGGGCGAATTGTCTGAAGGTGTTTTGGCGGGCGCAAAAGTTCTGGTGTTAAAGCCACAGACTTTCATGAACGAGTCAGGTCGATCGGTTGGTGATGCCGTGCGCTTTCATGATATTCAACTTTCTAACGTATTCGTTTTTTATGACGAGCTCGATTTAGAACCCGGCAAGGTTCGCGTGAAGTTAGGTGGCGGGGCAGCAGGCCATAATGGCATTCGCTCAATCTCATCGCACATCACGCCAGATTATAAGCGCGTGCGCTTAGGCATTGGTCATCCGGGGGATGCAAAGTTCGTGCTACCTCATGTGCTGGGTGATTTTGATAAGCAGGATAAGGATTGGCTGGTTGCTTTGTTAGATGCGGTCGCCGATAACGCCGCGATGTTGGTTGAAGGCCATGAAGCGAAGTTTCAGAGCCATGTGCATCTCGCAGTTTTTAATAAGAAGGAATAGCTATGGGTTTTAAATGTGGCATTGTGGGTTTGCCGAATGTTGGGAAATCGACGTTGTTTAATGCGCTCACGCAAACATCAGCTGCGCAGGCGGCGAACTATCCGTTTTGCACCATTGAGCCTAATGTGGGCGATGTGGGCGTGCCTGATCCGCGGTTGGATATTCTGGCTGCCATTGCTCACAGTGCGCAGATTATTCCGACGCGTCTCACTTTCGTTGACATTGCAGGCCTGGTGAAAGGCGCTTCCAAGGGCGAAGGTTTGGGTAATCAGTTTCTGGCCAACATTCGCGAGACTGATGCGATCGCCCATGTTGTGCGTTGTTTTGAAGATGGTGACATCACCCATGTATCAGGCAAGATTGATCCCTTGGCCGATATTGAAACCATTGAAACCGAATTGATGTTGGCCGATTTGGATGCGCTGGAA
The DNA here is from genome assembly GCA_043779145.1 of Aestuariivirga sp. GTDB lineage: Bacteria > Pseudomonadota > Alphaproteobacteria > Rhizobiales > Aestuariivirgaceae > Aestuariivirga. The sequence continues at coordinate 5,272 of JAYWEV010000219.1, read as the reverse complement.
AAGCGCCAACCTGCGGCTGAGAAAAAAGGCAAGCAGGGCGATAAAGAACAGAAGGAATTGGCCGAGCTGATGATGCGTGCCCTCGTGTTGTTGCGCGAAGGCAAGCCCGCACGTTTGGTTGAACGCATAGCAGATGAAGAGAAGATTTTTGCAGGGCTTGGATTGTTGTCATCAAAGCCCGTGCTTTATGTTTGCAACGTCGAAGAAGCTGCTGCTGATCAGGGTAATGATTTTTCTGAGCGCGTAAAAGCTTTCGCCAAAAAAGAAGGCAATGTGGCCGTGGTTGTTTCCGCCAAGATCGAAAGCGAAATCGCCATCATGGCGCAAGCTGATCAAAAAGATTTTCTCGATGCCGTTGGTCTACATGAGCCCGGCCTCAACCGTGTGATCCGCGCTGGCTATGAATTGCTCGGCTTGTTTACTTACTTCACAGTCGGCCCCAAAGAAGCCCGCGCCTGGACAATCACCCAAGGCACCAAGGCGCCTGCTGCTGCTGGCGTGATCCACACTGATTTTGAAAAAGGCTTCATCCGCTCTGAAACCATTGCCTATGATGATTATGTGGCAGGCAATGGCGAAGCGGGTTCAAAGCTTGCAGGCAAGTTCAGGTTAGAAGGCAAGGAGTATGTGGTGGCTGATGGCGATGTGATGCATTTCAGGTTTAATACTTAAAAGCTTACTTTCCGTTGACTCGCCTAGGGATTTAAGTTATACATAAGTATAACTGGAATTTTCTCATGACAGATGCAACGCTGAGGGCCGTAGGTGGGTCCATTATGGTGGCCATTCCGAAGCCCATGTTAGACGGCTTGGGTTTGGGTGCTAATGAGAAGGTGACACTTCATCTTGAGGGCAACCGTTTGGTGATGGAGCCGCGGCTAAAACCCAAATATAAATTGGCAGAGCTATTGGGGCAGTGTGATTTGGATGCACCAGCACACCCTGATGTGAAGCTCTGGGATGAGCATACTCCAGAAGCCAATGAAACAATCTGATGGAGCGCGGCGATATTTGGCACGTTGATCTTAATCCAACGCGCGGCCGCGAACAGGCCAACCCGCGCTATGTTTTGATTTTAACTCCAAAAGCTTTCAACCAGTTGGGCACTCCCATTGTAGCGCCCATCACAAGCGGCGGAGATTTTGCGCGCGAGAAGGGCTTTGCAGTTTCGCTTTCCGGCGCGGGCACCCATGCCAGCGGCGTTATTCTTTGCCATCAAATTCGAGCGCTTGATCTCAAATCGCGCGGTGCTAAGTTCTCAGAAAAAGTGCCGGAGTTTATTATGGAAGATGTTCTGGCGAGGGTGGCGTCGCTATTTGAGTAGGAGAAGAATTGGTGGCAGTAAATTATTTTGGCCTATCGTGATGCAGAGAATGTAGTTTTTACAAAATTGGAAAAATCAAGAAATACAGAATTGAAGGCACTTCCCTTCTTTTCTAATCTGTCTTGCGTCTGCCGAATGTCGCTGGTTCGTTAGTTGGAGCTTGGGACTGGAAATTTGATGCATTTTGCTGTTGGGCCAGTTGTTCAGCATGGTAGCGGGCTGCGGCGGCTTCAATGACTGAGTCGTCTATTTTCGGACGGGCAATATCGTCTTCATCAAAATCGCTGGCACGGCGGCGTGGTGTGCTTGTTTGAGTTGTAGATTTGGCGGTTGCCAAAAATTTGCCGACATCGCCTAAGATCACGATTGCTATGCCGATAAAAGGTAATGCAGTGATCACTTCTGTCGGCAGAACGGGTGAGCCAACCTCGGGCAAGGTTCCGATTTTCTCGCCTTTCACCTGATGTTCATAGAGCGTGGCCCACGCGCCCCAGCCCATAACAAGTATAAAAAACAAAAATCCTAAAATTTGGGAAAGTCTGGCCATGGCGTAATCTCCGATAGTGCGGAGACTATCAAACATTGGTTAGCAAGGGATTAAATTCTGGCTTGATGGGTCTGCTTCGTTCGGTGCCCCCGAGCCCAACCGCCTCGCGGCGTTTGCAAGGGCTCACACTCCTAATTGTTAATGCCCTTCATACTCCACAAGCGTGTGAACCTTCACACCCTTGGCGCGTAGTTTATCAGCGCCACCTAAATCAGGCAGATCAATCACGAATGCGGCAGAAATAACTTCGCCGCCGGTTTTGTGGATCAAGTCTATTGCCGCTCCCGCTGTACCTCCAGTCGCGATGAGGTCATCGATCAGTAAAATCTTGTCGCCCTTGTTAATAGCGTCGGCATGGATTTCGATTGTGTCGACGCCATATTCAAGCGTGTATTCTTGGCCGATGACACGGGCGGGCAGTTTGCCTTTTTTGCGAATGGGGATGAAGCCACGGCCCAGCGTATGCGCGACCGCACCACCCAGAATGAAGCCGCGCGCTTCAATGCCAGCGACATAATCAAACTGACCATGCAAAAACGGCCAAGCGAGTTCATCAATGGCGGCGCGGAAGGCGTGCTGGTTTGAGAGCAGGGTGGTGATGTCGCGAAACATGATGCCGGGCTTGGGATAGTCCGGAATGTTGCGGATATAGCGGGAAATATCAAAACCGTTACGCAAGTCCATATTTATTTACTCCGTGCGCATCATCTTATCGCAAAACCGCTGCGCACTTTTGCGGATGATGCTTTATGGCCACCTTACCTCTGGAGGGAATGAGGAGAGGATGCTTTCGACATTGCCACCCGTTTTCAAACCGAAAATTGTGCCGCGGTCATAAAGAAGATTGAATTCCACATAGCGACCACGGCGGATGAGTTGTTCCTGCCGATCTTCATCCGTGTGCGGATTATTCATATTGGCGCGAACGATTTTGGGATAAATAGTTTTAAGTGCTGTGCCAACATCGCGCGTGAAGGCGAAGTCGGCCTCTTGGTTGCCGCTGTTGAGATTATCAAAAAAAACACCACCAATGCCGCGCGGTTCATTGCGATGCGGCAAAAAGAAATAATCATCGCACCATTTTTTGTATCGATCATAATCGGCAACGCTGTGAGCATCACAAGTGGATTTAAAAGCGGCGTGGAAATTTTTTGTGTCTGGGTCATCTTGCGTGCGGCGGCGCATCAGCACGGGCGTCAAATCTGCACCGCCACCAAACCAAGATTTCGTGGTTACAACAAATCGCGTATTCATATGGACTGCTGGAATATTGGGATTGCGTGGATGTGCGATCAACGAAACACCTGAAGCCCAAAAGCGCGGATCAACATCAGCACCCGGCATTTGCTTTCTAAATTCGGGCGAAAACTCACCATGCACGGTTGAGCAGTGTACACCTGCTTTTTCAAACAACCGACCATGCAACATCGACATCACCCCCCCACCACCACCATTATTGGCACGGGTCCAAGGGGTTTTGACAAAGCGGCCAGCAGGCGCATCGGCGTTGCATTCGTCTTCAAGTTTTTCGAATTCGGCGACGATCATATCGCGTAATGTTTGAAACCAATCTCTGGCTTTTGATTGCATGCTTTCAGATTCTGCTGTTTCCAATTTATTTCTTCTCAGGCTGTTCAATTTATAGTTTGTAGCGATGTTGGCGGCAAAATCGAAGACAATTTGAGCGTCTTAAACAGGTAATCTTTAACCACACTTGTTTTGCGATATTTAATTGGCAGCAGCTATCACAGATTGCAAGAATGTTAACGTTGCACTGAGCTTTCAATAATGGTTCGCAAGTCGTTTTTTTGCGATATTAATGGGAACGTCTCTATCATGATGGCTGTGGCTGCCGTACCTTTGCTGGCTGCTGCAGGTGCTGCCATTGAATTAGTTCATGCCAATAATGCGCAAACCGCGTTGCAAATTGGAGTAGATGCAGCGGCACTTGCTGGTGGAACTTCGGGTTTTACCAGTCATGCTGATCTCTCCGAGTTGGTGAATATGTATCTGGCTGAAAATGATGCCAATTTATCGATCGCTGCTGCTGATACAATTGAGTTTGGAACTACACCCATAACAAACAATTTTTATGTTCGCGTAAACGGGAAGATACAGACTAATTTTATGTCATTGGTTGGCATTCCGACAATGGCTTTGGGTGCGTATTCAGAAGTTGAAAAAGGGTGGCTAGGCTATTGAACTTGTATTGGTGTTCGACAACACGGCTTCAATGAACAGCGAAGGTCGATTGGCCGCGCGATGGTCGCAACTGGCGAGACCTATATTCCCGCTGGTGTTTTGTGGGGTTGGAATATGCTGAATTCCGCCGAGCCGTTGATTGGTGCAAAGACGGCAGCTCAGATGGCCACTCTCAAAGGTGTCAAATCTATGGTGCTGATGACTGATGGTGACAATACACTTTCGGCTACCTATCCAACTCATAATGGTTCAGATTCTGCTGCAGCAGACAGTAAGACTGCGCAATTATGCAGCAACATGAAAGTCGAAGGCATTTCCATTTATACGGTGGGCTTTAAAGTTCATAAGCCGTCGTCTTTGGCAATGTTGGCGGCTTGCGCTTCAAATCCAAGCCAAGCACTCACAGCTGATGATGATGCAGCACTCATGGCGGCGTTTGAACAGATTGGTGCTTCGCTGGCACAAATCCGCGTGGCTAAATAGAAAAACCATCCAATTGCCGCAGTGCTTCGCCCGTAACGAGGCCTGCGGCGATCGCCACGTTCAATGAGCGCATGCCCGGCTGCATTGGAATGCGAATGCGGTTGGCGATTGCTGCATGGACATCACCGGGCACGCCAGCGCTTTCACGGCCCAGTACTAAAATATCATCAGTTTGAAATTTGAAACTTATATGGGTTTCGTCAGCTTTAGTGGTCAAAAGCACGAGTCTTTTGTTGCCGATGCTCTCTCGAAAACTATTCCAGGACGAAGCATGCTCCAGCCTAACATCGCGGAGATAATCCATGCCAGCGCGCTTGAATGCAGAATCGGTGAAAACAAAGCCGGCAGGCTCAATAATCGTCAGTTTCAATCCAAAACAAGCGCAAAGCCTGGCTATGGTTGCGGCGTTGGGTGCTATATCAGGCTGGTATAGTGCAATTTCGATCATTATTACAGCGTTTTAGGCTGGTTTTTGCCAAACGCAACTAGGCTGTGCATGTGCGACATCCCGTGGCTAGACTTATTGCGGCGGCAGTGCCAAAAACCGACCGTTCGGGGCGGCGGAGATTCAACAGAGTCACGCAATTTATGACGAGGAATTTGGCCAAGTGTCCACAGCAGATCATGCACATGCAGATGTTAATCGGCGCGATTTTCTATTTATAGCCACAGGTGCAGTGGCCGGTGTTGGTGCTGCCTTGGTGGCATGGCCGTTT
>JAYWEV010000218.1:0-3680 GCA_043779145.1 Aestuariivirga sp. | reverse complement strand
ATGGTTGAAAACCAGATCGAGAACCACATTAAAACCTTCGGTGTGCAGGCGCTCAACAGTTTGGCGTATCTCGACAATACCGCCTGGCGCCAATCGTGGATCGGGTGCAAAGAATGAAACAGGGTTATAGCCCCAACTGTTGGTCAGCCCTAGGACTTGCAAATGTGGTTCGTCTATCCAGGCCGTGATTGGCATGAGTTCGATTGTATTGACACCGATTTTTTTTAAGTGCGATAAAATTGCAGGCTGCGCCAATGCAGAAATTGTTCCGCGCATTTTTTCTGGAATATCTGGATGGAGCTTGCTGAATGATTTCACCTGCAGTTCGTAAACGAAACCTGGCTCAGAAATCTGGCGGAGCGGCAGATCAGGTAGCTCTTCTGTAATGACTCCCTTTGGAACGAGATGAGCCGTTTCGACACCTTTGTTTCCAAGCTCCGGCACCAGTGCAAAGGCATGGTCAATTTCATTCGCATAGGGATCGAGAAGAAGTTTACTGTCATCGTACATTAGATTTTGCTCGGGCGACCAAGGTCCACCAGCGCGCAAACCATAGAGCATGCCGGGCTTAACATCTGAGATGAAACCAAAATGCACATCGCCTTTGCGACCCGGTAATGGTGATCTGAACATCTCTTTTTTGGTGCTTGGATCAAAAACACAAACGGTGATGAGCGCAGCCCGTGAGGACCATACTGCAAAATTTGCACCGCCTTTTGCGAGGGTCACGCCCAGCGGGAACGCCGAACCTTTTTCTGAGTTTAACTTCAAGATTAATTATTCACCGCTCAGTGATTTATACAAATCGGCATAAGCGGTTGCGCTGTGATTCCAAGATACTTCGGTGCCCATGCCGCGCGCTTGGATGCTTTTCCAAGTCGCTTTTTTCGAATAGAGATTTGCAGTACGCACAAGAGCATTTTGCAATGACACGCCGTCTACGGGCGAGAACTGAATGCCGGTTGCTACGCCTGCAGCAAGTGCTGCATCATTGGCATCGATGATGGTGTCGGCCAATCCGCCTGTGCGTGCCACTACTGGAACACACCCGTAGCGCAACCCATAAAGTTGAGTGAGACCGCAAGGCTCAAACCGCGATGGCACAAGCATGGTGTCGCAACCGCCTTGCACCAGATGTGACAATGCTTCGTCATAGGCTGTCACAACTCCTATTCGGCCCGGATGGCGCTGGGCTGCGGCTTTGATTGCCGTCTCGATTGCTTCTTCGCCCGTTCCAATCAATGCCAGCCTTGCACCAGAGCCTACGAGCCAATCGAGTAAAGATGCAAAAATATCCATGCCCTTTTGCCATGTTAACCGGCTGACCACACCGTGCAAGATGCCTTCACCTTTTTCGAGGTTAAAGCGTTTTTCGATCTCGCGCTTATTGAGTTGGCGTTTGGAAAAATCATTTACGCTATAGTTAGCGCTCAATGCCGAGTCCGTTTGGGGGTTCCACACTTGCGTATCAATGCCGTTTACAATTCCCGTCAGCTGGGCGCGCCTTGCCTGTAGCAAGCCTTCAAGCCCCATGCCATAATCAGATGTGCAAATTTCATTGGCATAGGTTGGGCTGACGGTGGTTATGGCATCCGCACATGAAAGTCCGCCTTTGAGAAAACCGACGTTGCCGTAGAATTCCAAGCCATCAATTGCGAAGGCTTGTGGCGGTAAATCTAAAATACCGAAATAGGCCGCCGGAAATTGGCCCTGAAATGCAATATTGTGAACAGTGACAATTGTTTTTGGGCCACCACGATATTTAACATAGACAGCTGCCAACGCCGATTGCCAATCATGCAGGTGCAGAATGTCGGCTTTGTAATTGCCTAAAGCACCACGCGATAAATCAGCGGCTACTTGTGAAAGTGCTGCATAACGCTGGGCGTTATCAGGCCAGTCCTTGCCGTCGGGACCAAGATATGGATTGCCCTCGCGATTAAACAAATGAGGCGCATCGAGCACAAACACGTCGAGGCCTTTACCTTTGCCGGACATCAGCTTTGCGGGACCGCCCATGAGGGTCTCGAAACTGTGCACCGTTTTGGCATTTTTTAGCGCCTGCATTACTGCGGGATAACCCGGCACCAAAGTTTTCATGGACACGCCGTGTTTTTGCATAGCCAACGGCAATGCCCCCGTCACATCTGCAAGTCCGCCGGTTTTTATCAGCGGATAAATTTCGGATGTGACTGACAGAACCTGCATCAGACAAGTCTATCAATCATCGGCTGGGTGATGAGGCACACACCATTTTCGCTGCGCCGAAAACGTTTGGCATCAAGAATTGGATCTTCGCCCACCACCAGTCCCTCTGGAATAATGACACCACTGTCGATCACCACCTTGTTGAGATGCGCGTTGCGGCTGACAAACACACGCGGCAACACCACCGCCTCTTCCAATGAAGAGAAAGAATTGACCCGCACACCCGTGAACATCAGCGTGCGTTTGATTGAACCGCCCGACACAATACAGCCGCCTGAAACAAGCGAGGCTGATGCTTGCCCACGTCGGCCATCTATATCATGCACAAATTTTGCTGGGGGTGTGACTTCACCATAAGTCCAGATCGGCCAATCGTGATCATAAAGATCAAGCGATGGCAAGGTATCAGTTAAATCCACATTTGCTTCCCAATACGCATCAATCGTTCCCACATCGCGCCAATAGGAGGTTTTTTCGAGTTCCGAGCGAACACAGGATTTTGCAAAACGATGCGCCACAGCCTTGCCCCCCGTGACGACGGCGGGAATGATATCTTTGCCAAAATCGCGCGACGATTTAGGATCAGCCGCATCCTTCTTCAAGAGTTCAATCAGGAATTTTGTTTCAAAAACATAAATCCCCATCGAAGCCAGCGCCATATTCGGCTGGCCTGGAATGCCCGGTGGGTCCTTGGGCTTTTCAACGAAAGCAACAATCCGGTCTTTGTTATCGACTGCCATTACGCCAAAGCCCGTGGCTTCCATGCGCGGCACTTCGAGGCACCCGATGGTCACATCAGCGCCTTCATTCACATGCTGTTGCAGCATGGGCTCATAGTCCATCTTATAAATGTGATCTCCCGCGAGGATCACAATGTATTTGGGACTGTAGCTCTCAATGATGTCTATGTTCTGATAAACCGCGTCGGCCGTGCCCGCATACCATTGGTCTTCGGATACACGTTGCGAGGCTGGAAGAATATCAAATCCTTCATTACGTTCTGTTCGGAAGAAGTTCCAGCCGCGCTGCAAATGGCGAATAAGGCTGTGGGCTTTATATTGCGTCGCCACGCCGATGCGGCGAATGCCAGAGTTCAACGCGTTTGACAAAGCAAAATCGATAATGCGAGATTTTCCGCCAAAAGGCACAGCTGGTTTAGCGCGGCGATCAGTGAGTTCGAGAAGCCTGCTACCACGTCCACCTGCCAATACATATGCCATGCTATCGCGTGCGAGCGGGCCTGATCTTCTTGTCGGTTCGGTCATTGCTGTTTCTCCCAATCCAGCGTTGTTTTTTATTCCTCTGCAGCAAAATACAAGGTGGCCAATGGCGGGAGCGTTATCCGAGCGCTTGCGGGTTTGCCGTGTGACGGGCCACCCAGTGCTTCTATGCGCCCCATATTTCCTTTGCCTGATCCCCAATATTGCTCTGCGTCGCTGTTGAATACTTCACGCCAGATTCCGCCTTTTGGC
>JAYWEV010000217.1:0-25057 GCA_043779145.1 Aestuariivirga sp. | reverse complement strand
GAAGAAGACGGGGCAGGTGATCGCGTGATTTTTGAAGATGCCCCCTCCGCCCTTCGGGCACCTCCCCCAGCAGAGCTGGGAGGAGGGCGATGCTGTGTTGATTGTGGGCTATATTAAACATCACGCTCCACCAACTTGTTGGGGGAGCTGTCCGAAGGACTGAGGGGGAGCCTGCCATATGCGATAGCCTGGCAGCGTTCGCTGGGGTGGCGGCAAAATGCGGATATTTGGCGTGATTTGAAGAATCAACATAACATCAACCTTTAAGCTCTAGTCTTTCTGCATGGGTGAAGTTTTGCAATTTGGGTTGAACGGCGATGCAGCTTCAGTGGCTGTGCGCTGGCTCTTGGCGCTGAAGTCTGAACGGCGCATGGCCGCTAAAACTTTAGAGGCCTATGCGCATGATCTAACTCAATTTGGCAGATTTTTGGGCGAGCATTTAGGCGAAGTCCCGAATATTCGCGCTCTGGAAAATCTCACCGCTTCTGATTTTCGTTCCTTCATGGCCAAGCGCCGTGTTGCGGGTATTCAAAGCAGGTCACTGGCGCGGCAGATGTCGGCCATTCGTTCGTTCTTTCGCTATGCCGAGCGCAATGAGATTTTTAAATGTGCGGCTCTTGCCGCGGTGCGTGCGCCTAAAATCGCTCATTCTATTCCACGGCCTTTGCCCGAAATCTCGGCGCGGCGTGTGGCGGCGGCGGATGTATTTGAGGACGATGAACCTTGGGTGAAGGCGCGCGATGCTGCTGTGCTCACTTTGCTTTATGGTTGTGGGTTGCGGATTTCGGAGGCGCTAGCGCTGACGCCAAAGCAAGTTCAATCCAACCCTTTGGTGATCATTGGCAAGGGTGGCAAAAGCCGCATTGTGCCTATGGTAAAAGTGGCGGAGGACGCCATTGCTGAATACATCAAGTTGTGTCCGCTCGCACTTTCGCCAAATGAAGCTTTGTTTCGTGGCGTGAAAGGTGGCGTGCTTTCGCCGCGCATTATTCAATTGCTGATGGAGCGCATGCGCGGGGTTTTGAATTTGCCAGACACTGCTACCCCTCATGCTTTGCGGCATTCATTTGCATCACATCTTTTGGGCAATGGCGCTGATTTGCGCGTGATTCAAGATCTGCTTGGTCATGCCAGCCTTTCGAGCACGCAGATCTATACTGAAGTGAACAAGACGCATTTGTTAGAGCAATATCGAAAAGCCTTTGCGCGCAGTTGAGGATTTTGCGGATTTCGTATAATCCTGTTTCATGCCCAACATCGAACACGTTATTCCAAACGAAATTCTCCCCACGCGTGCTGATGCTGTTGTCATTGGTGCTGGCATCATCGGCATTTGCACAGCACTTGAACTTGCTGAACGTGGCCTATCGGTTGTCGTCGTCGAAAAAGGCGAAGTGGCGGCTGAGCAATCTTCGCGGAATTGGGGTTGGTGTAGGCAGATGGGGCGCGATGCACGCGAGATTCCATTGGTGCTGGAGTCTTTAAAAATCTGGCACGGCATAAATGCGCGCGTGAATGCGGAAACGGGTTTCAGGCAATGCGGCATCGCCTATCTTTTCGAGACTGATGCGCAAATGGCTGCGAAAGAAAAATGGTGGAGCGAAGATGCTGTGCCGCATGGTTTGAAAACGCGGATGATCACTGCGGCCGAAGTTGCAGACCTGCTTCCGGGCTCAACGCGCGCATGGAAGGGGGCGATGTATACGCCTGATGATTGCAGGGCAGAGCCTTTCATTGCGGTTCCTGCAATGGCGCGCGCGCTGCAGGCCAGGGGTGGGCAAATCTTCACAAATTGCGCGGCGCGGGGGATTGAGACTTCGGCTGGTAAAGTGAGCGCTGTGGTGACTGAACGCGACGTGATTAAAGCGGATATTGTGGTGTTGGCTGGTGGATATTGGTCGCGCAAGTTTCTGCACAATATCGGCATTTCGTTTCCGCAATTGGGCGTGGTCAATTCGGTGATGCGCACGGCACCGCTTGAGACCGGCGTTACCACTACATTTTCAGGCAACAAGTTTGCTGTGCGCAAAAGACTCGATGGTGGATACTCGATTGCTCACAATCACTTTTCGGTTGCTGATATTGTGCCGGATAGTTTCAGACTGCTGCGTGAATTTTTACCGATTTTTAAATTGGATTGGCGTGGTTTGAAGCTTCGACTTGGCGAACGCTTCATGCAAGAGGTTCAGTTGAAGCGGCGTTGGGCGCTTGACGAAGTTACCCCTTTTGAGCATGTGCGCATTCTTGATCCCAAACCCGTGCAATGGATTTTGGATGATGTGAGCCAAGCTTTGCGCAAAGATTTTCCGGCGTTTCAAAACATGCAGATTTCTGAAAGCTGGGGCGGGGTGATTGATGCAACACCCGATGCAGTTCCGGTGATTGATGCTTTGCAAAAACAACCAGGCCTGTTTTTAGCTTCTGGATTTTCCGGCCACGGGTTTGGCATTGGGCCGGGGGCTGCAAAATTAATGGCGCAGATCGTCACGGGCCAGAAGCCTTGTGTTGATCCAACACCATTTAAGTTTAGCAGGTTTGAGGATGGCAGCAGGCCAAGGCCTGCGACCGGTCTGTAGAGACTAGGCGGCCCGAAGGTTGCAATGTTCCATAGCGCGCGTCACAGTGTCGATCAGTTCTTGCGGCTGCACTGGTTTGCGCATGAATTCGAAAACTTTGAGGTTGGCGGCGCGCAGCTGGGTGGATCGTTCGACATCTGCGGTGACCATCACGAATTCGGATTTGGAACCCATGATTTGTAATGTCTCAACAACATCCAGACCGTTTTTCAAACTGCCAAGGCGGAAGTCGAACAGGCCTAACGCAAAGGTTTGATCGACGGCAAACTCAACAGCGCTTTCAGGATCAGCAAAACCTTTAACCTTGTAGCCACAGTCAGCCAGCAATTCGGCCACGCTGGTCAATAGGTCGACGTCATCATCAAGTATCAGAATATCGATATCTTTTTTATGCTCTGTCATTTTTGTCCAGTCCCCTATTCTGGATACTATGACAGACACACTTTGAAACGCGCTTAAGCTAATTGCTCAAACTTTAGACGAATTGAATGTTCAACTGTGAATTGCACGACCAGCAACTGCCATGGCCGCTTCTTTCACGGCTTCCGAAAGCGTTGGGTGGGCATGGCAAGTGCGCGCTAAATCCTCTGCGGAACCGCCAAATTCCATTAAAACCGCCACTTCATGGATCAGTTCGCCAGCCTGCGGGCCGATGATGTGACAGCCGAGAACTTTGTCAGTTTTGGCATCCGCCAGAATCTTTACAAAACCGTCGGTTGTCTGATTGGCTTTGGCGCGGCCATTTGCGAGGAACAGGAATTTCCCGACTTTATAGTTAATATTTGCCGCCTTGAGTTCTTCTTCGGTCTTGCCAACGGATGCGAGCTCCGGCGATGTATAAACCACGCTTGGGATCACGTCATAATTTACATGTCCGGCTTGTCCTGCCAGCAACTCAGCAAGTGCAACACCTTCGTCTTCAGCTTTGTGCGCCAGCATTGGGCCTTTGATCACGTCGCCAATTGCATAAACTTTGGCGAGTGATGTGTTGTAATGGTCGCCCACTTCAACGCGGCCACGTTGGTCGCGCTTGATGCCTGCTTCTTCACAACCCAGTCCATCCGTGTAAGCATTGCGACCAATGGCAACCAGCAGCACATCAGCTGTCATGGTTTCGGCCGAGCCACCTGCTGCTGGCTCAACGGTGAAGCTCACATCTTTGGCTGTTGCTTTTGCGGCGGTGACCTTTTGGCCCAGCTTGAATTCAAGGCCTTGCTTCATCAGCAAACGCTGAAAAGCTTTGGCGGTATCTTCATCCATGCCGGGCAAAATGCGGTCGAGATATTCAATCACGGTGACTTTTGAACCGAGGCGGGCATAGACCGAACCTAATTCCAGTCCGATGACACCTGCACCGATGATGGCGATATTTTTTGGAATTTCTTTGAGTTCGAGTGCGCCTGTGGACGACACAATGCGCCGTTCATCAATCTCAACGCTTTTAAGTTTGGCCACATCAGACCCGGTGGCGATGACGATGTTTTTGGTGTCGATCACCTGGTCGCCCACTTGCACTTTGCCCAGGCCTAGAATTTTGCCCGTGCCCCGGATCACATCGACCTTGTTTTTCTTCAACAGAAAATCAATGCCCTTGGTGTTACCATCAATGGCTTCCTGCTTGAATACCATCATCTTTGGGAAATCGATTTTGGTTTCGGCGATGATGCCCATCTTGGCAAATGAGTGCTGGCTTTCGGCGTAAAGCTCGGAAGCATGCAGCAGCGCTTTGGACGGAATGCAGCCCACATTCAAACACGTTCCGCCATGGGTGGCACGCTTTTCAACCACAGCCACTTTCATACCCAGTTGTGCTGCCCGAATAGCGCAAACATATCCGCCGGGGCCGGTGCCGATGATGGTGATGTCGTAGGTCATCTGAGTCCTTTATTTTTTGGCGGCCAGTGTTTTTGCATAGGCCAGTGATTTTTCCGCGAGCGCCGACCAAAGCTTAACATGTGCAACAGGCAGGCATGTCCACTCTTTCATGGGGCGACCAGCCCCGGATGGATCCCAAAGATGGGCGCCTTTCAAGCCGGTAATTTCCTTTTGCTCTGCCACTCCAAGTTTGAAAACCATTTCATCTCTATGAAAGGCAGCAAAAGCTTTGGTTCCATGCTTGATACAAGATTTGCCGAAAAGATTTCCTGCACTCACATCTTTTTTTGACGTTAGAGCCTGGGTAATTTCGTCAAAGCGATCTTGTGCAGACATTTTACAAATCCAACAAAGCCCTCTGCGGGTCTTCCAAGGTTTCCTTGACACGCACCAAGAATGTCACTGCTTCTTTTCCATCCACAATGCGGTGATCATAAGAAAGTGCCAGATACATCATCGGGCGGATCACGACTTGGCCGTTCATGGCAATGGGACGGTCTTGAATTTTGTGCATGCCGAGGATGCCAGATTGCGGGGCGTTCAGAATTGGTGTCGACATGAGCGAGCCGTAAATGCCGCCGTTTGAAATGGTGAATGTGCCGCCCTGCATATCAGCGATTTGCAATTGGCCATCGCGGGCTTTCTTGCCGTAAGCGGCGATGGTTTTTTCGATGCCGCTGAAGGAAAGCATATCTGCATCACGGAGCACTGGAACCACGAGGCCCTTATCCGTGCCTACGGCCACACCTACATGATAGTAGTTCTTGTAAACAATATCATCACCATCAATTTCAGCATTCACTGTGGGCACATCCTTGAGTGCTTGGATGCAGGCTTTCACAAAGAAACTCATGAAGCCCAGTTTTACGCCATGCTTTTTCTCAAACACATCTTTATATTGATTGCGCATGGCCATCACTTCGGTCATGTCCACTTCATTGAACGTGGTGAGCATGGCGGCGGTGTTTTGCGCGTACTTCAAACGGCGCGCAATCGTTTGGCGCAAACGTGTCATCTTCACGCGCTCTTCGCCGCCTGATGAAACAGGTGGAGCAGGCATTGCGACGGGTGCAGGCGCGGGGGATGCTGGTCGTTCCAAAGTGGCGATCACGTCACCCTTGGTGATGCGGTCCTCTTTGCCTGTGCCTGCAATGTCAGTGGAATTGAGATTATTCTCAACCAACGCTTTGCGCACAGCGGGTGATAATGTTGTTTCAGCCGCCTTTACCGCGACAGGCGCTGGCGCAACAGGGGCAGCAGGTGCTGGTTTTGCCGCAGGGGCAGTTGTTCCGGCAGCACCTTCAAGGATTGATCCCAACAACGCGCCCACATTCACTGTTGTGCCTGCCAACACGTTTATCTTCTCCAACTTGCCCGAAGCAGGTGCAGGCACTTCAACCGTCACCTTGTCAGTTTCAAGTTCCACCAACGGCTCATCCACCTTTATGGCATCGCCCTCGTTCTTGAACCATTTGGCAATCGTTGCTTCGGTTACGCTTTCGCCCAAAGCAGGCACGCGGATTTCTTTGCTCATATTCTTAATTCCTTATGCCAAAGCTTCATCGAGGAAGGCTTTGAGTTCTTTCAAATGGCGGCTCATCAGGCCAGTGGCGGTTGATGCCGAAGCAGGCCTGCCCACGTAACGTGGCCTTGGGTTTTTTACTTTAATGAAGTCCAACACGCGTTCAAGATTGGCTTGCGCAAAGCTCCATGCACCCATATTGAGCGGCTCTTCCTGACACCACACGAATTCGGCTTTCCGAAAACGTGCTAACTCTTGCGCCAGTGATTTATGCGGCCATGGATAAAGCTGCTCAACACGGAATAGATAAATATCGTTATTACCGGATTGTTCGCGTGCTTCATAAAGGTCGTAGTAAACCTTGCCAGAGCAAAGAATGACGCGGCGGATTTTGTCGTCTTTCACGAGTTTAATTTTTTCGCTCTTCATGAACTCAGCATCATCCCACAAAACACGGTGGAATGTGGTTTGTTCGCCCATTTCTTCAAAAGTTGAAACGGCTCGCTTGTGACGTAGCAGCGATTTTGGCGTCATCAAAATCAGGGGTTTCCTGATGTCGCGTTTCAATTGGCGCCGCAAAATATGAAAATAATTTGCAGGAGTAGAACAATTGGCCACTTGCATATTGTCTTCTGCGCACATTTGCAAAAAGCGTTCAAGCTTAGCCGACGAATGCTCTGGCCCCTGGCCTTCATAGCCATGCGGCAGCAAGCAGACGAGGCCAGACATGCGCAGCCACTTGCGCTCAGCCGAAGAAATAAACTGATCGAAGATCACTTGTGCTCCATTGGCAAAATCACCAAACTGCGCTTCCCAGAGGATCAGCGCATTGGGCTCAGCCAGCGAATAGCCGTATTCAAAACCCAGCACGGCTTCTTCTGACAACATGGAATTGATGACTTCAATTTTGGTTTTTTGGTCTTTGACCAAATGGTTGAGCGGTGTGTAGCGTTTCTCAGTTTCTTGATCGACGATGACGGCATGGCGTTGGGAGAACGTGCCACGCTGAACATCTTGGCCAGAGAGGCGAATTTTAAATCCGTCCTGCAGCAATGTTCCAAATGCCAGGCTTTCAGCAGATGCCCAATCCAACCCTGTGCCTTCTGCAAACATTTTGCGCCGCGCATCGAGAACCCGCTGCATGGTTTTATGAACTTTGAAAGTCTTCGGAACGCGGGTGAGCTTTAACCCCATCTCGCGCAGCTTTTCAACGGGGACGCCAGTTTGGCCCCGTCGGGCATCATCGAGATCAGCAGCGGCTTTGAGCCCTGCCCAGCGGCCATCGAGCCAATCGGCTTTATTGGCCTTGTATCCTGTGGCCACGGCCATCGCGTCATCCAAACGTGTGCGATAGGCGGCTTTCATGGTTTCGAATTCAGCAGCGGTGATAGTGCCATCGGCAATAAGGCGCTGACCATACAGATTAACCACTGTGCCATGCACACCGATTTTTTTATACATCAGTGGTTGGGTGAAGCTTGGCTCGTCGGTTTCGTTATGGCCAAAGCGGCGATAACAGAACATGTCGATAACGACGGGCTTTTTAAATTTCTGACGGAACTCGGTTGCAATCTTTGCTGCGGAAACCACGGACTCTGGATCATCACCATTGCAATGGAAAATCGGCGCTTCAATCATCTTGGCCACATCCGATGGATAAGGCGAAGAGCGCGCCCATAGAGGTGATGTTGTAAAGCCGATTTGATTATTGACGATGAAGTGGATTGATCCACCATTGCGGTGGCCTTTCAAGCCGGAAAGACCGAAGCATTCGGCAATCACGCCTTGGCCAGCAAATGCCGCATCGCCATGGATGAGCAAAGGCAAAACGGTGATGCGTTCTTTGTCGCCTTTTTGGTCCTGTTTGGCGCGGGCCTTGCCCAACACCACGGGATCAACAATTTCGAGATGCGATGGATTGGCTGTGAGTGACAAGTGAACGGTGTTGCCATCAAACACGCGGTCTGACGATGAGCCCAAATGATATTTCACATCGCCTGAACCTTCCACATCATCTGGCGTGGAAGAGCCACCTTGGAATTCGTGGAAGATGGCGCTGAATGGCTTTTGCATCACGTTGGCCAAAACATTTAAGCGGCCGCGGTGCGCCATGCCCAACACGATGTCGCTCACACCCAGTTGACCGCCACGTTTCATGATTTGCTCTAAAGCAGGGATCATGCTTTCACCGCCATCTAAACCGAAACGCTTGGTGCCAGTGTATTTAACATTCAGGAAATTCTCAAAGCCCTCACCTTCAATGAGTTTATTGAGAATGGCCTTCTTGCCTTCAGGGGTAAAAGTAATTTCTTTATCCGGGCCTTCGATGCGCTCCTGCACCCACGATTTTTGTTCAGGGTCAGTGATGTGCATGAACTCCACACCCAGCGTTCCACAATAGGTGCGGCGCAAGATGTCGACCACTTGGCGGATGGTGCCTTTCTCCAAACCCAACACATTGTCGAGGAATACTGGGCGATCAAGATCGGCTTCCATGAAACCATATGAAGCGGGGTCAAGTTCGGGCTGCGGGGCTGGTTCTTTCTGGCGCAGCGGATCGAGATTGGCGGCCAAATGTCCACGCATGCGGAAAGCACGGATCATCATTAAAGCGCGAACGGAATCGAGCGTGGCTTTTTTAATTTCTTCGGGCGAAACGGTGGGAGCAGCGGGAACGGCTGCTACGGGCGCAGCAGCCTTGGCGCGGGCATCAATCTTGGGTGCCTTGGTTTTTTCATAAGCCGCCCAATTGCCATCCAAGGCTGCGGTTATTTCATCATTCGGTTTTACTGGCCAATCGGGGCGCTGCCAAGACGGGCCGCTCGCACTCTTGGTGTTTTCATCCAACCCGCGAAAAAAAACCCGCCAATTCGGATCAACCGATGCGGGGTCACTCAGATATTGCTGGAATAAATCTTCAACAAATTTAGCGTTGCCGCCATAAAGAAAAGACGACTGCTCAAATGCAGCCGTAACATCTGTCTTGTTCATACCGTTCCGTCCTTTGGTTACAACCGCTTCAGCACAACCGCTTCAACCGGGTGGGCGCAATCGCCCCGTTACCTTAGTCTTTCCGTCTACTAGTTTGTATATATGGCTAAATTATTATCGTTTCAACGCTTTCAACAAAGTTTCACCTAAAAGTGCTGGCGAATCTGAAACGTGAATGCCGGCGCGCTTCATGGCATCGATTTTGGATTGGGCATCGCCTTTACCGCCCGAGATAATAGCACCCGCATGGCCCATGCGGCGGCCCGTGGGGGCAGTGCGGCCTGCAATAAAGCCTGCCATCGGCTTTTTCACTTTATTGGTGCGGATGAATTCGGCTGCATCTTCTTCAGCCGAGCCACCAATTTCACCGATCATAATGATCGACTGGGTTTCAGGATCGGCCAGGAACATTTCCAGCATATCGATAAATTCTGTGCCCTTCACCGGATCACCCCCAATGCCCACCGCAGTTGTCTGGCCAAGGCCCGCGCGGGTGGTTTGGAACACCGCTTCATAGGTGAGCGTGCCCGAACGCGAAACAATGCCCACAGTGCCTTTTTTGAAAATATTTCCGGGCATAATGCCAATCTTGCATTCATCAGGTGTCAAGACGCCGGGGCAGTTTGGTCCGATGAGGCGCGATTTGGAGCCGGACAAAGCGCGCTTTACCCGCACCATATCCAAAACCGGAATGCCCTCGGTGATGCACACGATCAGCGGAATTTCCGCATCAATGGCTTCGAGAATTGCGTCGGCTGCGAAGGGAGGTGGCACATAGATAACCGAGGCATCAGCCTGCGTGACCTGCCGCGCTTCGGCGACGGTGTTGAAGACGGGGACATTGAGGTGCGTCGTTCCTCCTTTGCCCGGGGTAACCCCACCCACCATCTGGGTGCCATATTTAATCGCCTGTTCCGAATGGAATGTGCCCGCTTCGCCGGTGAAACCTTGGCAGATGACTTTAGTATTTTTGGTGACGAGGATGGACATTATTGTTTTCCACTTTGCATTTCGGATTTACCTTCTCGTGCGATTTGAGCAATTATATCTCGCAACAATAAGCGCACAGTTGTTTTTCGACTCTTAGCGATTTCTCGCGCAACCTCATGGAGATCATCTGGCAAATTAATCGTGATGCTTTGCATACCAATATTTCGCTGAACCACCATCAATCCCTCCCTACTTCTGTCATCGCCGGATTTATTCCGGTGACCCATGGTGTAACATAATTGGTGTTGGAAGTTGTGGGGTGGGCTGCCGAAACAAGTCCGGCAATGACAAAATTACTCATTTCTCGCCTCATTCGCTTCGGTTGCCCAGCCAGACCGTGGGAACCAAAAATGTCCGTATCTATTTCTTTTATAAATTTCGACCTTTTCACTGATGGCGGCGTCAATTGCTGGTACGCAATCATTTACCCTACCACACAAATCTACCACCCACTCCTGAGGCATAGTGAGGTAGCTGCCCACTTCAAAATCAAATGGAAGGTTTTTCTCTTTGGCATACTCGTAAAACCTCAAGTCCACCACGGAGCTTTTATGCACGATCAAATTTCTAATTCTGCTGCTGAGTAAAACTGCATCCCAATTCTTGGCGGCAGCTACTAGATCAAAGCTGATTTCATTTTTGAAATAGGTAGCGATTTCCGTCTTATCTTTTCTTCCAAAATTGAAAGCAGCTTCATACTGCACTTCAATTGGAAGAATTTCGGTCAATCCCAACTGCTGTAGCTTTGAGTTTGCCTTCTGATAGTCACGCGCCTTTAAAAAATCCTCCTTCACTCGACAGACGGCAAATACAAGCTGATCGATATAGATATCAAAGTAATCTGACATCTTGCATAAGTAGTTTTCCATGAAAAAAATTTGCTGACCATAGAACTCTTTGCGCAAGGATTCGTCCAGTGGAGCATCCTTTGGTTTAACAGCTAAACCTACGAGTTTATTGTAGAACCCAACGAAAGAACTTAATTCCTCTCTCCTGTACATGAATTCAATAAAAGCATTCGAAACCATGTCGGATATATTTTGACTCTCATCTTCGACGGGCTCGACCATTTGAGTTATGCCGCGTCCTTCACGGCCTTCACGATTTTTTGCGCGGCATCATTCAAATCATCTGCAGGCAAAACATTCAGACCTGAATCCGTGATGATCTTCTTGCCCAATTCCACATTGGTGCCTTCAAGGCGCACCACCAGCGGGACCTTCAATCCCACATCGCGCACGGCAGCGACCACACCTTCGGCAATCACATCGCATTTCATGATGCCGCCAAAGATGTTGACCAGAATGCCTTTGACACGCGGATCAGCGGTGATGATTTTGAAGGCGGCTGTTACTTTTTCTTTGGTGGCCCCGCCGCCCACATCGAGGAAGTTGGCGGGTTCGGCGCCGTAGAGCTTAATGATGTCCATGGTCGCCATCGCTAACCCTGCGCCATTCACCATGCAGCCGATGGAACCATCCAAGGCCACATAAGAAAGATCATATTTCGAGGCTTCGATTTCCTTGGGGTCTTCTTCGGTCAAATCACGTAAGGCCACAATATCAGGGTGGCGCGCCAGTGCGTTGCCATCAAAATCGAGTTTGGCATCGAGGCAGACCAATTGGTTATCTTTTGTGACCACCAGAGGATTGATTTCCAACATGCTCATGTCGCATTCGGTGAAGGCCTTATAAAGCTGGCCCATCATCTTTACGCATTGCTTGCCCAGATCGCCATCAAGTTTCAGCGCATCTGCAATCCGGCGGCCCACGTAAGGCTGATAGCCAGCGGCGGGGTCGACTTGGATGGTAAGGATTTTTTCTGGGCTGTTATGGGCCACATCTTCAATATTCACGCCGCCTTCGGTGGATGCGATGTAAGCGATGCGTGAGGTTTCACGGTCAACCAACATTGAAAGATAAAGCTCGCGCGCAATGGCCGTGCCTTCTTCGATGTAAAGCCGCTGCACCATTTTGCCTTCGGGGCCAGTTTGATGCGTGACGAGATTCATGCCCAGCATACGTGTGGCTTCAGCCTTCACATCGGCGATGGATTTCACAACCTTAACGCCGCCGCCTTTACCGCGCCCGCCTGCATGGATTTGCGCTTTGACGACCCACACTGGGCCTGGCTGGCTTTCGGCCACTTTCACGGCTTCATCAACTGTAAAGGCCGCTCCGCCTTTACCTGTGGCCACGCCAAATTTGCGGAGCACTTCCTTGGCTTGATATTCGTGAATGTTCATGTTGACCTCATAGATTTAGTCAACCCTCTCCCGCAAGGGGAGAGGGTTGATGGCATAGCTCGTGTTCACGCCAATTCCGGTGCCAGAGTTTTCGCCGCCGCCATCAAAACATGCACGGCATCGACTGATTTTTGGAAGCCGGCTTTTTCTTCAGCATTCAGTTGCACTTCCACAATACGCTCCACGCCTTTGTCGCCAATCACAATCGGCACGCCCACATAAGTGCCGCTGACGCCATACTGTCCGGTGAGGTGAGCCGCACAAGGCAGCACGCGTTTGAAATCTTTCAAATAGCTCTCAGCCATGGCGATGGCCGATGCCGCAGGTGCGTAATAGGCGGAACCGGTTTTGAGCAGGCCCACAATTTCAGCGCCGCCATCACGGGTGCGTTGTACAATCTGGTCGATTTTTTCTTGCGTGCTCCAACCCATTTTCACCAGGTCTGGAACTGGAATGCCAGCCACGGTGGAATAACGGGTGAGTGGCACCATCGTATCGCCGTGGCCGCCCATCACGAAGGCGTTTACATCTTTGACCGACACGTTGAATTCGTCAGCTAGGAAATGTTGGAAGCGGGCTGAGTCTAAAACACCAGCCATGCCGATCAGCTTGTTGGTTGGTAGACCCGAGTATTTTTGTAAGGCCCACACCATCACGTCTAAAGGATTGGTGATGCAGATGACAAAAGCATTTGGTGCATGGGCTTTAAGGCCTGCACCGACTGAGGCCATAACTTTCAAATTAATGCCGAGCAAATCATCGCGGCTCATGCCGGGCTTGCGGGGAACACCTGCAGTTACAATGCACACATCAGCACCAGCAATCGCTTCATAAGAATTAGTGCCAGAAAGTTTTACATCAAAGCCATCAACACCGCCGGATTGGGAAAGATCGAGTGCCTTGCCTTGCGGCAGGCCTTCTGCAATATCAAACACTACAATATCGCCCAGTTCTTTCAAAGCGGCCAAGTGGGCCAAAGTGCCCCCGATCATGCCACCACCGATTAATGCGATTTTCCGACGCGCCATTCTGTTTTTATCCTCGTATTGCAGTGCGATATTTTGGCCTTCCTAGACCTGTTGTTAGATAGCTTCAAGTCAAGATTGATGACGTGCGTACCTTATTTTAAGTCGCTTTCCACCAGCTGGCAGATTGCATTTCTTTAAGGCGCGAGACGGTGCGGGCAAATTCCTTGGCGTGCTGGCCTGTTGGATATAGTTTTTCGGGCGGGGCGGCGGCCGAAATCACGAGCTTGGTTTTGAAGTCATAAAATGTGTCAATCATCAGAATAAAGCGCTTGGCTTCATTACGGTTGCTGGCTTTGATGACGGGAACATGGTCGAAGAAGATGATGCGGAAGTTTCGGGCCAAGGCCAGATAATCTGGAGCGCCAAGCGGGTTTTCGCAGAGCTCAGCGAAACTGAAACGCGCACAACCATGGGCGGCTTTGGGAACTTCCAGCTTGCGGCCCAAAACTTCAATGGCAATTGATTGACCTTTGGAGTGATTGGTCAGCTCATCCCAAATGTCGTTCATTTCGGATGGGTGATCGCCGATGAGATAGGTTTGCCGCGAGGCCATGCGGCCCAAACGATAATCTATCCCATCGCTCATTCGCACAACATCAAGATGTTCATTCATCCATTCAATGAAGGGAATGAACAGTTGACGATTGAGACCATCTTTATAAAGGCCATCTGGTGGTAGATTGGATGTGGTTACGATGCAAACACCGCGGGCATAGAGTGCTTCGAATAAGCGACCGATCATCATGGCATCGGCAATGTCGCCGATTTGCATTTCATCAAGGCAGAGCAATTTTGCTTTGCTCGAAAGCTCACCTGCAATATCGGCAATCACATTCTTAGATCTGGTGGAGGCGCGCTTGGCGTGCACATCTTGCATAAAGGCATGAAAGTGGATGCGGTGTTTTGGAATGGCGCTGACCGATTCAAAAAATAAGTCCATTAAAAATGTTTTGCCTCGTCCCACCTCACCATAAATATAAAGCCCGCGCGTTTTTGGTTTTGCCGATGGGACAAAAAGACGTTTGAAAATGTTATCTTGTTTGATGCCTTGATTGAGCTGATCAGATAGCGCTGCCAGCTTGGACACCACAGCCCGCTGCGCCGCGTCTCGTTTCGTTCGGCCAGCGGCTATTTTGGCCTCGTATGTTTGGAGCAATCCCATTTCTATGCTTCTTAAGCTTTGGGCTCAAGTATTCAAGAGATTGCCGTTGCTTAGAAATATTTGTAGCAGTTTCACATGGGCGGCCATTATGGAAACATAGCCGAACGCGGCGATACAGACTTGTAAAGTTGATAGAGGGATCAACCCATGATCAATTTTGCGCGGTTTAACATTGGCTAAAATGGCCGTTCCACCAAATAAAACCAAGCCAATTTGCTCGCAATATAAACCCAGCACTGCAATTAGCACGCCAATTGCAACTAAACCCCATTGCGCTTTATCGCCGATCACCCGCGCTAGAACTGATCTGAGTGCAATGCCGCCATCTAAAGGTTCGGCGGGAAGCAAGTTGAATAAATTTATACCAACAGTCATCAGCCCTAGGCCCGCCAGAATGGGGTTGAGCTGGTGGCCGAACAAATATGGAATGGCGCAGGCAAAGCCTAATATGACTGAAAATCCTGGCCCCATCAGTGCTGCAAAAACCGATTGTCCTTGGCTTTCGAAAGGCAACCTTGGCATGGCGAGTGCACCTAAAAACGGCAAGAAAACCATGCGGCCCCAGGGTTGGCCAATTAATTTATAAGCCAGCAAATGGCCAAACTCATGCACAAAAAGCGCGAGCACTAAAAGCAGGCCGATCACAGCTGCCAGCATAATGTCTGAGTAGGGTGCAATCATTGCAACGAAGGTGGCGAAAGTCATCAACATCGTCACCAGTGTTATTGCGCTGGAAATCAATTGATAGGGCCGTTCGTTTGGAACACCCGTTTCGGCCTGGCCTTTAATGCGATAAGCACCGCCCCATAGATCAGCACGCGCTAAAAGCTGTGCCAGAAAAGGGCGCGGCCCCCAGTAATAGATTGTCTCCAGCCTTGTGCCATTTTTTTCAGGCGTCAATCTATGAGTGAGGCGCAGTAATTCATTGCGCTCGGATTTTCCCTCAAGATCAGCTCGGGTGAGTTCAAGTGATTGGTTTTCAACTTTATGAGTGACACGAAACAATGCTTGAAATTGTCGACTCTGCGCATTGCCAATCGTTGTTGTAAAAATTTTGCGGTAAGTTTGTGTCGCATAATCGACCAACTCTGTGAGAATTGTTGTGCGGCCCCAATTCTCAAGTTTTCCATCTTGAACGGCAAGCAGCGGCCAAAGCTTTTCCGGGGTTACATTGATCCACAAGCTGGCGCGCGGCGTTACTCTGGTACGGAACGCCAAAAGCAAAAGCAAAAATACGGTGAGTGGGACTTCAGGCCCGATGTGATTTAGAATACTGAACATTCAATCCCCGCACAGATTTCGCGCAGTTAACGGAGAAGTTCTTAATAGCTTACAAAGGCCTCTGTTATTTTTCGATCAAAGCGACGTGAGGGCTGGCGGAATATGGTAAATGACCCGTTAGCCTTGGGTCATTATGAACCTCGACCATCAATGCATAAGGCACAAAGCCCGAGCGCTTATAAAACGGGAAGGCATTGGGATGATCGAAATGGCAGGTGTGAACCCAGAAGCGATCAATCGGCCTTCCCCACGCTTTGGTGATGGCGATATTCATCAGGGCGCGGCCCACACCTATGCCAATAGTTTCGGGTGTGAGCCCAAAGAAGGCCAACTCGCAATTTGGCATGTCGGCAAAATTTAGTTCAAGCAGGCCAGCGGGTTTTTCGTTTTGGCAAAGCATGTAGCTTTCAATGTCAGGATTATCCAAAATCGCTGCTAATTTTTCATCTGGTATAAAAAGCCTAGAGAACCACATGTTGTCTTGGCCAATGGCTTTGAACAGATGACGGAATTCTGGAAGTTTAGCGCCAGTTAATCGCTGCAACGAAAAACCGTCGGCGAGGGTTGTATCCTTCGCAAGCGGTTTTGATAACATCTCCAAACATGTCACCACATTCACCAATTTGCCTTTTGGAAGTTCATAATAGCCATCGGGCAAATTAAGCAGTTGGGTCATTGGGGTTTAACGCATCGTTGGAATTGAGAACTGAGCACCTTCCTTGGTGCCAGACGGCCAGCGCGACGTTACGGTTTTCGTTTTGGTGTAGAAGCGAATTGAATCAGGCCCATGTTGATTGAGATCGCCAAAGCTTGAGGCCTTCCAGCCGCCGAATGTGTGATAGGCCAAGGGCACCGGAATTGGCACATTTATGCCGATCATGCCCACTTGCACTTTCGAGGCAAAGTCACGCGCGGCATCGCCATCACGCGTATAGATCGCAACACCATTGCCATATTCATGATCATTGCACAGGCCTAATGCTTCTTCGTAAGTTTTGGCGCGCAGTACACCGAGCACGGGACCGAAAATTTCTTCCTTATAAATGCGCATATCCTTGGTTACGTTATCGAACAATGTGCCGCCGAGGAAATAGCCATTTTCATAGCCCTGCATCTTAAATCCACGGCCATCAACGGCCAGTGTTGCGCCTTCTTTTACGCCGATGTCGATGTACCCACGCACGCGGTCCAACGCCATTTTGGTGACCAGCGGTCCGTAGTCAGCTTCGCGGTCAGTTGAAAGACCGACCTTTAGTTTTTCGACACGTGGAATGAGTTTTTCCATCAGCGCATTGGCCGTCGCTTCGCCCACGGGTACCGCAACTGAGATCGCCATGCAGCGCTCCCCTGCCGAGCCATAGCCAGCACCGATCAAGGCATCAACAGCTTGGTTCATGTCTGCATCAGGCATGATGACCATGTGGTTTTTTGCACCACCAAAGCATTGCGCACGTTTGCCTGTGGCGGTCGCACCTGCATAAACATATTGCGCAATCGCGGTCGAACCCACAAAGCCCACAGCCTTGATGTCTGGGTCATTCAGAATTGCATCAACCGATTCCTTATCGCCGTTCACCACATTCAAAATGCCAGGTGGCAGGCCTGCTTCGAGGAACAGTTCAGCAATGCGCATGGGGCAAGAAGGGTCACGCTCAGATGGTTTTAAGATGAATGCATTGCCTACGGCGATGGCCGGAGCGCATTTCCATAAGGGGATCATGGCAGGGAAATTAAACGGCGTGATGCCAGCCACAACGCCCAAGGCCTGGCGCATTGAATACATATCAATACCAGGGCCAGCAGCATCCGTGAATTCGCCTTTTACAAGATGCGGAACACCGCAGGCAAATTCAGCCACTTCAACGCCGCGCTGCAAATCGCCCAACGCATCGGGAATGGTTTTGCCATGTTCGCGCGAAATGAGTTCGGCTAATTCTTCCTTGTGCTTATTGGCAAGTTCCAAAAACTTCATCATCACGCGGGCGCGGAATTGCGGGTTCTTGGCGGCCCAAGCTGGTTGTGCAGCTTTGGCGTTTTCAACGGCGGCGCGGAGTTCGGCTTTGGTGGCCAGTGAAACTTTGGCCTGCACTTCGCCTGTGTTTGGATCATAAACATCAGCAAAACGGCCCGATGTGCCCTTTACATGCTTACCACCAATAAAGTGACCGATTTCCTTGACCATTTGAACCCTCTTTCGACAAAATGTGTGATAGCCCGTAGCAGATGAAGGCCTTATAGACGAGGGGATTTTAAAATGGAATATATAAATTTATATATTTAAATATAGAATATAAATTCTATTTTAAGTGGACGGACGGAATCCAGAGATAGCCTTCATCATCCAAGATCATCGCCTCACGGAGCCCGTGCGGTTTATCGAGGCTGCCTGCCAGAACTGTCCACCCGCCATTTCGGGCGCGTTGCTCTGCCAGGTCAGGATCGCATCCATAAACCCGAAATTCAACCCCAATGCCGCGCGCTTCATTGCCTGCAAGAATGCCTTTGAGTTCGTTGTTGCGGTAAGTTTCATCTGCATGAAACATAAAGTCTTGGCCGTTCAGTTTCATGGCTGCGAAGTTCGGTGTTGCGAAGAATACTGTAGCTTCAAGCACTTCCGTTGCAAACTGAACCGAACGCGGCAGGTTCTTTACAATCAAGTTGAATCCCAACCCGCGCAAAGATTTGCCGTAATCTGAGGCCGATACCGGGGTTTCTTGAGACATCAAATTTAATGACTTATCTTATGATTGAACAGTTCGATGCTGTCTGGATGATCATGATCAAAGCGAATTTCAACGTCAAGCGCGCTGTTGGTGGCCTTAACACCCTGCTGGCACAATGCGAGGATGAAGAAGGCGGCGGTATCACTGGCCAGGGTTTGGACATCTACACCATCGTCATCGTCCAAAGCTGTCGAAATGCGGCAAGCGGCTTGTTGGACTAAGTCATTCAACCTTTCACGCGCTAAAGAACAGGTTTCTTGCCAGCTTTCGAGAAGGTCAGAGCGTTTGAGCTCAATCACCATTTTTTCTTGCAGCACCAATGCCAGATTTCCGCGCTCGCGAATTTCATTAATGGGCGAATTTGCCGATGCCAAAGCGGGGCAGGAGAGTTTGAAATCACAACCCGCAACAAAAATATTACGCATGATACACCTCAGACTTACAATCTGAAGTGTGCGCTTAGGGTCTTGAAAAAGCGTTAACTATGTTTTGTCACTTTGTCGGACTGATCATCATCCACTCGTGCTCCGGCGCATTGTGGAATTTCCAGGTGCGGACGGGGCCTGCCATGACGTTCAAATAATAAAGGTCATAGCCATGAATAGTGGCGCAGGGGTGATAACCCTTAGGCACCAGAACCACATCGCCATCCTCCACGGCCATGGCTTCATCCAATTTGCGGTCGTCAGTGTAAACCCGTTGGAAGGCAAAACCTTGTGGTGGGTTGATGCGGTGATAATAGGTTTCTTCGAGCAGTGATTCTTTTGGCAGATTGAGCTTGTCGTGCTTGTGTGGCGGATAAGACGAAGTGTTGCCGTTGGGGGTGATCACTTCAACGACTAGCAGGCTTTCAACCAGTGGATCAGTTTCTGGAAGGATCATGGTGACGTAGCGTGTGTTTGAACCCTTGCCGCGGATCTCGACGCTTAAGCTGTCGGGCGAAATGATGCGGGTTTCGAATTTGCCTTTGGCAGGCGCAGTGCAGACGTTAAGAACGACATCGGTTTGCGCCGTCACTGACCATTTGGTTTTTGGTGGCACATAGACTGACCAAGGCTTGCCTTCGAACACATTCATGCGGTCGCCGATCACACCTAAATCTTTGCCGCCCACTTTCACGCGGCCTTTGCCTGAAATGAACACAAGGCAGGTCTCGCGCTTTTCTTCAACACCTTTGGCGATTTTGCCTTTTGGTGTTTTCCAGACATCATGGCCCACATACTTCCACTTGGCGGATTTGGGCGTGACGGAAGTGACGAGGCCTGATTTCTTTTTTGGTTTGACGAGAAGTTTTGGCATTTTTAGTTTCCTACTTTCTGCTTCGCGCGGCCGGCTTCATGTTCTGTATGAGCTGCCAGAACAGTAGGCCGCACCGAAACTTCGGGCACACCCACATCCCACCATGCGCCGCCAGCGTCAGTCGAGATCATTGGATCTGTGTCAATCACGATAACGGTGGTGCGGGTGTTCTTTTTGGAATCTTTCAAAGCTTGCTCAAGTTCAGCGAGTGACTTTACCTTCGAAGCAATGGCCCCCTGTGATGCAGCATGGGCTACAAAATCAATATTGGGGGATACTTCTTGCTTCACGTTATAATCATAGAGATTGTTAAAACGCTCGCCGCCAGTGCCGTGTTGCAAACGGTTGATGCAGCCGTATCCGCGATTATCCAAGAGCACGATGGTGAGCTTCTGGCCGAGCATGACAGACGTCGCGAGTTCGGAGTTCATCATCATGTATGAGCCATCGCCAATCATAATCACCACATCGTTATCAGGTGTGGCCAGCTTAATGCCAAGGCCGCCGGCGATTTCATAACCCATGCAAGAAAAACCATATTCCATGTGGTAGGAGCCGGGATAACTGGCCTGCCACATTTTATGCAGTTCGCCGGGCAAGCCACCTGCGGCGCACATCACGGTTACATCGCGGCCAAGTGCGCGTTGCACCGAGCCAATGACTTGCGCATCTGATGGGCGTTCAAGGTTTCCGGCAGCTGTATAAGTGTCAGCCTTGGCCATCCAGTTTTTGAAACCGGTTTTCGCATTGGCTGTCCAATCGTCGGTTGCTTTCCATTTGCCCAAATTGATGGAGAGTTCCTCAAGGCCAACGCGCGCATCGCACACCAGTGGCAGGGCGCGATGTTTCGTGGCGTCGAACACTTGGGTGTTGAGGCCGATGATTTTCTTGGTTGCATTTTGAAACAATGTCCAAGAGCCTGTGGTGAAATCTTGCAGCCTTGTTCCTACAGCCAAAACCAAATCAGCATCATTGCACACTTGGTTTGCGGCGGCCGTGCCTGTCACGCCAACAGCACCCATGTTCAGCGCGTGCGAGAATGGCAGGGATGATTTTCCGGCTTGGGTTTCAACAACAGGAATGCCGTGAGCTTCTGCAAATGCGCTCAAAGTATTGCTGGCTTCAGAATAGAGAACGCCACCACCTGATACGATGACCGGGTTTTTAGCAGCTTTGATCGCGGTGATGGCTCTGGCCAATTCATCGGCATCAGGGCGCGACCTGCGGAAGCTCCACATCTGTTCCTCAAACATATGGGTTGGGTAGTCATAAGCTTCGGCTTGCGTATCTTGGCAAAGCGAAAGTGTGACGGGGCCGCATTCTGCTGGATCAGTGAGAACCGCCATCGTGCGGGCAAGGGCTGGGATCAATTGTTCGGGGCGCATGATGCGGTCGAAATAACGCGACACCGGTTTGAAGCAATCATTGACGGACATGGTGCCATCGCCGAAATCCTCGATCTGCTGTAAAACCGGATCAGGCTTGCGATTGGCGAAAACATCGCCGGGCAAAAGCAGTAGCGGGATGCGGTTTACATGCGCTACCGCTGCGGCTGTCACCATGTTGAGTGCGCCGGGGCCTATTGAAGATGTGGCGGCCATAACGCGTTTGCGGTTTGATGCTTTGGCAAAAGCGATTGCTGCGTGCGCCATGCTCTGTTCGTTTTGGCCGCGGTAAGTTGGAAGTGTGTCGCGCACTTGAAACAGCGCCTCGCCCATGCCCGCCACATTGCCGTGGCCGAAGATCGCCCAGACACCAGCAAAGACGGGAGTCTTCTTGCCATTGATCAATGTCATTTGACTCGTGAGGAATTTCACAAGGGCTTGGGCTGTGGTGAGGCGGATGGTGGTGGTCATTATTTTGTTCCTTGCGCTTCATTCCAAATATGCACGAGCCTTGCAAATTTGTCAGCCATCATGTTCACGGCTGCATTGTCGTCAATTTTATCTTGCAACCATAGTGATGCAGCTTCGTTGAAAATAGTTCGGCCAACGGCAAAGCCTTTGACATATTTCTTGCCCGCCACTGCGGCAAAGCCTTTGGCTAATTCTTCCTCTGGCGCTTCAAGTCCGAGCAGAACGATGCCACGGCAATGTGGATCATAGCTGTCAATCGTGTCTGAGATTTCATCCCATGCAGCAGAATCAGCCTGCGGTTCGAGTTTCCACCAATCAGGTTTGATGCCAATCGTGTAAAGTTCAGCCATTGCTCTTGCGATGGTGGATTTGTTCATTGGGCCATTTTTGCTGGCGATAATTTCGACCAATAACTCGCGGCCCACTTTGCGGGCTGTCGTGTAGAGATCGCGCAGTTTATTTGCCTGTTCAGTTTTCAAATCCTGCGGATCATCGGGATGATAGAAAGCCAAGCATTTGATGGTGTGAGTGACAGGCCAATCGACAAGGCGCGCGCCTACGTCTTGGGTGAATTCAAAACGTAATGGGCGGCTGCCCGGTTGTTCTAGGGGGCGACCAATCCAGAGGCCGAGCTTTGCCGCATCAAACATTGCTTCGCGGCCATAGGTGTCGTCGAGCAAAGTCCCAAAACCGGGTTTGCCGCCTGACACTTTGCCGATTGCCTGCATGGCGAGACGTTTGAACGGGGCGATTTTTTCGCGGGAGGCACCGACTTTATCAGCCATGTCTTCCAATTGTTTGCGGTGGTCGATGGCAAAGGACAGAATTTGATCAGGTTGGGCGCGACGCGTGGTGGCCCAGTGGATATGGTTGATGTCTTCATCCTTGCGCAGGGCCAAATGCTTTGAGCCATGTTTCAAGAAATATTGCAGCTCTTCAAATGTCGCATATTCAGGCGAGCAGAGCAGGCGCGATACGGCAAAGGCCCCACAGGCGTTGGCATATGTAGCGCAGGTTTCATAAGGTTCGTCTTTTAGCCAACCGCGCAGGAAGCCCGACATGAACGCATCGCCAGCGCCCAACACATTATAGACTTCAATCGGAAAGCCAGTTCCGACAATTCCTCCGTCAAGGGAAGGAGGAATTGCCTCTGGATAGACAACGCAGCCCATGGGGCCACGTTTTAATACGATCACACCTTTTGAATAAGAACGAATGGTGCGCAAGGCTTCGAGTGTGTCTTCTGTGCCACCTGCAATGTGCACTTCTTCTTCGGTTCCGATGATCAAATCACAATCGGCCAGAATGGATTGGAGATGCGCTGTCACTTTATCGGATTTAATATAGCGTTCTTCGCCATCGCCATGGCCTGCAAGGCCCCAGAGATTTGGGCGGTAGTCGATGTCGATGACAATTTTGCGGCCGTTGGCTTTGGCAATCGCCATGGCTTTGCGCTGGGCTGCATCGGTGTTGGCTTTGGCAAAATGTGTTCCCGTGACGAGCAGAGCTTTTGATGAAAGGATGAAGTCTTCGTCCACATCATTTGCTTCGAGGGCGGAATCTGCACAGTTGTCACGATAGAAAATCAAAGGGAAGGTTTTGTCGTTTTCAACGCTCAGCAATACAAGGGCGGTAAGACGATTTTTGTCGGTGACGACGCCCTTGGTGGTCACACCTTCGCGG
Organism: Aestuariivirga sp.; assembly: GCA_043779145.1. Lineage (GTDB taxonomy): Bacteria > Pseudomonadota > Alphaproteobacteria > Rhizobiales > Aestuariivirgaceae > Aestuariivirga. The sequence goes on along the minus strand of JAYWEV010000217.1, from coordinate 1,826 downwards.
GCCAGTTGTTCTAAGACAAAGCGCCCCATTTGTTCGTCGCCGACCCTGGTGATCACCCCCGTTTTGAGGCCCAAGCGTGATGAGCCGATAGCGATGTTGGTGGGCGAGCCGCCAACGGATTTGGCGAAGGATGCAATGTCTTCAAGGCGCGAGCCAATCTGCTGGCCATAAAGATCAACCGAGCAACGGCCCATGGTGATGACGTCGAGTGTAGTCAATTCCGCCTCCGGAGTGGTGTTTTGAATGTGAAACAATAATTCTAGGTTGATGTCAATCTAGAATATACATTCCACTATTTCTTGCGGCGCTCGGCCACAGCCACTGTGAGGGTCATGGCCAGAGAAAGTGTTGCAGCCATGGAGCGGAAGCCTTCGAAATTAGCCTCTTGCACCTCAAACCATGGCTTTGCGATGGGTGCAAGTGGCGAGAACGGCGAGTCTGTGATGGCGATGATGGGCACATTGCGGGCTGCTGTGTCTTGCGCCAGCTTTATAGTTTCAGAAGCATAGGGTGTAAAGCTGATGGCCAAAACCACGTCGCGCTTTGAGGCAAAACTTACATCTTCCGCAGCGAGGCCGCCGGTGGCGCCAATCAGATTATTACGAATGCCGAGTTTGCCAAACGCGTATGACATATATGATGAGATGGGGAATGAACGGCGCAACCCAATGAGGAAGATCGTATCCGCCTTGGCCAGCATGTCGACAGCTTCTTCGAGTTTTGTGGCGTCGAGCTTTTCGCGGAGGTCATTGAGCGATTTTTGCGACGCGTCGCTGAAGCCTGAAAAAATGACACTGGCTTTCGATGCGGTAATGGCGTGCTCGCGCATGTGTTCGATGCGTTCTTCATAGTTCATAATGCGGTCGCGCAGCCGTGAGCGGAACACGTCTTGAAGGTCTGAAAAACCTGCATAGCCAAGGCTTTGGGAGAAGCGCACCAGCGTTGAGGGTTGAACTTCAGCAGCTTGAGCGATGGACGCCACTGTGCCAAATGCGATTTCATCCGGCTGCTCTAATGCGTAAGTGGCAACCTGAGCAAGGCGGCGCGGCAGACTGGGCGCGCGCGCCACAATGAAGGCCTTGAGAGATTCAAAATCACGGGGTGTTTCCATGTTTTCAGACAAGCATGGAAAATAGAATTTGCCAAGCTTGATGGAATGGATGTTCTTGCCCGTTATGCGTGTTTTTTAAACCTAAGGTAGAAATCAATTCTAGATGGGGTAATTTAGCCGTGAGCCAATTTTTGGAGGTGGCTGGTAGGGTGATAGCTGGCAGGGTTAGAATCGCGCCGTGCGAGCTTTAAAATCAGTTTAAAAGCCTAGTGAGTGAATATATTATGAAATGCAGGGCTGGCAAGCTGAAGCATTGAGAATTACGCTCACCCTAATCGTCATCCCTGCGAAGGCAGGGAGGTGGATCCAGCTTCTTTATGTGTACGAAGTGAAGAAAGCTGGGCCCCTGCCTTCGCACTATCCGATTCACACAATTCCACTTGCCATCTGCGCTCCATACTTGATGGCGTGGTATTTCTGGAGTCCTCTGCAGGGCAGCGAGTTCAGGTTAACAGCGACCACTCCGTTAGGGACAAGTGGATGATCTTGAATGCACCAAACGGTGCGAGACGGTAGTTTGCACCAACCTACGCGAGTCTATGAGCGTGTTGGCTCAACCTCTCCTGTGCAAATTGGACCTTGCAAGTTCTTGCGTTAACCTGGACTCGTTGCCCTAGAGTCCTCTGGCTAAAGTTGCTGGGCCTGGCTTGCTGTAGTAACCAGTCCATGCTCCGAGCCTTGCGATCACCCATGTTGCGAAGGCCAGTGTATCGGG
>JAYWEV010000216.1:0-3735 GCA_043779145.1 Aestuariivirga sp. | reverse complement strand
CGTGGTGGCAGAAGTTTCGTTTTCTCACCGTACCATTGCTGCGCAGCACCACGCTTTTCCTCGGGCTCTACGCTGCCATCGAAGCCATGCGCTTTTTTGATCTGGTCTATGTCACCACGGGCGGTGGGCCGGGCTACGCTACAGAGGTGCTGACCACTCATATTTACAAAACATTTTTTCTGGTGGGTGACTTTGGCTATGCGGCGGCGCTGTCAGTTGTCCTTCTCGCCATCGTGCTGTCCATCAGCGGCATAAGCTATCGCATGCTGAGGAAGTCATGACAAAACGCCTTCGGCTTTTTCAATATGCAGTGCTCGGATTCTTTGCCCTTTACGCATTGATCCCCGTCTACCTCGTATTGCTCGCCTCGGTGCGCAGCGAAGCCGATCTCTTTGCCGGACCTTTGTCGCTGCCATGGCCAATCGATCTCTCAACCTACAAACGCGTTTGGTTCGATAGTGGTTTCCAAGGTTACTTCATCAACAGCCTGATTATCAGCTGTAGCGCAACACTTCTTGTCATGCTGACAGCGCCGCTCGCTGGCTTCGCCTTTGCCAAACTGAATTTTCGCCACAAGGAGCTGGTCTTCGGCCTGTTTCTCGCAGGCCTCGTCGTGCCAGCACCTTCGGTAATCGTTGCTCTCTACGGCAATCTCAATAGGCTTGGGCTCCTCGACTCCCATCTCGGCGTGATCATACCCCAGGCGGCACTGCTGCTGCCTTTCTCCGTCTTCATGATGCGGACCGTCATGGAAGACGTACCCAACGAACTGATCGAGGCCTCGATTGTCGATGGGGCTTCGATCTTCGAGGCCTTCAGGCTCATCGTTCTACCCATTGTGCGTCCCGGTTTGATGTCGCTGGCCCTGATCGCGTTTCTGTTCTCGTGGCAGGAGTATTTGTTGCCGCTCGTTGTCATTCAGGATGAGACATTAAAGCCCCTCACCGTTGGTGCTGCGGCTTTGCAGGGTCGTTACGGTGTTGACTACGGCGGGATTGCTGCAGCGGGCGTCATTGCCTTCGCACCGGTCGTCCTGCTTTTCCTTATCATGCAACGCTCGTTCGTCCGTGGGCTGACGGCGGGAGCTGTCAAATGAGATCTTATGGAGAAACGTCATGAAAGCTGTATTCCTTCCGGGCGACAAACGCGTGGATATTCGCGATATCGCCATTCCGAAACCTGCCGTGGACGAAGTGCTGGTCCAAATCAAAGCGTCCTGCATTTGTCGCAGCGACCTCAGCCTTTACTATGGCAATGCCGTCATTTCGGGCGAAGCTGCGGGGAAATGCGTGACAGGTCATGAACCGGCAGGCATTGTCGTTGAAGTCGGTGCGGCTGTTCGCCAATTCAAGAAGGACGACCGGGTCGCCATCCACCTTGCCGTCGGTTGCGGCGTGTGTGGCCACTGCCGCAGCGGAAATTTTCATTTATGTGCCAAGTGGAAATGTTTGGGGTTCACAACCGATGGCGGCAACGCTGAATATCTCACTGTACCAGAGCGCAACTTACTTCGCTTACCCGACACACTATCCTTCCTTGCTGGCGCCATCTCGACGGACGCTTTTGGCACTTTGTGCAGCGCCTGCCGCAAGCTCGACATCGATGGACTGTCGTCTGTCGGCATCTGGGGCCTTGGCCCGATGGGATCCGCTGGCGTGCTCGCCGCCAAGGCTTTGGGCGGACGCGTTGTGGCCCTTGATCCCATCGCCGAACGCCGCGCCTTCGCCCTGAAAATGGGAGCAGATTTGGTTCTCGACCCGGCGCTGCCCACCGTGCGTGAACAAATCATGGATTTCACCGGCGGCACGGGGCTGAACGCAGCCATCGACTGCTCCGGCAATGGGGCAGCCCAGAACATGGCACTCGACATGGCAGCCGCTTTTGGGAAGGTCGCGTTCGTTGGGGAATCGCAGGAGCTCACCATCCGGCCCAGCGAACAACTGATCCGCAAACAGCTGACTGTCATGGGCTCCTGGTACTTTGGCATCGCCGAGTATGACGACATCTTGAAAATCATTGATGCGGCAAAAATCGATCTCGAGAAGCTGGCGACGCATACTTTCAGTCTTGATGAAGCCGAAACCGCCTTCCGATTGTTCGACGAGCGCAAAACTGAAAAAGCCGTGTTTCTGCTTTAGGGTTAGAGGAGTACCAACATGGCAACGGTGAGTTTTCACGGCGTCCGCAAAACCTTTGGCAATCTCCCTGTGATCAAAGGTGTGTCACTCGACATTGCGGATGGCGAATTTGTAATTCTTGTCGGCCCTTCGGGATGCGGCAAGTCAACACTGCTTCGCATGCTTGCCGGACTTGAAACAATTACCGAGGGTGAAATACGAATCGGCACACAAGTCGTGAACGATGTGGCCCCAAAAGACCGCGATATTGCAATGGTGTTCCAGACCTATGCACTCTATCCGCACATGACCGTGGCACAGAATATGGGATTTTCCTTACGTCTTGCCAATGCGCCAAAAGCGAAAATTGACGAAAGTGTCCGTCGTGCAGCGGACATTCTTGCGCTTACACCGCTCCTGGAGCGCACCCCGCGTCAGCTCTCGGGCGGCCAGCGGCAGCGCGTCGCGATGGGGCGCGCCATTGTTCGCGACCCAAAAGTGTTTCTCTTCGACGAGCCCCTGTCCAACCTTGATGCGAAGCTTCGTGTGCAAATGCGAGCCGAGATCAAGGCTTTGCATCGTCGGCTTAAAACGACGATGGTTTATGTCACCCATGATCAGGTCGAAGCCATGACCATGGCAGACCGCATTGTCGTGATGAACGGCGGTATTGTAGAGCAGGTTGGTGCTCCGCTTGATCTCTATGACCAACCTGCCAATCTTTTCGTTGCTGGCTTCATCGGTTCGCCCGCCATGAATCTGATTGATGGCAAGATTGAACGGCACAACAATGAAGCTGTGTTCCGCACGAATCGCGGACTTATGCTGCCGTTGCCACGTTCTGTTTCACAGTCCCAAGAAGGCAAGCCCGCCATTTTTGGTGTTCGTCCAGAACACATCGAGCAACCCAAGGGCAGGTGTACCGCCGACTTGTTGCCGCTGCTATCCGTTGTTGAGCCCACGGGATCAGAGACCCAAGTCATAACTGAAATTGAAGGACATCAGTTTACGGTAGCGCTACGCGGACGGGTCGACCATAAGCTTGGCGATGTCATGCCACTGATGATCGACCGATCAAAAATTCATCTGTTTGATCAGGAAACAGGAAAGGCGATCCATCTCTAACCCAGAACAGCTTTTATAAGTTCTGCTGGCGGGGGAAGTCCAAGTTCTGCTATCAAGTCCCATTGAAAATGGGGGACTACCCAACACACAGGCCTGATCGGAGGGTGCAATGACAAAGAAGCCTTTTCTGTTTGATGAGAATGAGAAAACTGTGATTGCCGGTGGCGCCACTGCATTCCCGTTGCTACTTTCGCCTTTTGCAATCGGAAAGGTGGCGCTTCGCAATCGCTTTGTATTTCAGCCGCACTTCACGGCTCTGGGCGACATTGACGGCCTGCCGTCTGATGCCCATGCCGCCTATCATGAAGAACGGGCTAGAGGTGGAGTGGGGCTCATCGTTTTTGAAAGCCAGGCCATTCACCCGAGTGGGAAAATGTCCCGTCGTTTTGTTGACGCCTGGGACCCCAAGATCATTCCTTATCACCGCAAAGTGACAGAGGCAGTGCACGCGCATGGGGCCAAGATTTTTGGCCAATTGACCCATGGTGGCCAT
>JAYWEV010000215.1:0-9918 GCA_043779145.1 Aestuariivirga sp. | reverse complement strand
AAATGGCGCGAAAGACGGGGCTCGAACCCGCGACCTTCGCCGTGACAGGGCGACGCTCTAACCAACTGAGCTACTTCCGCACATTTAATAATCGGCTGGATAGATGAGCCACCCTGCCCTGTCAAGCTTTCCGTCATGAGCATTGGCGGCTCGGTTAAAACCAGCTACTGCACCGCGCATGGCCTTCTTCAAGAATCGCGATTTCAATCTGATTTATGTTCACGGCGCTTTGCAGGCCATTGTGATGTATGGTGGCGAAGCTTTTGCGTTTGTCTATCTGCTTAAAGCTGGAATTGCGCCGTGGATTGTTTTGCTTGTCATTGGCCTGATGTTCGGCAGTCGGATTGTGTTTCGCGGTGGCGTATTACCCTTGGCAAAGCGCTTTGGGCTGCGCAATGCTTTGGTCTTTGGTATCCTGCTCGAAGCCATCACCTATCCAATTTTATCACAAGTCACGGGCGTGGGGCCACTGCTGTTTATCCACATCACAACAGTTGCGATCAGCAGTTCGTTTTATTGGACGAGTTATCATGCTTATGTTTCTTTGATCGGCGACAGCGAGCACCGTGGAAAGCAATCAAGTGCCATGGAATTTATCGGCATGATCATGGGCATTGTTGCACCCATCATGACGGGCACGTTGCTCACTTATTTTGATCCGATCGTGGCCTTTGGCATTGTGGGGGTGATTATGGCTTGTTCAGCCATTCCACTTTTATATGCACCCAATCTCACAATTTCACCTGATGCGGTCGTTCCCGCTGAAACCAGAAGGCTGGCTCGGCGCATTATGTTTGCTGATGGCTTGCGCGCTGGCTCATTTCATTTCACGTGGCTGATTGCTTTGTTCATCACGTTGGACAGCAGCTTTGCGGGGTTTGGTGGTGCAATGTCGCTTGCGGGGCTTGCTGGCGCTATGATGGGACTTATGACTGGCAAATTGGTCGATCTCGGCAAGGGCAAGCGCGCTTTGCAGATTGGCTTTATGGTTCTCGCGGTTGCTATTCTGGCCAGAGCCTTTGGTTATGCAGCCGTTTGGAGTGCAGTTGCTGCCAATGTGATTGCGGTGATCATTTGGCCAATTTATGCAACTGCTACGAATGCCCGCATTTATGATCTGGCGCGGCAATCACCGTGCTCGCTGCGCTACCATGTTGTGGCAGAAGGCGGCTGGGATTTGGGAACGGCGATGGGGTGTTTGGTGTCGGCCACTTTAATCTATCATGGGTTCAGCTATTTTGTGCCGTTGCTGGTCGCCCTGTTGGGTTGTGGTTTGGGGTATTGGGTTTTGACGGGAAGTTATAGCTCCGTTCAAATTGCTCATACGCCGAAGATCGTCTGAATATACCCATGCATTTTTTTGGAAACAGATCGATCAACTTCATTTATGCGCACTCCGCACTGCATGGGTTGTCCCAACAAATTGGCGGTATCTTTGTTTTTGTGTTTCTGGTGAAAGCCGGCATTGCGATGCATTTTGTATTGCTTAGCTTTGCAGCAATCGTTTTATGCCGTTTGGTTTTCCGGCAGATCGCCGTTCCTTTCGCCATTCGGTTTGGCTTAAGGCAAGCTTTTATATTTGGGGTTGTGGTTGGTGCTGTTGCTTATGTGCCTCTGGGATTTGTGCATGGATTATCGCCGATGCTTGCGGTGTTTTTATTGATTCATGCATTAGGCGATGCGTTTTATTGGTCGTGCTATCATGCCACAACGGCCCGTTTGGGCGATCAGGAATCACGAGGCGCACAGGTGAGCGCGGTGCAACTCATTTATGCGTCAAGCGCCATCATCGGGCCGCTTATCGGTTCCTCAACGCAAGTTTATCTTGGATCCGTGTTTGCGTTCATGCTGGCTGGCTGCGTGCGACTTCTCAGTGCGATTCCGCTTTTGCAAATCATGTACACCACTGCGATGCCAAAAGGCGTGGTTGATGCGAAATCAAAACGCTTTGCTTGGCGTATCTATTTTTTCGATGGCGTGACCACAGCGGGCATCAACCTTTCCTGGACAATGGCATTGTTCATTACCCTAAATCAAAATTTTCAAACTTATGGCTTAGCATTGAGTGGGGCGGCGATCGTTGGGGCCATTATGGGTTTAGGCATTGGAAGATTGGTCGACCTTGGACATCATCGCTGGTCGGTTGCCTTTGGAATGAGTGCGATGAGTCTGTTTGCCGTTGCAGCGGCTTTTGGTTACCGCGACCCGTTCACAGCCATTATTGCCTTGGCGCTGAGTGCTGTTGCTGGCCCGCTTTATGCCTCGGCTTTTAACGCGCGGGTTTACAATGTTGCAAAGGCATCGGGTGACGCATTGCGCTTTCATGTGGTTGGCGAAGGTGGTTGGGATGTGGGGTGTGCGCTTGGCTGCTGTGCGGCTGCTTTTATGGTGTGGCACGGGTTTGACTATGGGTGGCCGATCGCACTTGGTCTCATTGGCATTTCTGGCGTTTCAGTTGTGCTATACCGAAGCTATCAGAATGATGATCCATCTTTGCGATGAAAGCGCGGACCTTTCTCATCGCGGCGATAATGCATGTCGATATCTGGATAATGCGCCTCTTCGGTCTCAACTCGGGTTCCAACAATTAAAAATTTAACACTCTTAACAGATTCATTGACGATGCAGTGTGCATTAGGAGTGTTGGCTTTCCAGCCCATGCATTGGCCTTGCTTAAACGGATGGCGACCATTTTCATCAACAATCACCATGTCGCCTTCTAGCGCTACAACCAACTCATCTTCATTCAAATGCCAATGGCGTTGCGATGACCAAGCACCTGGTTCAAGAGTTGTGATATTCACACCAAACTGCGTCAGGCCAAATGGGTTTCCCAGGGCCACATTGCTGCGGCCTTTTACCGCTTTGGCATAATGTTCAGGATAACCAGAGCCAGAGCGTACGTTAAGTTCAGAAATGTTGAGAACTGTTTTGCTCACGCAGCCACCTTCTCTATTTGGTTTACAGCATCAACAACCGCATCAAATGTGAGAAGTGTAGATGCATGGCGTGCCTTATAGTCGCGAACCGGAATCAGGGCTTCGAGGTCAGCCCATTTCCCCGTTGGAGCATCACCATTTTCTTTCAACATTTTATACATCTGCTCACGCAATGCACGCAGCTCAAGCGGGGTTGAACCCACAACATGTCGCGCCATGATAGAAGATGAAGCTTGCCCGAGTGCACAGGCTTTCACATCCTGCCCGAATTCGCTCACAATACCGTCTTTCATCACCAGATCGACAGTTACCTTAGAACCACAAAGCCTTGAATGTGCCACAGCCGTTGCGCCTGGATGTTCTAAACGTTGCAATAATGGAATATCGGCCGCAAATTCTAAAATCTTTCGGTTGTAAATCTCGTTTATCATGTCCATATCCACGGCTGTCGGCAGTGGCCTGAATATGGTATGTTGCTGACAAAATTGGAAGGGGTGGAATGTTATGCAATCCGCCCGTGTATTATATCCGTAATGCATGACTGTAATGTGCAAACCCTCAAAGTGAGTTCGCCCCATGGATGTCAAAGTGTACCATAAACAAGCTCTTAAGCCTGCCCCTATGCCAACCGAAGAAGAAGCACAGGCGGCAGTTCGCGTGTTGCTCAGCTGGGCTGGCGATAATCCAAATCGTGAAGGTTTGCTCGAGACGCCGAAGCGTGTGACCAAGGCGTTCAAAGAATATTATGCCGGCTATGCACAAGACCCAGCAGATGTTCTAGACCGCGTATTCGATGAAGTTGGTGGCTATGATGATATGGTCATGCTGCGGGATATCAGCTTTACATCCCATTGCGAACATCACATGGCACCGTTCTTTGGACGTGTTCACATCGCTTATTTACCGAATGGCGGTGTTGTTGGCATTTCGAAACTGGCGCGCGTTGTTGAAATTTATGCCCGCCGTTTGCAAACGCAGGAAACCATGACCGCTCAGATAGCCAATGCGGTTTTCGAAGGTTTAGGTGCGCGCGGTGTTTCCGTGTTTGTTGAAGCCTTGCACACGTGCATGTCGATGCGCGGTGTTCAAAAACATGGAGCGGCTACGATAACGACACAGTTCACTGGCGAGTTTAAAACAAACCCTGTGCTGCAGGCCAGATTTATGGATATGGTGCGCGCACCGCACCGGGAATTTACGATCTAATCCATGTCGCATGCAAATGATGAATCGCTGGAATTAGGCCTTCGCTACGACGCGCAAGGCCTCATTCCGGCTATCGTCGTTGACCAGTCTGATAACGCTGTTCTCATGTTCGCGTTCATGAACGCTGAGGCTTTTGCCGAAACGCAACGCACGGGCATTGTTCATTTTTACAGCCGCTCACGCGCCAAGCTTTGGATGAAAGGCGAAACTTCAGGCGAGAAGTTTGAAGTTGTTGATATGCGTGTTGATTGTGATCAGGATGTTTTGTTGGTGCGTGTGAAACCGCAAGGCAAAGGCAATGCATGCCACACCGGGCGGCGCAGTTGTTTCTACCGTGAAATCAAGGGCAAAGCTCTCGTCTTTAAAGATTAAGATGAACCCGCTATATAGGCTTTCATATCGGCCGCCTCGCGTTCAATTGCTTCAATCCTAAACTTCACGACGTCACCAATTGAAATCATTCCAGTCAGTTTACCCTTGTCAACAACAGGCAAATGACGGATGCGATTTTCGGTCATCAATGCCATAAGCTCGGTTTCACTATCAGCTTCCGAACAGGTCTTCACACCCTTAGACATAATTTTTGAAACTGGAACATCAAGTGCTTTGGCACCCTCTACAGCAAGGCAACGCACTACATCTCGCTCGGCGATGATACCTTCAATCTTACCGCTATCGGATAAAATAACAATTGCGCCAATTTTCTTGTTCGCCAAAGTTTGGGCGATTGCGTTAAGGCTGTCTGTTGCCTTGGCCGTAATAACGTCGCGACCTTTAGACTTAAGGATATGTGATACACTCATGTGACCCTCCTGCAGTTTTGAAGAAGGATAACACAGATATTCAAAAGGCTAAACTCTTTTGCGGTCCAGAAGATAAAACGCAATAAGTCCAACAAAAAAACCGCCTAGGTGAGCTTCCCATGCAATCACGCGTTCCTCAAGGAATGCGGTTCCTGTCATATATTGGCTGGTGGCTGTAATCATCGTCAATCCGAGCCAGATCGCCGTGAAGCTTAGGGCGCGCTTATTCGTGAGCAATGCTTTAAAGGAAAGCGGACGGAAACGGGACATGATGCCAACAGGCACTACTGGGCCATTATTATCGCCGCCGTACATAATCGGGATCGCCGCACCTAAAATGCCGGAAACCCCGGCCGATGCACCAACAAGAATCACCGTCTCCCCCCAATGGACGGCTAGACCTGCTGCTGCACCGGCCACAACCGAAACCCAAAAAATGGTGAGGTAGCGCCACCAGCCCATCCAAGTCGCAACTGGTTTTGAGAAAATGGCAAGCCACAAGCAATTTGTGCCGAGATGAATCGCGTCAGCATGCAAAAGCGCATAGGTTAACATCGTCCAATAGGCTTGAAATGGTAAATTTGGACGGACAATCATCCAAAATCTTCTTGTATCAAAAGCCAAATAGGCTTGGGCAATCAGCTGAGTGTTCGAACCGGCGAACCACAACCCGAGATGAACAGCGACCAAAACAGCGATCAAACCCCACACAGCAAAGGGCAAATTTATAATTGGTTCGGCTTTTTCAGCTGGAATTTCTTCATCTGAGTTTAGTTCTGGTTGATCCGTCACACTGTTCTCCGGCTGGCACGCGATGTGCAACCTTATCACCATACGTTCATGAATGGGACAGGAATTGCTGTTCCAAGCGGAGTTTGGTTTATGATAATGTCTAACAATTCAGAGCTTTCTCAATCTGGTGTGCAGATGTTGGACGCAGGAAGTCGCAAACTGTTCCGCTATTGGGAAGCTTTGAGAGCAGAGCGACCATGCCCCAATCGCAGCGACATCGACTTGCGCCAAATTGTTGAAATTATGCCAAACATGGTTATTTTGGACTGTGATCAACCGAGCAGAACATGGCGTTATCGTTTAGTTGGCACAGAAGTTTGTCGTTTGATGGATCACAGCTTGACCGGCGAAGACGCCTTGGGAGGGTGGGATTCGTTTGAGCGCGATGTTGTTTCAAAATCTTTCTCAATTGCCAAAGAGCGCAAACAACCCTGTTTGGTGCGCATGCGTTTTGACTATGATGGCGCACCCAAACTCGCTGCAGAAATGATAGCCCTGCCCGTCTTTGATGAGAAGAGCCAACAAATTCAGTTGTTTGGGAGTGTGTTTCCTTTGCTCAATGGTAGGCCGTTCCTGCCGGCAACGTTGATCCGCCGCGAACTTGTTTCCACCCGCATGATTTGGACTGAACATGAAACAGGCGATGCCTTGGTGGCCCAGATTGGTCGAAAAGCTGTGCCGATGCTCCGTGTTATAAATGGCGGGCTGAGTTGTAATTAATTCGAACATTACAACCGTGCAATTGACATATTCTTAACTCTGCCTTTACCCGTCGGCGATTAGATAGTTGAAGGCTGGCTCACCGTCAGCTTTGATGCCTTTAGTGCGTAACGGGCGTTAGCAATTAGGGGGTCTTTGTGAACGGGTTAAATATGACAACCACCAGCGCAGCTGATGGCGTTAACTCTCTCGGAATTCTTTTCGGGCGGTTCATGCTTCCGGACATGTCAGAACGCCCTTGCCAAGTTGTTAATTTGACGAACACTGGCGCAACGTTTCTCACTCAAAACGTTCCGACTAAAGGTTTGGCGTTGGTTGCCTATCTTGAAGAAGTTGGCCGCGTGGAAGCAATTTCTGGTGAACCAGTTGAAGGTGGTTTCACTGTTAAGTTTAGCCTCACAGGTGCGCGCTTAGAGCGATTGCAACAACGCGTTGAATGGTTGCAGAAGCGTGAAACAGGTGATGAGCCAGATGGCAGACGTCATGCGCGATATGAACCCACTGAAAAACAATCACAAATCGCTTTGCCTGACGGGCGCATTTATAATTGTGAAGTGATTGATATTTCGCTTTCGGGTGCCGCCGTTAAAACTGATGTTATGCCAAGCGTTGGCACATTTTTGATGCTCGGCAAGATGCGTGGCCGGGTTGTGCGGTATCTTGACCAAGGTGTTGCGATTGAATTTGTAAAACAGCTTGATCGCTCAAACCTTCAGCCCCTGGCTAGCCCCGAAGTATTATAAGTCCTGAACGTCGAGAACGCCGTTAATAGCTTTTATTGCACCCTTGATTTGCGGCGTAATGGCGAAATTCGAACCTAGCCCAAATTCAACCTCGCGGCCCTTATCCATCAACAGAGTTAGTCGCACTGGCGCACGGCCGCCTGTCGTCAGGCGTTTGGCAATAGAATCCAGTGCGGCTGCATCTCGCACAAATATTTCGATTCCCTGCACAATGGCTGCCGCTGCTTTGTCTAAAATTTCGAGGCCTTGCAGACGCAACTTAATTTCTTCGCCGTCGAGATCAGCTTCAACGCGAGCGATCACGGCTTTACCTGGCTCTAAAAGTTCACGCACGGCATTCAACGTGTCGGAGAAAACGATTGTTTCGAACTGACCTGTTGGATCAGAAAAGCCGACAAACGCAAATTTATTGCCCGTTTTTGAGCGGCGTTCTTGTTTGTAGGTGATTGTGCCCGCAAGCTTCCCAGCGGTGGCGCCTTTGGTCAGAACTTTTTCTTGAAACGAAACCCAGGTTTCAACGCCTAAGCGTTGCAATGGTTTGGTGTATTCATCCAGCGGATGGCCTGACAGATAAAAACCAACGGCTTCGAACTCTTGTGCCAACTTCTCCATCGGCAACCATGCATCGCGGCGTGGCATTACCAAATCATCACTCGGCGATTGCAGCGAACCAAACATATCATTTTGGCCAGCGGCTTCCTCTGACGCGGTGCGATTGGCGATTCCAGCAATGCTATCAATACCGTCAAATACTTGCGCACGGTTGGGGTTGAGCGTGTCAAATGCACCAGCTTTCACCATGCCTTCCATGGCGCGCTTGTTTAACGCGCGCGGGTCAACGCGCCTTGCAAAATCACCAAGCGATTTAAATGCGCCGCCCTGCTCTCTGGCTTCAACAATTTGTGCGACCGCGCCATGCCCGACATTTTTCAAGGCTGCAAGTGAATAGAGAATGGTTCCATCTTTTACAGCGAAATCAACACCGCTTGCGTTCACAGACGGGGGAACAACCTTGATACCATAACGCTGAGCGTCACGCTTGAAAAGCATAAGCTTGTCCGCATTACCTAAATCCAGAGACATTGAAGCGGCCAAAAATTCGACTGGGAAATTAGCTTTCAAAAATGCAGTTTGATAAGCCACCACGGCGTAGCCAGCGGCGTGCGATTTGTTGAATCCATAGCCTGCAAATTTTGCCACAAGTTCAAATATACTGTCGGCCTTGGCTGCCTCAATATCTTTAGCAACAGCCCCTTTCACAAAGCGCTCCTTTTGAGCGTCCATTTCCTTCTTGATTTTCTTACCCATAGCGCGGCGGAGTAAATCTGCTTCACCAAGTGAATAGCCTGAAAGAACTTGAGCGATCTGCATTACCTGTTCTTGATAGACCATAACGCCATAGGTCTCTTTCAACAGTGGCTCGAGCAACGGGTGCAGATAGTCAGGCTGCTCGTCACCTTTTTTGCAGGCGATAAAGCGTGGAATATTATCCATCGGGCCCGGCCGATAAAGTGCTACGATAGCAATAATGTCTTCAATGCAATTGGCTTGCATCTTCTTTAGGACATCGCGCATGCCGGAACTTTCCAACTGGAATATGCCGATTGTGTCGCCCTGCCCCAGCATTTCAAATGTTTTGAGATCATTGTCTGGAATTTTTTCCAGATCAAATTCCGGCAAGCGCACGCGAATGAGTTTTTGCGCTTTGTCCAAAACCGTCAGCGTTTTCAGGCCTAGAAAATCGAATTTCACCAAGCCTGCCATTTCAACATATTTCATGTTGAATTGGGTTGCTGGCAAAGTTGAGCGAGGGTCGCGGTACAAAGGAACCAATTGTTCCAAAGGTCTATCGCCGATCACAATACCCGCAGCATGCGTGGATGCGTTGCGGTTCAGACCTTCCAAACGTAAAGCTATATCGAACAGCGCTTTTACATTTGCATCACGGTCGCGTTCTTCTTGAAGGCGTGGTTCTGAATCAATTGCTTGCTGCAACGTCATCGGATTGGCCGGGTTCATTGGGATGAGTTTTGAAAGCCTATCGACTTGACCATAGGGCATTTGCAAAACGCGGCCCACGTCACGCGTGACCATGCGAGCTTGCAATTTACCGAATGTGATAATTTGTGCGACGCGATCCTCGCCAAAGCGACTCTGGACATAGTTGATGACTTCGTCGCGCCGTTCCTGACAAAAATCGATATCGAAGTCGGGCATTGAAACGCGCTCAGGATTGAGGAAGCGTTCGAAGAGAAGATTGAACCGAAATGGATCGATGTCGACAATCTGCAACGCATAGGCGACCATTGAACCCGCACCCGAACCACGGCCCGGACCCACTGGAATAAGATGATCCTTAGACCATTTTATGAAGTCATGGACGATCAGAAAATAACCCGGGAAATTCATTCGGATGATAACATCGAGCTCAAATTCAAGTCGCTTCGAATAAGCGTCGTCGTCAAATCCATCCACGGGGCCGCGTGTTGCTAGGCGCTGTTGCAAGCCGTGGGCTGCCAACTTTCTCAATTCTGTTGCTTCATCCCCATCAGCAAAACGCGGCAGAATTGGTTTTCGCCCCTTCACCCGAAAGGCGCAGCGCTTGGCGATCTCGACCGTGTTTTCCAGCGCTTCTGGCAAATCGGCAAATAGTGCCGCCATTTCTTCTTGCGATTTGAAATAGTGTTCAGGTGTCAAACGCCTGCGATCTTCTGT
>JAYWEV010000214.1:0-9954 GCA_043779145.1 Aestuariivirga sp. | reverse complement strand
CTTAGTGTTTATGAGAGTGATAGCTAGGCGCAGTTTATGGGAATTTGTCGAAAAGCGATCTGGTCATAAAGATCATAGTGCACTGAAATCTGCATTGGATGCATGGTTTGCTGAAACCACTAAAGCGATTTGGAAAAACACAAGTGAGGTAAAGCGAAACTATGCAACCGCCAGCATCGTTTCAAATGAGAGAATTGTTTTCAATATAAAAGGTAACGACTACAGATTGGTCGTCGCGATTGATTTTGAAAAACCCATCGTGTGGATAAAATGGATTGGCTCACATAAAGAATATGATCGGATTAACGTGAAGGACGTCAAATACCATGAGTGATGTAAAACCTATTCGTAGTGAGAAAGACTATGAAGCTGCAATGGCAGAAGTTGAATCGCTTTGGGGATCTAAGAGCGGCACGGCAAAGGGCGACCGTCTCGACGTTCTCGCTACGTTGATTGAGTTTTGGGAAGCTGCACATTATCCAATGGACCAACCAGACCCCATCGAAGCCATTAAGTTCCGCATGGAGCACCAGGGCCTCACGCGCAAGGATTTAGAAGGCATCATCGGCACCCGCGCCCGCATCGCCGAAGTGCTGGACCGCAAGCGCGGGCTCTCCATTGCAATGATTAGAAGGTTGAATGCGGAACTGCATATTCCAGCAGAGATTTTGATTAAGCCGACAAGGAAGAGGGCGGCTTGATTTTCTTACTGAGCTAAAAGGACCATAAGATGGCTTTTGAAAAAACATTAGAAGAACGTTTAACTGCCTTTTATTCAATTCGTTCAAAAACAATCCGTAAAATAGACAATTTCTATAGTGCCACTTATCCTCTTATACTTGATTTCTTCCGTGAAAAAATAAATCGTCCTGATTTTGCTGAAGTTGATGCAAAGCTCGGTGTTGTTTTAGTTTATTCATGGATGGCACCTGCAAAACTCAATGTTGATTATTTGAAGAAATATGAACCTGCAAAGAGTGCGATTGAAAAAATTCGATCAGGTGAAGGAATCAACAGAGCGCAACTGGAAAGTATGATTGCGTTTGTTGGGGGTTCGTTAATCGAAACGTCCAAATATTTACATTTTCTATGTCCTGCGCGCTTCGCTATTTGGGATAGAAGAGTAGCGTGGGCTGCCTATCGCCTAAATCACCACTACCAATACAATAATTTAGAATTGTACTTAACATATTTGGACGATTTAAAAAAATGGCGTTGGATACCAATGAATGCGCAGCAAAATGATCCGGGTTTGGCGACGGATATGCGAAAGAAAGAACTTGCTCTTTTTGAATTAGGCATATCCGAGCAAACCTAGAGCAACGGGCGATCATTTGAATCCGTAGCCTGCTGCATTGAAGTAATTTGAACATTCTTCCGATGTGAAGAGTTTGCAGATGTTGCCGATGGCTTTCCACAGCTCGTCGATTGTGCGGGCCTTTGTTTTGCGAAGATGGGCTTTGAGTTTGGAGAAGGCTATTTCGATCGGGTTTAGGTCGGGGCTATAGAGCCTGCCCCGTCGAAGGACGGGGGCGGCAGGAACAGGAACCAAGCCCCTCGGCTACGCAGGATGCTTTCGGCCTTCTCACTTTTGTGGGCCGCGAGGTTGTCGAGAATGACGACATCGCCTTTGCCAACCTGCGGTGCCAACTGAGTCTCGACATAGGTGTCGAAGATCACGCGGTTCATTGGAGCATTGATGACGAACGGTGCGATGAGGCCGTCTGATCGCAGGCCCGCAATCAGGGTCTGGGTACACCAATGCCCGAAGGGGGCCGTGGCTTTGAGCCTTTGACCTTTGCGAAAGCGCCCGCGCAGTCTGGTCATTTTGGTGTTGGTGCTGGTCTCGTCCAAGAAGATCAGCCTTGCTTGCTGTTCACGCATGATGGGCTGGCGAGCCTCCACCCATTCCACCCGCGCCTTGGCAACGTCAGGCCTGTCTTGCTCGCTTGCCAGAAGGCTTTTTTTTTATAGCTGAGGCCGCAAGCAATCAGAAACTTCGACAGGTTTGAAGGGTCGATCTTAATTGCTTTGGTTCGCAAAAGCTCCTCTGCCAGTTGTGGCATGGTGATGTCAGGCCGTTCTGTAACCGTGGCAAGAATGAAGGCTTTGTGAGGTGCAGCCTTGCCATGCGTGAAGCCGCCACGGGGTCTGGGCTCCACGCTGCCCGTCTCTTTCCACAAGGTCATCAGGTTCACCGCGAAGGAAACTGACGTCTTGAAGCGGGCGGCAGCCTCGTTTCGCGAATGGCCTTCCTCAATAAAAGCAACAACACGCAAACGCAGATCAGTCGACAAGGAATGCGGCATGGCAATCACCTCCGCACACCTTGAATCACTTCTAAACTGATTTGGGAATAGCTACCGATTCCATCAGGCTGCCCGCCGCTCTAGCGTCACCCCATCGCCTTATTAATCTCTTCCGTCATCTTCTTGGCATCACCAAACAGCATCAGCGTGTTGTCCCGCCAGAAGAGCGGGTTGTCGACGCCTGCATAACCTGAGGCCATGCCGCGTTTTATGAACATGACGGTTTTGGCTTTCCAGACTTCGAGGACGGGCATGCCGTAGATGGGTGAGGTTTTATCGTCTTTGGCGGATGGGTTGGTGACGTCATTTGCACCGATGACAAAAGCGATATCGGTTTGGGCGAATTCGCTGTTGATGTCTTCAAGTTCGAACACTTCATCATAGGGCACATTGGCTTCGGCCAGCAGCACGTTCATATGGCCGGGCATGCGGCCTGCGACGGGGTGGATCGCGTATTTGACGGACACGCCTGAAGCTTTCAAATGATCAGCCATTTCGCGTAAGGCATGTTGCGCTTGGGCGACAGCCATGCCGTAGCCTGGAACGATGATGACTGAAGCTGCATTCTTCATCATGAAGGCTGCGTCTTCGGCGGAACCCTGTTTGACGGGCTTAGTTTCGCCCTTGGCAGAAGGGCCAGCGTTTTCGCCACCAAAGCCTCCGAGGATGACCGAGATGAAGGAACGGTTCATGCCTTTGCACATGATGTAAGACAGGATGGCACCAGATGAACCGACGAGGGCACCCGTGATGATCAAGGCTGTGTTGGCCAGTGTGAAGCCAATGCCTGCGGCAGCCCAGCCCGAATAGGAATTGAGCATTGATACGACAACCGGCATATCAGCGCCACCGATGGGGATGATCAGCAGCAGGCCAAGTGCGAATGCAATGAGGATGATAAGCCAAAACCAGATTGCGGCTGGCGACATATAGAACAGCACAATGCAGGCCAGCATTGCCAAAGCCAAAGCGATGTTGATCAGATGCCTTGTGGGCAACATGATGGGTGCGCCGGACATGCGGCCGTCGAGCTTTAAAAAGGCGATGATCGAACCTGTGAAAGTGAGCGCGCCAATGGCTGCGCCCAATGACATTTCAATGCGGCTTTCGGTAAGGATTAAACCGTGTGTTGCGATCCCGAAAGCATCAGGTGCGTAAAATGCCGCGGCCGCAACACAGACCGCTGCGAGGCCGACGAGTGAATGGAACGCGGCGACGAGCTGTGGCATAGCTGTCATGGCAATGGTGCGAGCAAGGTAAGCGCCGATGCCGCCGCCGATGGCAATGCCGCCGATGATGAGTACCCAAGCTAACGGACTATTGGGCATTGCAACGGCAAGTGTGGTGAGGATGGCGAAGGCCATGCCGACCATGCCGTAGAGGTTGCCTTTGCGCGAGGAGGCTGGAGATGACAGGCCGCGCAGGGCCATGATGAAGAGTGAGCCGGCGACGAGATACAGGATGGCTGCGAGATTGGCGCTCATCTCACTTTCCCTTTTTCTTATACATGGCGAGCATGCGGCTGGTGACCATGAAGCCACCGAAGATGTTGACCGAGGCGAATATCAACGCAAAGAAACCGAATATCATGGCGGCCACGGAGCCTGATGCAATTGCACCAGCACCCACGGCGAGCAGTGCGCCGACGACGATGACTGACGAGATGGCGTTGGTGACCGACATCAGCGGCGTATGCAGCGCTGGTGTTACGCTCCAGACCACAAAATAGCCGACGAAGACGGCGAGCACGAATATGGCGAAGAGGGAGACGAAGGGATCAACACTATGGGCCAGTTGTTCCATTATTTTGCTCCATACATTGTGTGAACCAGTGCACCGTCTTTGGCGATCAGGGTGCCTTTGATGCATTCATCGTTATAATCGATGGCCAGATTACCTTCTTTGCTGATCATCAAATCAATGAAGTTCTGTAAATTCTTGGCAAACAAAGGCGTAGCATTGCCAGCGAGTTTGCCAGCTAAGTTTACCGTGCCGATGATCGACACACCTTTATGGACCGCAATTTGGTCTGGCTTTGACAGTGGGCAATTGCCGCCACGTTCGACGGCCAGATCAACGATCACGGAGCCTGGCTTCATGGATTCGACCATTTCTTTGGTAATCAGAACTGGCGCTGGTCTTCCGGGGATCAATGCCGTGGTGATAACGATGTCTTGGTTTTTGACGTGATCGGCCACAAGTTTGGCTTGTATGGCTTTGTCTTCAGTGGAAAGCTCTTTGGCATAGCCACCTGATGTTGCTGCATCGGCCACATCCGCGAACACAAATTTTGCGCCCAAGGATTTAACTTGTTCTTCAGTGGCTTTGCGCACGTCGGTGGCGGAAACGATAGCTCCCAGACGGCGCGCCGTGGCAATCGCTTGGAGGCCTGCTACACCTACTCCCATGATGAATATTTTCGCAGGCGGAACAGTGCCAGCTGCCGTCATCATCATCGGAATGGCGCGGCCATAATGCGCGGCCGCATCAATGACAGATTTATAACCAGCGAGGTTTGCTTGCGATGACAGGATATCCATGGCTTGCGCGCGGGAGATGCGGGGCATCAACTCCATGGCAAAGGCGGTCACACCGGATTTGGCGAAGGCTTCAAGGGCTTTGCGGTCGCCGTGGGGTTCAAGGCCGCCTGCGAGCACGGCACCCTTCTTCATAGCTTTTAAGATAGCATCAGCGGGGCGGCGGATGCTGAGGACAATTTCGGCATCTTTGACGACGCTGGTGCCTTTGATGATTTCGGCACCTGCGGCGGCGTATTCGGCATCGGATATATTCGCGCCTAATCCAGCGCCAGATTGAACGGCGACTTTCAGACCTTTTTTAACGAAAACTTTGACGCTTTCAGCTGATGCAGCACAGCGGTTCTCTCCCGCTGCTTGCTCATTGGGAACCGCGATTTTCATGAGAAGAGTTTCCCGATCAAGACATATGCACGTTCATGGCTGCAAACAACGCGTACATAACAAAAATTACGACTGGAAGCATCCATTTGCCGCCCATGCGCAAGGCAATGATGCTGGTTAAAATTCCAACAATGATGCCACCGAAACCAAGGATGATATTAAAGGGATTGTCAACAAACCGGAAAATGACAAGGGCGACAATGATATAGAGGCAGATGATCGAACCTGCGATTGAGAAATCTAAAAATCCTTGATACGTGGCTTTGTGGGTTGCGAAATCTTCGGCTGAACCTGGCTTGGGTGCCGGTGAAGAAGGTGAGGAATGTGAAGCCATCGGAGAATCCCTAGATATGAAATGCAGTAACCTCTTATCCAATCAAAGGAATGGCTGCAATGGCCCTTTTTTGTCGCGGGGGAAACCAAAGCAGGTCGCGAATTTGGGCCTTGATTAAGTTAAACCCGCAACCGCTTGATCTTTCCCCCGTTAAACCGATTGTCATGAGCGCTAACCAATGTAAAGCTTGTCCGCGACGCAGTTATTGTAATAAGGTAATGAGTATGATCAGTCAGATCTCGTCGTTTCATCACTATATTGTCTCTTACCGTGCGCTTGGGAAATTACCCGTGGCAATGCTGCGTGGGACATATTTTGGACTTGAGATCGGGTATTTCCCTGGCTCAACTGTCACAGAGTTAGTTTCGGGCAGCGGTGTGGTGAATGGGGTTTGTCTTGGAACTGTTCTGGATTTAAAAAATAATATCTTTCGTCCAAATCGCATTATTATCCCTCACGCCTTTGAAGACAAGTTAGAGCAATTTGTTTATACGCTTGGTGGAAGCTGGATCGCTATCCTCAAAACTGCGTCAGGGGTTCAGTTTTTTGTTGATGCATGTGGATCTAAGCCGTTGGTCTATTCAACTGACAAAGGAATCGTTGCATCTTCTGCAGCGATGATTCTTGACGATAGTGAATACGAATCTGAATTGAGTAAAGAAGCGAGTTCACCCGGTTGGTTTGAAAGAGATCTTTATTTTCCCGCAGGGATTACGGCTCATTCGAGCATTCGACGGCTGCTCCCAAATCACAGTTTGAATTTATCTACTTGGAAAATAAAGCGCATCTGGCCGTTAGAACAACTTCCGGCGATGAGCGCAGATCAGGCCTTGGCCAATATCGTTTCCGTCACTCATGCAGGTCTTAAAATTTCGAATACACAAGCTAATTGCCTCGTTCCATTAACAGCTGGCAATGAGACCAGAGGATTGTTGGCGATGTTGCGCGATAATACCGACAGCACACATTTTTTTACAGCCACAATGCCTGGATCATTTGTTGATCAGGGATGTGCCAGTCGGCTCGCGCGAACGTTTAATTTAAAACATCAAAATTTCTCGGTGAGGCGACGATCCAATCTCGAGCAAATGATTTGGCAAAGAAATGCTGGCAACTGTGTTGGTGGTGTTAACATGTACAACCGATTGTCTGAAAATTTTAATCCTAGTGTTGAAATTTCTGGGCTTGGCGGCGAGATCGGCAGAGGCTTTCTTTGGCTTTCCACTGATAAACCTGATGGTAATGTCGGCGCACCCGATCTGCTGAAAAGATTGAAGCTTCCAGACAACAAGCAATTTGAAATTGAGTTGGAAAAGTGGATTGAGGAATTTCCGCAGTTTGATTTATTTACGCTTTTGGACTGCGCTTACATTGAGCACCGCATGGCGACCTGGGCCTTTCCTCAGACTGTTGCACGTGACATTGTTGGGCCACAAATATATCCTTTGATCCACAGGGAGAGTTTCTCTGCCATGATGTCCGCTCCTGCCGAGTTTCGCAGGTCTGGTCAATTATTCAAAGCTATCGTCGAAAAAGAATGGCCCCAATTGCTCACATTTCCGATCAATCAAGGAACTCGTTGGGAAAAACTACGCACGGTTGCTCACAAATTATCGAAGCCTGGGGCTGTTGGAATGACTTTTAGAAAGCTGGGAATTGCAGGAATAGTAAAAAGGTTTAGTCGTATTTGAATGATCGATAAATTGAACATTTGGTCGGGTCGCTATGCAATGCGAAAGTTTAATTTTAGGCTTGCACTAAGCATTGTTTTTGCGGTTTTTTTCTTGCAGTCTCCAGTGAATGCTACTGATTACTTTGTTGATTTCGACGGTGGCTCAGATGCGGCCGATGGCACTTCAATAACCGATCCTTGGCAACATGCGCCCGGAGACCCTCGCGCCACCGAAAAGCCTTCGAAGGCAATTCTATCTGGCGGTGATGTTGTTAGATTTCGAGGTGGTGTCAAATATCGGGGTTCGGTGGTTGCTCAAACTGGTGGTGAAACTGGCAGATCCATTAAATATTTGGGCGATGATTGGGGGCCAAACAAAGCAGCTGTTGTCGGGATGGATGAAATTTCGGTGTCGATTAAAAAATGTACGAGCGACGTAAGATGCGCTTTTGTTGCTCATCCAGAGGACACATATGTTGCTGATTTGCCTATGCAGATTAAGCCTGATGCTGAGATCAGCATTAACGGGCAGGATTTGGTTCAATCTCAATTTCCTGTCCAACCGAAAGCGTTATGGAGCACACCAAAGACTGATTTTTGGCCGATTAAATTCAGCCAGATTGTGCGGGACAGTTTAGGCTGGACAATTTTGAACGCGGGCCCTTTGACGATATTAGGCAATAGTCAACCCGAAGATATGCGTGTGCTGATTTGGGGGTTGCCAAATTGGATCCATATTGGCGATGAGGTAAATTACAACAACCTGACGGGTGCCATCCATTTTCGCGCTGCTAAATTTGTACCATTTGCTGATCGACTGGCTTACTACGGGCTTAGCAACCATCCGCGTTTTGTGAAATTTCCGTTAAGTTTTGCCACTATCTCCAACGGGCGTGCGCTGGTTTTTCGCTTTCCAGATTTGCAAGGTGAAAAAATAAAGCTTGAATATTCAGTTCGCGATGTTGCTTTTGATATTTTGGGTCGCTCGCACCTTCAGTTCGAGGGTTTTGATATTCAAGGATTTGCTGGGGAAAATGATGTTGCCACCAAAGGCAATGCCTTCAGAAGCCGAAGCGGGTCGCCTTCCGATATTTTGATTTTGAACAATGACATTTCGCGGCTTAAAACGTTCGGAAGCGCGATACAATTTCTTGGAGCAACTGATTTAAAGATTGATGGAAACAAGGTCAGCAAAATAAAAGAGGGCTTTGGTATTTCGTTGATCAGTTCGAGCAAGGTGAACATTTCAAACAATTCCATAGATGAGGTTGGTGTTACGGGCATTTCGATTATCAACAACAAAGACGTTTTGGTGAGTGGCAATAAAATTACTCACATCACGAGCATTCATGGCAATGGTATTAGCGTCTATTTAAGCAACAAAAATATCGCCGTTGAAAATAATATGATTACTCACAGTTCTAGGCCCATAACTTTTCATGGTGATAAAAAGGGTGAGCCGATGAATCTCTCCTTTGTCGGAAATTTAATTTATGCTTACGGTGAGGGCAGTATTCCAATCCAAAGTTGGGGCAATCTGGCGCGCGATGTTACAATCGAACGCAATATACTAATCTCTGACTCCCGGCGTGGTGTTGGCATTAATAAGAATGATCGGGATGTCCGCATTAAACAGAATATAACTGAAGACGTATTCGCAGATTCAAAATTGGTTCAGGGTTTAAATGTTCAAAATAATGTGCTCGTAGGGAATGCCAGCTATGGCAGTGTCCAAGACGGTAATGGTCTGCTACCTCCACTCCACTCAAGAATTAAATCTGCGTTCGACCGCGATGATTTTTCTGATCCAGTTATTTGTGACACGATTAATTCGCTTAAGCAGAAAGCTGCCCCGGCTGCGACCAACTCTTCACCGTTTATTGGTATCGGACCCAATCACATCTGCGCCAAATAAATTCATTGCTACCTAAACTCCTGTCAAAGGCATCATCGTGTCATATCTATGGGGTGCAATTCAGTACTGTCCGGGTCACGGGTTCGGTGCATTTAATTTTTTGGTGTAGAATTTGCACTGCCCTGTTTTGCACATATCGCTTTGCGAAATGTACTGCTCTCTCCCGCGAGGGCAGAGAGTTGGTGTCGGGCGTTTCAGGCGGTTTTGAATGCGCGTTGCAGCATGTTGAGTTGGGCGCCTACTGAGCTCGCGTTTTCTGGTTCATCATTATTCACGGCTTTGCGGTTCAGCATCGAGTCCAAAATCTTGATGCGCTCCAACAGGCGCAGGGAACGTTCGACCAAGCTCTTCAAACCATCAGGCGTTTGTTCGCCGCCTTTGAGGTCGTGGCCACGACCGATTTCGCTTAAGTTGATGCGGTGCTTTTCTTTAAGAGCTTCGTCGTGGTTCATCTCACCCGTTGCGATAGCCCGTTGCAGGAGGAGCCAAGAGGCCATTTGCATAAGTCTTGTGGTGAGACGCATGGATTCTGTGGCGTAAGCGATGGCCCCCACACGGTCTAGAACGCGAGCATCAATGCGGCCTTCGCCGTCTAAATAATCGGCAGTTTCTTCTACAAGCCCCATGCCTTCTTTGAAGGTCTTTTCAAATTGTTCGCTGTCTGTGAATTTTGCGAGGAAGTCGATTGTTCCTGATTCCATGGCTGTATTGCTCTGCACGGTTAATCGCCCCTTACGCATAAACATAAAACTTTCCCCAAATTTGATCATGGCGCGGCTTTATGCTTGCGTCAAGTTCAAGAG
>JAYWEV010000213.1:0-9981 GCA_043779145.1 Aestuariivirga sp. | reverse complement strand
CAACCGCGAAGATGCCCCATTCACAATCTCTGCAGCCACCTTCGACCGCATAAAAAACCCCGCCCAAGGCCGAAATGGCGGTAAACCCGGCTCCTTAGGCGCGGCCCGACTCAGCAACGGCACCACCCTCCCCGACAAAGGCATCCACATCGTACCCAAGGGTGAAAGCCTGATCTTAGATTTGCCCGGAGGAGGAGGCTTCGGCGACGCAAGCAACCGGCGCACGGATATGGTAGAAGCCGATAAGAAAGCAGGCGTGATCTAAACGATCTCACCCTTCCCCCGTTGGGGGCATGGCATCGTCTTGACTGTTGCGTTTTCCAGTTTGCCTTGGCATCCTGCGGACTTGACGGAGTTTCCCATGTCTCAATCCACTGTTCCTACCAACGCCACCCTCGCAGGCCGCGTTCATATTCCTTCTATAGGCCCCGCAATCGTCCGTGTGGATGGTGATAAGCTTATCGACATCACCGCCATATTCCCCACCATGCGAGATTTGTGTGAGATGAAAAATCCGGCGCAGGCGTTGCAGGCGGCAGAAGGCAAAGCCATCGGCAAACTGCAAGCCATTCTCGCCAATGCAAACCCCGCAAGGCATAATAACGCCGTCCCTTGGCTCCTCGCACCCATCGACTTGCAGGCCATCAAAGCCGCAGGCGTCACCTTTGCGGTATCTATGCTTGAACGGGTGATTGAGGAAAAAACCCGGGGTGATGCAGCTGCCACCGCGGCTATTCGTGGGTCGATCAACGATATGTTTGGCGGAGATTTGCGCAAGCTGAAGCCAGGCTCGAAAGAGGCAGCGGAGTTAAAAGAAACGCTGATGAACCAAGGTGCATGGAGCCAATATCTTGAAGTAGGCATCGGGCCCGATGCAGAGATTTTTACCAAGGGGCCGGTATTGTCTGCCGTGGGCTGCAATATGGATGTGGGTGTGCATCCTAAATCATCTTGGAATAACCCAGAGCCTGAAGTCGTGATGGTGGTTGCCTCCACTGGCAAGATCGTTGGCGCAACGCTTGGCAATGATGTGAACTTACGCGACGTGGAAGGCCGCTCCGCTTTGTTGTTGGGCAAGGCCAAAGACAACAACGCCTCCACATCGATCGGCCCGTTCATTCGCTTCTTCGACGACAATTTCACCTACGAAATTATTTGTGCGGCCGAGCTATCAATGAAAGTCACGGGGCTGGATGGTTTCGTGATGCAGGGTCATTCCAATATGAGCCAGATCAGCCGCGCACCCGCTGAAATCGTCGCCCAAGCAATCAACGAACATCATCAATATCCCGATGGCCTCGTGATGTTCTGCGGCACCATGTTTGCTCCCACGGATGATAGAGGTGCCAAGGGCAAGGGTTTCACGCACCACACAGGAGACATTGTTGAAATCTCCACGCCACTGCTGGGCACGCTCACCAACCGCGTAGTCCCGACAGATAAAGCCGAACCTTGGAATTTCGGCATTGCAGATTTGATGCGGAACTTAGCCCACAGGAAGTTTCTGTAGAGCGTTTTGACTTTTCCTAGAAAAATCAAAATCGCCTAAAGTTTATATTTTCGATCAAAGTTCGGGTTGATCTAACAGGCTATCAATTCGCACCCCTGCTTGGTATTGAACAATAAAAAATGGGGGAAGCAAGGTGGCGCGTATTTTTAAGATTGTGGGATTTTGCTTGGTCATTTTTTGGGCAGGCTTTGCTGTTCCGGGTTTTTCTCAGATTGCTGACTCTGCACCTGCCACATCCGTTAATCTCACCGATCTTAAAGTTATCACCCGCGTGGTCCCGCCTTTTGTATTGAAGGACAACGATAAATATCAAGGTTTTTCGGTCGAGCTGTGACAAGCGATTACCGGCCAAATCAAAGCCACATCGCATTTTGTTGAGAAAGCCAACATCAAAGAAATACTGGCAGGTGTGAAAGCTGGTGAAGGCGATTGCAGCAATCTCAATCACCTCGCAGCGCGAACAAGTGTTTGATTTTTCGCAACCGATGTTCGACTCAGGCTTGCAAATTCTGGTGCGCTCAGAAAACATTGGCGGTTTCAGCGTCTGGCAAATTTGGAATATTCTCTCCACCGGCACCATGCCTTTCTTGCTTGGGTTGATGGCCGCGTTGATCATCATCCCATCTCACCTCGTGTGGTATGCGGAACGACGCGGCAACAGCCATTTTATTTCACAAACATATTTCCCCTGAATTTGGCGAGCCGCGTGGTGGGCCATTGGTGCGGTTGCTGGTCAGCAGCCTGATAGCCCTGCCTCTAAATGGGGGCGCATCCTTGCTGCCATGGCGATTTTGGTTTCGATGGTATTTATGTCCTACTTTCAGGGCACCATCACATCAGCTCTCACCATTCAAACTTTGAGAGGCGATATCAATGGGCCTGAAGATCTAGCTGGCCGCAAAGTGGCCAGCACCGCAGGCAGCACAACAGTAAGCTATCTCAAAACAATGAATGTGACGGCCACTGAGTTTCAAAAAATAAACGAGGCTTTCACGGCATTGGAAAACAAACAGCTCGATGCTGTGGTGTTTGATTCCCCCGTATTGCTTTATTACACAGCTACCCAAGGGCGCAACAACGTGCAAATTGTTGGCCCAATGTTGCGAAAAGAAAATTACGGCATCTTGCTTCCGCGTGGTTCATTGCTTCGCAAGCCCGTGAATGAAGCTCTTCTCACCCTGCGTGAAATTGGAACCTATGATGCGCTTTACGCAAAGTGGTTTTCGGCGACACAGACATCGCCTTAGTCAGCGCATCTTATCACTATAAGTTCCAAACACCCGGTCCCAGAACAGCGTGGTGACACCAAAATTATGCTGATTATTGCCATAATGATGTATCGCGTGACCCCGCTTTAATTTGCGAATGAATTTAAACCTACTGTGTTCAGCGCGGTGCACAATAAAATGAACCGCTGAGAAAGCCAAATACCCCGCCATCAATCCCGCAAAAACAAAGCAGCCTTCATAGACTCCCAGAATATATGCTGCAGGCAAATATCCCCACACAAAAATCAAAGCGAAAGATAATATTGAAGGCGTTCCGATTAAATCATCAGCATCAGCGTGGTGGGCCATGTGCAGCGGCTTGACCCCTGGCATGTGATGGAAGGCAAAACGGTGCATCAAATATTCAACGAACGTCCAAATCGCATAACCCAAAATCAATAGGGCCAAGCCTAGCCACCAGGCCTCATGACGAAGCCCCCAAGCGCCAATACTCAAAGCCATAAAAATGAAAAACGGGTATACATAGAAATCGAGCATGAATGTAAAAGCACTCATCCGCGTCGAAAACAGGCTTAATACAAAGCTGTAAGAAGACCTGCCATACTGGCCAAACCGCAAAAAGTTGTCTTCACCATCATTCATCCTGATATATCCCTTGTTGAGATCTTACAGTTTTTGCCGCACTTCGAAATAAGACCCACAAAATGATAATTATGTGGCGAGCAGTTTTGACAGTTTAATGAACAGACAAATTAGCCTACGAAAGCGCGCTCAACCACAAAATTAGCCGCGTTATGATTAGAACCCTCGGTGAAGCCTTTTGGTTCCAACATGTCGCGAATATCTTTGATCATGCCCATCGAACCACACATCATAATGCGGTCATGCACGGCATCGAAACTGGTAATGCCCAAAGCCGAGAAAAATTCACCCGACTTAATCAGGTCGGTAATCCGCCCATTGTGTTGGCTTTGTTCACGCGTCGTCGATGCAAAATGCAGCAAACGTGCCGTTGCCTCTTCGCCCACCAATGGGTCTCCGCGCGTTGCAGAAACGCTATCAAATCCATATTGCAATTCGCTTAACGTGCGGCATGTGTGTGTGAGAATAACCTGTTCAAACTTCTCATAAGTCTCGGGATCGCGGATCAGCGAAACAAATGGCGCAACGCCCGTTCCCGTTGAAAGCATAAACAATCGCTTGCCCGGCAACAATGCATCATTCACCAGCGTGCCAGTGGTTTTAGGCCGCAACAAAATCTCATCCCCCACCTGTATTTTTTGCAAACGCTCGGTCAACGGCCCGCCTGCCACTTTGATCGAAAAGAATTCCAAGCTCTCATCCCACGCTGGGCTGGCGATGGAATAGGCGCGCATTACAGGCTTTGCTTCATCAGGCAGACCCAACATCACAAACTCGCCAGAACGAAACCGAAGAGATTGCGGCCTTGTCACGCGGAAGCGAAAAAGCCGGTCTGTGTAATGTTGCACTTCAAGCACGCGTTCAGAATGGATGTTCGACATATCATCACCGTTCGTTTTACAGAACGATATTTAGATAACTCCGAACACTTTTGCAAGTCACATTTCGCTGTGGGCAAGCCTTGACAGCAATCTGGTACCAGAGCAGTTTGGGCGCTTAGCGGTCTTCATCAGGGGAATAGATCATGTCTTTGAAATTAAAGCTTATTATTTTGGCACTTGCATCTTGCGTTATGGGCGGAACGGCGGCTCAGGCGGCCCAATGCGGCAATACCGCTGCGGGCTTTGCAGCATGGAAAGCGGCTTTTGCCCCCCAAGCTAAGGCTGGCGGCATCGGTGCAAGGGGTCTCTCGGCGCTCGCTGCCACGTCCTATTCGACAGGAACGATCCACGCTGATCGCAATCAAAAAAGCTTTAAACTCTCCCTTTCGGCCTTCATGGCGAAGCGCGGCGCTGCCGGAAT
Source organism: Aestuariivirga sp. (assembly GCA_043779145.1). Taxonomy (GTDB): domain Bacteria; phylum Pseudomonadota; class Alphaproteobacteria; order Rhizobiales; family Aestuariivirgaceae; genus Aestuariivirga. The sequence goes on along the minus strand of JAYWEV010000213.1, from coordinate 5,298 downwards.
CGTTGCCCGCGCCAAGGGTCTAAAACGCGCCAACGCCGCCCTCTTTGCGTCGCTTGAGGCGCGTTACGGTGTGCCAGCGGGCCCAATCTTGGCAATTTGGGGCATGGAAACTGGCTTTGGCGCAGTCACCGGAAATCAGCCCACAGTCTCGGCCTCGGCAACCTTGGCTTATGATTGTAGGCGGTCTGCCTTCTTCACCGAGCAATTGATGGCCGCTCTGAAACTTGTGGACAGTGGAGCCATGTCATCGGCCACCCGCGGCGCCATGCATGGCGAAGTGGGCCAAACCCAATTCATGCCGAAGAATATTATGCTCTATGGTGTTGGTGGGCGAAACCTCAACAACAAGAATGATGCACTGGCTTCAACCGCTAATTTCCTGCGTGGCCATGGCTGGAAAACAGGCGCTGGCTATCAACCCGGCGAAGCTAATTTCGGAGCCATCCAAGGCTGGAACGCGGCAACGGTCTATCAACAAGCGATTGCAATTATGGGGAAAGAAATTGACGGCTAGAGCGTTTTGACTTTTCCTAAAAAAGTCAAAAGCGCCCCAAGTCCACACCTGCGTGAACTGCCATCACCCTTAATCCAATCTTAAATGCCTCAATCCCAAAATGGGGCATGTTGATTTCTTTCGAAACCGATCAATCGCAAAACCAAAAGCTGCGCCTAGCAGAAGTATTGAGCGCACTCACCTACGCGCTCGATATCACCGAGGGCCAACCGCAGGGCCATTCGGTAAGGTGCTGTTGGATCGGCCTTCTCATTGCCGAACAGCTAAAGCTCGACGATCAGCAAACTTGGGAACTCTACTACACGCTGCTCCTCAAAGACCTCGGTTGCAGCAGCAACGCCGCGCGCATATGCGAGCTTTATCTCGCCGATGATTTAACTTTCAAAAAAGACTTCAAACTGGTCAATGGCAGCCTGCCCCAAGCATTGCGCTTCGTCATGTCTCACACAGGCCTTCAAGCCGGCATGGCCGAGCGGTTTCGAGCGATCATCAACATTTTTCAAAATGGCGGAGATATCTCGCGCGAGCTCATCGAAACGCGCTGTACCCGTGGCGCGGACATTGCGCGCAAAATGCGCTTCGGCGAACCCGTTGCCCAAGGAATCCACAATCTGGACGAACATTGGGATGGCAGCGGTAAGCCCGAAGGGAAAAAAGGCAACGATATTTCTCTCTACGCCCGCATCGCCCTTCTGGCTCAAGTCGTCGATATTTTCCGAATGTCTGCCGGAGAAGATGCCGCGCGCAAGGAAATCGAAAATCGCTCCGGCACTTGGTTTGATCCGACACTGGTCAAAGCCTTTAAAGCCGTCGCAGCGCGACCTTCATTCTGGGATGCTATGAAAGACGATGATCTGCGAGAAATGATTTTGGAACTTGAGCCAAAAAACGCTGATATCAATTTCGACGAAGATTACCTTGATGATATTGCCGCAGGTTTTGCCCAAGTGGTCGATGCCAAAAGCCCTTTCACCAAGGGTCATAGCGAGCGCGTGGCACTTTATGCGGATATGATTGCCGAAGAGTTGCAATTAACAATATCACATCGCCGCTGGTTGAAACGCGCAGCTCTGCTGCATGACATCGGAAAACTCGGCGTCAGCAATTCCATCCTTGATAAGCCAGGCAAACTTGATGATGCCGAATGGGTTGCCATGCGTCGCCACTCAGCCGAAACTGAATTGATCCTGTCTCGCATTTCTGTTTTTAAAAAAATGGCCCCGGTTGCCGCAGCTCATCACGAGAGATTGGATGGCAAGGGCTATCCAAATAATTTAGCAGGCGATGAAATTTCGTTTGAATCACGCATCCTCGCCGTAGCCGATATCTTCGACGCGCTAACAGCTGATAGACCATACCGAGCCGCCATGCCTGTATCAAAAGCCCTGAGCATCATGGCCGAGGATGCAGGCATTGCCATTGATGCCAATTGCTTTGCCGCTCTGAAAATAGCCTTGCAAAAAATCAACTCAAGCATTGCGGCGTAATTTAGAGCAATGCCAGCTTTGATTTAGCTAACCGTTTTTCTCCCTCCCCCCTTTTGGGCAGGGCTATTGCATATCGAATAAATCACCCTTCCCCCGTCGGGGGAAGGTGTCACGAAGTGACGGATGAGGGCTGCGGCAACTTCGCCGCAGCGACACGGGGCGAGACCTTTCAGGTTGAATTCTGAGTGCTTGGTGTCCCCGCTTCGCTGCGGCCCTCATCCCCCTTCGGGACCTTCTCCCGATGGGAGAAGGGCGAGAATTTGTCGTACGCAATATTTCTGCTGCTTGGAAAAGGTAGATTTAAAATAGATTCCAAGTAATTTGGATTTACGCCACTTAAACCCAATCCAGAACAATCTTGCCACAGCTGCCCTGCTTCATCAGGTCAAAGCCCACCTTATAATCCGCCGCTTTCATGCGGTGGGTAATCACTTTGCGCACGTCCAAACCTGATTGCAGCATGGCGATCATTTTATACCAGGTCTCAAACATTTCGCGACCATAGATGCCTTTGATAGTCAGCGCCTTGAAAATGATCACGTTCCAATCAACGGCCATTTTACCAGATGGAATGCCGAGCATGGCAATCCGCCCCCCCATGATCAAATGCTTGGTCATTTGCTCAAATGCAGCAGGAGCGCCGGACATTTCAAGTCCGACGTCAAAGCCCTCGCGCATGCCAAGCTTATCCATCTCACTGCGCAAATCTTGGCGCGATACATTGACTGTCACAGCATCTGCAACTTGGTTGCAAAGTTCCAAGCGGTAATCATTGACGTCTGTCACGACCACATGACGCGCACCAACATGGCGACACACAGCTGCAGCCATAATACCAATTGGCCCAGCACCGGTAATCAACACATCTTCACCGATCAAATCAAACGACAAAGCCGTATGCACTGCGTTGCCAAGTGGATCGAGAATTGCTCCAATCTCATCATCAATTTCGTTAGGCAAATGGATTGCGTTGAACGCCGGAATTTTTAAATACTCAGCAAAGGCACCCGGCACATTAACGCCAACACCTTTGGTTTCTGGATCAAGATGAAAATGCCCAGCCCGCGCCATGCGGCTTTTCATGCCGATCAAATGGCCTTCGCCTGAAACTCGGTCACCCACTTTCACAGTGCGCACATGGGAACCCACTTCAACCACCCGGCCTGCAAATTCGTGGCCCACAACCATTGGCACGGGAATGGTTTTTTGCGCCCATTCATCCCATTTCCAAATGTGCAAATCCGTGCCACAGATCCCAGTTTTTGCGACCTTGATCAGAATATCATCCACGCCAATTTGCGGCGCTGGCTCATCACGAAGCGTCAGGCCTTCCTTTGGCTCTGCTTTAACCAATGCGCGCATCAAATCACTCCCAACTCTTGGCCCGCTTGCGTAAACGCCGCGATGGCCGCTTTAATTTGTTCAGATGTGTGGGCCGCCGACATTTGGGTTCGAATGCGCGCCCCACCTTTGGGCACCACGGGAAAGAAAAATCCCGTCACATAAATCCCCAATTCATAGAGCCGTGCTGCCAACTTCTGCGCCATCTCAGCCTCACCCAACATCACCGGAATAATCGGATGCTCGCCCGCCAGTAATTTAAATCCTGCCGCATTTATCCCCGCACGAAACGCCATTGCATTGTCATTCAGCCTCACGCGCAAATCGTCACCAGCCTCGGCCAAATCAATCGCCATGCGAGACGCCGCAACGATAGCTGGCGGCAACGCATTGGAGAAAAGATAAGGCCGTCCCCGTTGGCGCAGCAAATCAACAACAGGTTTTGAAGCGGCCACGTAACCCCCCATCGAACCGCCTAATGCTTTTCCAAGGGTGCCCGTGAGAATATCAACTTTCAAACCCGATCTTGCAGGTGTGCCGCGCCCTTGAGGGCCCGTAAATCCCGTGGCATGACAATCATCCACCATGATCAAAGCTTCATATCTGTCGGCAAGCGCGCGAATATCTCGCAAGTTCGCGTAATACCCATCCATCGAAAAAACACCGTCAGTCACAATAATCATGCGCCTTGCGCCACTGTCGCGCGCCGTCTTCAACTGCGTTTCCAAATCGCCCATATCACTATTGGCAAAGCGGTAACGCTTGGCCTTCGAAAGCCTGATACCATCGATGATGGAGGCATGATTGAGACTATCTGAGATGATTGCATCTTGCTCGCCAAACAGCGGTTCAAACACTGCACCATTGGCATCAAAGCACGCAGCAAACAGAATCGAATCTTCCATCTGCACATAATCGGCAACGCGTGCTTCAAGTGCACGGTGCAAATCGGTCGTGCCACAAATGAACCTCACCGACGCCATGCCAAGCCCATGTGTATCAAGCGCATGCTTGGCGGCGGCAATCAAAGCCGGATGATTGGCCAACCCCAAATAGTTATTGGCGCAAAAGTTCAAAACCTGCCGGTCGCCCACAACATTAATGCTCGTACCTTGTGCGCCACTGATCTCGCGCTCAGTTTTCCAAAGCGATTGCCCGCGAATGGCCTCAAGCTCTAGGCCAAGTGATTGCAAAAATGTCGACATGTTCAAACTCCGTTGCTGGATGTATGATACCTCAAATGACGCAGCACGATCTGTGAAAATTACTCAACTCTTATGATGAACAGCAGATGAACGAACCTCTCAGTCTCGGTTCAAGTTTGATCCTGCAATATTGTCATCTCAAAAGTCAGCAGAAGGATTCCAACATGACCCATTCAAATTTTGAAACCCCTCTTAGCCGTCGCAATCTGTTCAAGTCTATAATCGTGCCAGCACTTGCCGTCGCTGTTGTGGCGGGTGCCACAGCCGCTCCCGTCCAGGCTCGCTCGCCGTCCTATATAGAAGGTTTTGTGGCAGGCAAAACGGCCGGTCGTAAAGATGGTTATACCGATGGTTACAAGGGTGCCTACATGCAATCTTACGTCGACGAACTGATCAATAATAGCATGTCACGCAGCATGCGACCGATTCAGAACGATTATGTTATTGGTTATAAGCGTGGCTATAAGATCGGTTATCGCAGGGGCTACTATGCCGGTGAACAGTCCGGCAATCAGGATGGTGCACAAGACGCCCGAGATTGGAAACAAAGGCTTCGTGATAAAATGCGCCGCTGCATGCAAACTGGCAATTGCCCGCAATAGAGCGTTTCTACTTTTGACGAACCCACTTCTATGTCGTCATCCCCGCGAAGGCGGGGAGGTGGATTCACATTTGAAGTGCAACAGCTGCTGACAGAGGACTTCTGCCGGAGTTTTAAATTTGAGGCATTTGCGCGGCGTGTTGTTGTAGA
>JAYWEV010000212.1:0-10007 GCA_043779145.1 Aestuariivirga sp. | reverse complement strand
TCAGCCAATTGCTCTGCCTCTTCCAGATTGACCGACACCAATTGCGACACGCCGCGTTCCATCATGGTCACGCCGAACAGGCGGTGCATGCGGGCCATTGTGAGGGGATGGTGAGTGATGATGAGGAAGCGCGTTTCCGTGCGCTGAAGCATGGCATCAAGCAAATTACAAAAACGTTCTACATTATGATCATCCAGCGGCGCGTCAACTTCGTCGAGCACGCAGATCGGTGATGGATTGGTGAGGAACACGGCGAAAATCAATGAAAGCGCAGTGAGCGTTTGTTCGCCGCCTGACAACAGCGACAAGGTGGTTGGCTTTTTGCCGGGCGGATGGGCCATAATTTCGAGGCCTGCTTCCAGCGGATCATCAGACTCGATCAATTGCAGCTCAGCCCGCCCCCCACCAAACAATGTGGTGAAAAGTTCGCCGAATTTGTCGTTCACTGTGCCGAATGCATCAAGCAGGCGTTGACGGCCTTCTTTATTAAGGGAGCCAATGCCGCCGCGCAATTTGGCGATGGCTTGCACCAGTTCATCCTTTTCGGATTTCATTTTGGTAAGCTGTTCGTCAACCGCTTGCGCTTCTTCGTCAGCACGCAGGTTTACGGCACCGAGACGTTCACGGTCTTCACGCAAGGAGACGAGTTTCTTTTCAATCTCATCGCCAGCAGGCAGTTTTTCAGGGTCGACTTCGGCCTTGGCTAAAATCTCTTGCGGCTCACACATCAGCGTTTCAGAAATGCGGGCGATGCAATGTTCGTGGCGGCTGGACGAGTTTTCCAAGCGTGCACCTAAACGAGCATGATCTTCGCGCGACGTGGCCGCTAATTCCTGCGCGATACGCAAGGCCTGATCAGCGGCGCGCACAGCGTTTTCAGCAGTCGCCAAAGCATCCGCCGCCAGCTTGCGGCCTTGCTCGGCTTCGCTCAGTGTGTTCATCAAAACCAGCCGCCGTTCCGCCAATTGCTTGGGCATCTGGCTCATCTCAGTGATTGAGACTTCAGTTTCTTCCAAACGCTTGGTCAGCGAACCAGTTTGCTCTTTCGCCTTGGCGGCGCGGCTGTTCCATTGATCTTGCTCGGCAGCAATGGCCTTCAAACGTTCCGCGCGAATGCGGGCTTCGCGTTCCAAGCCATCGTGCTTAGCGCGCGCTTCGGCGTAGGTGGCGCGTTCGCCGTTCAGCACATCACGCAGATTTTGAACTTCTGTTTGAAGATCATCAGAGGGTGCCAAGCCCAAGAATTCAGCATGCGTTAGATCATGCGCGCCACGCGCTTCAACGATGCGAGCGGCAGAGCTGCGTGCTGCTTCTTCGAGCGATGCAGTTTGTGCGGCAGTTTCAGCCATGCGGCGCTCATGGGCTTGCAGGGCTTGGCGGGCCACATCAAGGGCCGAGCGCGCGGTGCGCGCTATATCGCGCTTGTCACGTTCAGCGCGTACGCCTGCTTCAACACCCGTGCGCGCTTGCTCGAATTCTGTCTTAAAGTTTTCAGCAGCGGAAATCGCCAGCTTCATTTCTTCTTCAATTGAAGAAAGGCGGTTGCGCTCAGCCAAACGTTTGGCCGCAGCACTTGGTGCATCAGCAGCAGCCGTAAACCCATCCCAACGCCAAACATCGCCTTCTTTTGAAACAAGCCGTTGGCCAGGCTTCAACTGTGGTTGCAGCGCTGCACCAACTGATTTTGATACGACACCGACATGCGAAAGAATGCGGGCCAGAGCCTGCGGCGCTTCAACAAACTTGGAAAGTGGTGATGCATCCCCCGGCAACGGAGCGATAGTATCCAGCGGTGGCAAGCCTCGCCAGAAAACCGGTGCGCCTTCATCAGCGGATGCTTCAATATCTTCGCCCAAAGCCGCAGCGAGAGCTGCCTCATATCCACTTTGAACATTAATCGCGTCAACCAGTTGTGGCCAAAGATCGCCACCACCGGCTTTGAGCAAATTCGTCAGTGTACGGACTTCTGTTTGCAGGCGGTCAGATTTCCGGCGCGCATCATCAAAGGCCTGGCGCTTATCGCCCTCCATTTGGCGGGTGACGCGCAACGAAACTTCGGCATGCGAAGCAGCTTGCTCTGATTCTTGCATAGCCGTTTCAGCTGCAGCAACGGCAGATGTTAATGTCACACCATCAGCTGTTGACCCGACACGTGCAGCCAAAGCTTCGCGGCGCTGGGCAATATCGGCAGCTTCGCGGTCTAATTTCGCAATGCGGTTTTGATGTTCAGCAATGGCGCGTTCAAAGGCTGAACGTTGAGCCGACAATTCCGAGAGGCGATTATTGGCTTCATCAGCTGCTTCTTGGGCGCGCGCCAATGAGGCGGCAGATTCCTGCAGTAAAATGGCTGCTTCCGAACGCAGATCAGAATCCTGCGTCAGCAATGTTTCAAGGCCAGCTGCTTCTTCCTGCAGCTTCACAATCACGCCATCGGTATCTTGCACCAATTCTTCTTCGCGCCGCAAATCATTTGCGGCCTGGGTGCGGCGTTGTTTCAGTTCTGTGATACGGCTCTCAACGCGCTTTTCTTCTTCATCCAAAGCGGCGCGTTCAAGTGTCATGCGCTGCAAAACGGCGGCACGAATGGTTTCTTGTTCACGCAAATTCGGCAAGGTTTCGCCCAGCTCGTCACGCCCGCGCAAAGCTTGTGAAGCACCAACCGTGTGCTCGCCCAAAATGCGTGTGGCATCATTCAATGCGGCAGTGTCAGCATTCATCGCCTCTGCCGCATCACGCCAGGCCACGAACAAACCTGCGGCTTCGAGTTTACGAATGTCGCCTGAAACTTGCTTATATTTTACCGCTTGGCGGGCTTGGCGTTTCAGGCTGGAGAGCTGAGATTCCAACTGCGCCATCACATCATCAAGACGCGAAAGGTTGGCTTCAGCTGCCTTCAGCTTCAATTCCGCTTCGTGGCGGCGCGTGTGCAGACCTGTAATGCCTGCCGCTTCTTCCAAAATCAAACGTCGCGCTTGTGGCTTGGCGTTGATGATTTCAGAAATTTGACCTTGGCGCACCAAAGCTGGCGAACGCGAACCTGTTGAAACGTCAGCAAATAAAAGCTGCACGTCACGCGCACGCACTTCTGAACCGTTCACCCGGTAAGTCGAGCCTTGATCACGAACGATCTGGCGCGAGATTTCGATCATCTCAGAGTCATTGTATGACGGTGGAGCGGTGCGGTCCTCATTGCCCATGGTGACCAAAACTTCAGCCAGATTGCGGGCGGGGCGCTGGTTGGTACCGGCGAAAATCACATCTTCCATGCCAGAACCGCGCATGGATTTGTATGAGTTTTCACCCATCACCCAGCGCAAAGCTTCGAGCAAATTGGATTTGCCACAGCCATTTGGCCCCACCACGCCGGTGAGGCCGCGCTCAATAATGAGTTCAGTGGGTTCGACGAAAGATTTGAATCCCGTTAGTCTTAGTTTCGCAAAACGCATATCTTCGTGTCGCCCAATTTAGCCCTCGCGTTTAAGCGAGCAGCGGATCTACATATTTTTTCAAATCATCAAGCGTGCGTTCACCTTCCCACAGCTTGCCATTGATGAAAATCGTCGGAATGCCCTTCACGCCATAAGACTTATCGCCCTTGTCGCGCACTTCCATAATGCCTTTAGCCACATCAACATTCTTCAGGCATTTGTCGAAATCTTCAGCGCTCATACCAGTTTGCTTGGCGATATCTTTCAGCTGATTATAAGCATCCGGAATCCATTTTTGCTGGGTTTTGAAGAAAATATCGACAAGTGGGAAATATTTATCCTTGGCCGAGCAGCGCGCCAACATAAACGCGCCCATGGCTTGATCATTGTGCGGGAATTCACGGAAAATGAATCTCACTTTGCCAGTGTCGATGTAATCTTTGCGAAACGGCACGAACACATCATTATAAAACGCCGCGCAATGCGGGCAACTTGCGGATGCATATTCAACAATGGTGACTTTGGCCGTATCTGGGCCCAAAATCATGTCGCCTTCTTTTGGCGGAGTGAGAAGGTCAGTCAGGTCGACTTTTGCGTCTTGAGCAAAAGCGGGCGTGGCGGCGGCCAAAGCAATGGCAGCGGCACCAACCAGAAGATTGCGGCGGGATGTATTGATCATGGGGTTTTCCTACTCGAGTTTGGGGATGGAGACAAAACCCTATTTAAGCCTGTGGAGAACGCAGATTTAGGGCCGTTCGGGGCAGAAAAGGAAGCAAGCTTCGAAAGGGCTGCTTTCAAGTCTGGATCTTCAATATCGTCGAAATTTTCGGCCCAAGCCTTGGCAGCTTCTGGCTTCATGGGTTTTCGTGGGATTTTAGGTTCGGGCGGCGGAGCATTATCTGGTGTCACTTTCAGCGCGGCAATTGCACCGTAACCCAAAAACTGATTCACCCGCTCGATGATGCGCGGTGTTTCATAATGCAGTTCAAGTGCGCGGCCTGCCTGCGCTTTCAGCTGCAATGTTCCACCCGATTGATGGCCACTTGCGTCATTGCCACGCGGCCATTTGATTTTTTCGGGTCGGCTGATTGCTGCCACTTGCTCACCCACAATCACCCGCCATTGCGCCGCCAGTTGTTCACTGGCAAAGCCATGGCGCTGAAAAGCGGCCTTGGCGAGGTTGCGAAAATGTTTATCGATGGTTTGCATGATTCCGGGTTGTAAATGCGCGTTGCGGCAGGATATTCACTGAACCATGGCAGAACAAGGGCTGGAAACTGATTTACCTGATAAACTTCTCGTATGGTATGATGCCAGCGCGCGGGTGTTGCCATGGCGGGAAAGGCCTGGGATTAAGGCTGATCCCTACCGGGTTTGGCTATCTGAGATCATGTTGCAGCAGACGACTGTCGCGGCAGTGAAAGACTATTTCATCAAATTCATCCGCCTTTGGCCCAGCGTTTTTGATTTAGCGGCAGCTGAAACCGAAGACGTGATGAAGGCTTGGGCAGGGCTTGGATATTATGCGCGGGCGCGCAATTTGCATGCATGTGCGAAGGCTGTGGTGGCGGTGGGTGGGATATTTCCTAATTCGATTGAAGAATTGCAAAAGCTTCCCGGCATCGGGCCATATACAGCGGGTGCCATTGCGGCGATTGCATTTGACGTTCCAGTGGCAGCCGTAGACGGAAATGTCGACCGTGTAGTTTCGCGCTATTACGCCGTTGAAGTCCCCCTGCCCGCATCGAAACCGCGCATTCGTGAATTGGCGCAAGCACTCGTTCCACAAAAACGCGCCGGTGATTTTGCGCAAGCGATGATGGATTTGGGGGCCACGATCTGTACACCCAAATCACCTAGCTGCTTAATTTGTCCGTGGACGGATGATTGTGCGGGGCGGATCAAAAATATTGCTGCTTCATTGCCATTGAAGGCCGCTAAGCAAAAAGTGTCCACACGTTATGGCCATGTCTATTGGATCGAGAATGCCAAGGGTGATGTGTTGGTGCGCACGCGGGCGACCAAGGGATTGCTGGGCGGCATGACAGAATTTCCGTCAAGCGAATGGGTTGACGGCAAACGCGTAAAGTTTGCCGCACCTTTCGAAGCAGAATGGAAAAAAGCGATAGGGTTAGTTGAGCACACCTTCACGCATTTTCATTTGGAACTCAATGTGTGGAAAGCCTTGGTCGCAAAGCCTGTTCTTGACGGACGGTTCGTCAAAAAGAAAGTGTTGGCAACAGAGGCGTTGCCATCACTCATGCGTAAAGTAGCAGTTTTGGCAATGAAGACGGGTTAAGCCGCCTTGGCCATTTCCGCACGCACTTGCTGCCGCAATAAATCAATCGGCACCAAATTCGGCCCACGGCGCACATGCCAATAAGTCCAGCCATTGCACGCTTCCGCGTTTTGAACATGCGCGCCCACTTTATGGATGGAACCAGAATTATCCTTCGATGCAATCGAACCATCAGCACGCACGGAAGCGGCGATGCGCGTGGTGTGATCAAATAAAGTCTCGCCCGCTTTGATCAAGCCGCGCTCAATCAATGTGCCGAACGGAATGCGGACTTCGGCGCGTTTACCGACTGTGGTTTTCAACGCATCGAGTGACAGTGGTTCAACTGCTTCGATGCGGGCCAATGCGGCGCGCGCATAATTCTCATCGCGTTCGCAGCCAATGAAGTGACGGCCCAATTGTTTGGCCACAGCGCCTGTGGTGCCTGTACCGAAAAATGGATCAAGGATCACATCGCCCACATTGGTTGTGGCCAGCATGACGCGTTGGAGAAGCGCTTCTGGCTTTTGCGTGGGATGCAGCTTATCGCCGTCTTGGTTTTTGAGGCGCTCACCACCGGTGCAGAGTGGCAGCGTCCAATCGGAACGCATTTGCAGATCATCATTAAAAATTTTCATCGCTTCATAATGGAAGCAATATTTGGATTTTTCTTCGCGGCCCGCCCAGATCAGGGTTTCATGCGCGTTGGTAAAACGGCGGCCACGGAAATTTGGCATGGGGTTGGATTTGCGCCACACCACATCATTCAAAATCCAATAGCCCAAGTCTTGCAGTATCGAACCAACACGGAAGATATTATGGTAGGAACCGATCACCCACAGCGCACCATTTGGTTTGAGTGCACGGCGGCATTCGGAAAGCCAAGCTTTGGTGAAGGCATCATATTCAGCAAAGCTTGCGAATTTATCCCAATCATCATCCACCGCATCAACCTTGCTTTCATCAGGGCGGTGCAAATCACCACCGAGTTGCAGGTTATACGGAGGGTCTGCAAACACGAGATCAACCGAACCTGTTGGGATTTTTTTGAGTTGCTCCAGGCAATCACCCATCAGAATTTGATCGTGAAGGGGACGCACATCTAACTTTGATTCATAACCCAATTTTTTAATTCCCCTGAACGCAACGCAACTGACTGGAGCGTTTTGACTTTTCATAGAAAAGTCAAAATCGCCCTAAGTTCTATTTTCGATCAACTTTTCCGAACTTTGACGATTCCGTCAAAGTTCAGGTTGATCTAGGGGGTTATGAATCTTTGCGGAGTCGCTGTGAATCCAAAAGCTTAATAATGGTTAACGGGCTAGGAGAAGAGCGATGGGCCTGAAGGATTTTCGGTGTTCGGCGCACGGGCCGTGGAGGGCAAGCGCTGCGGCGTGGGCCGCTGTGCCGTAGCCTTTGTGGCGGGCGAATCCGTAGAGTGGATAGGTTTCGTCATGCTGGTGCATGATCCGGTCGCGTGTCACTTTGGCGATGATCGACGCTGCTGCGATGGAAAGTGATATCGCATCGCCCCCAATGATTGTTTGAATTTTACAGTTTAATTTTGGCGACCTGTTGCCATCGATTAATGCCAGATCGGGACTGGATTTTAACTGACTAAAGGCGCGTTGCATGGCGAGGAACGTCGCTTGCAAGATGTTGATGTCGTCAATCTCCAGCGCCGAAACAATGCCAATGCCAACTTGTGATGATTGAATAATGGGATCAAACAAAGCCTCGCGCTCAGCTTCATTGAGTTTCTTGGAATCATTGAGGCCGAATGGAATGTTTTTGTGATCGAGGACTACCGCACTTGCGACAACAGGCCCCGCCCAAGGCCCACGGCCAGCTTCGTCGATCCCGCAGATCAGGGTGTGGCCGGAGTTGAGGGCGGTTGATTCGAAAATTAAAGAGGGTGACGACATACCCCTTCATGCGCGAACCCTAAATCAAACTCAACTGCTCCCCAACCTGCGGCGGCCTCGCAAACAAATCTGTCCTCAATTTTGTGCGTTTCGCATTTAACCCCAAGCGCTGCGCCGCCAATTGAAACCGCCGCCCAATCGTCCAAGCATAAGGCCCAGAGCCCGTCATGCGTGTTCCAAATTCCGGATCGTTTTCTTTGCCGCCGCGCACGGATTTGACCAGTGACATAACTTTCGCAGCGCGGTCAGGGAATTCTTTGAACAACCAATCTTTGAAAATATCCTTCACTTCAAAGGGCAAACGCAACATCGTGTAGCCAGCTTCCCTTGCACCCGCGGCATAGGCCGCTTTCAAGATGGCTTCGATTTCGTGGTCGTTGAGGCCGGGGATGATGGGGCCGATCATCACCACGGTGGGAATGCCCGCTTTCGACAAAGCTTCGATTGCCGCCAAGCGTTTGGCCGGGGTTGAGGCGCGCGGTTCCATAGCCCTCGCCAATTTCGGATCAAGCGTGGTGATCGATAAAGCCACTTTCACCAAGCCTTGGCTTGCCATGGGTTTTAGCAGATCAATATCACGGCACACGGAAGCGGATTTGGTAACGATGCCGAAGGGGTGTTTGAATTCGCTCAACACTTCGATAATGGAACGCGTGATGCGATAAGTGCGCTCAATGGGCTGATAAGGATCAGTGTTGGAGCCCAGCGCAATGGTACTGGGCACATAATTGGTCGCGGTTAATTCCCCCCGAAGAAGAGCCGCCGCGTTCGGCTTAATGAAAAGCTTCGACTCAAAATCAAGGCCCGGCGAAAGCCCCATGTAAGAATGTGCAGGCCGCGCATAACAATAGACACAGCCATGCTCGCAGCCCCGGTAAGGATTGATTGAGCGATCAAAGGAAATATCGGGCGATTGGTTGCGAGCAATGATGGTCTTTGGAGTCTCAATGAAAATCTCCGTTTTCAGGCGTGGGATTTCTGCCAGCGTTTCCCAGCCATCGTCCACCAGCTCTTCACTCAGCGTTTCAAACCGGCCCGCCGGATTGCTGCGCGCACCCCGCCCGCGCTCCAGCTGCGGCAGAGATGTGAAAGCCCTCGATTCAAAGCCCACCGAAGGGCGCATGGTGATGAGTGTTTGCATCAACAGAACGTAATGCGAACGCGAGAACAATTCAAGAACTATTTTTCAAATCGAGTCTTTTCGTCACGATCGCGGTCGTATCGTTTCGCAACCGGGAATGGCGGCAACCAAGCTTCGCGACGGACAGTCCAGAGTTCGTAAGTTGGCTTCAGCTGATCAGGGGCATCCAGTGATCCGAGGTTCACTTCGACTTCATCTCCACTGCGCGAAAAAACCGATGAACCGCAGCGAGGGCAGAAAAATCGCCCCGCATAATGGCGTGTTTCGCCTTCAATGGTCACTGCTTTCTCGGGGAATATCGCTGAGGCATGAAACAGCGCGCCATGATGTTTGCGGCAATCCAAACAATGACAAATGCCGACACGATAGGGGAGTCCCGAAGCCACAAACCGCACATTGCCGCACACGCAACCACCCGTAAATTGCTCCATGCGAACTACTTCCTTCTCAAATGTTCATCCAACCGGGGCATGATCTCAATGAAATTACATGGGCTGTGCCGATAATCCAGCTGCGGTTTCAATATCTCGTCCCAGCCATCACGGCACGCCCCCGGTGAGCCCGGCAAACAAAACACATATTTGCCCGCCACAACGCCAGCGGTCGCACGTGATTGCACGGTCGAGGTTTTGATTTTTTGGAACGACATCATATGAAATAAAACGCCAAAGCCTTCGATCTCTTTATCGAACAGCGGGCGCATAGCTTCGATTGTCACATCGCGGCCTGTCAGGCCTGTGCCACCCGTCGAGATGATGACATCGACTGATTTATCTTTGGCGAGTTTGCGAACACAGGCGCGGATCACACGCACATCATCTTTCACAATCGCGCGGCCCGCCAAACGGTGGCCTTCGGTGGTGAGGCGGTCAACCAAAGTCTGGCCGGATTTATCATCGGCTAATGTTCGCGTGTCTGATATAGTGATGACAGCAATGCCAACAGGCAAAAACTCACGCGCACTCATAACCCCACCTCATTCAATTTCGCTTTGAAATTTTGCAAATCACGCCACGCTAATTTTTTCTGCATTGGCGCTTTCAATAATTCATCGGGATGCAGCGTGGCCAGCAATGGAATACCGCTAACACTCAACCATTTGCCGCGTTGGCGAATGATCGACGCATCGCCAGCGCCCAAATACTGCCCGCCCAAGCTGCCCAATGATAAAATCAATTTCGGCCCCGCCAATGCAATGGCCCTTGCTACAAATGGCAAACATGCAGCGATTTCAT
>JAYWEV010000211.1:0-10031 GCA_043779145.1 Aestuariivirga sp. | reverse complement strand
CCGTTTAGAAAAAAGAAACCCCAAGTGCAAATTTTGCGCTTGGGGTTGTTGTATCACACATTCTGTCAGGGAGACTCAGCTGTGTGACTTATGTTCTTGTCTTAACACTGCCCGATCTGCGGCTTGCCAAAGTGGTGAGAACCGCGGCGATGATGATGACGGCACCTGTCGAGGCTTGCACATAAAACGAAGGCACATTGGCTAACGTGAGCAGATTATTGATAACGCCAATTAACAACACGCCGCTGACGACACCGATGATTGTGCCTCTTCCGCCACCCAAACTGACGCCGCCGATGACGGCCGCCGCAAAGGCTGAGAAGATGATGCCTTGGCCCTGCGTTGTCACAGCAGAGTCGAGACGGCCTGTCATCAAGATGCCAGCCAAACCAGCCAGAAGGCCAGCGAAAATGAAGGCAGACCAAATGATACGGTCTACATTGATTCCTGCAGCGCGCGCTGCTTCTTCATTGCCACCCACGGCATATAAAGCGCGGCCATAGCGATGGTATTGGAAGACCACGCCGACAACAATAGCCACTGAAACAAAAAGAAGAACCGAAACGGGAAGCCCAAACAAGTTGGAAGAGCCAAGATAGGTCAAAGCCGCTCCCGGTGAATAAATAGAGCGCCCGCTGGAGATAATAAGGATGCTGCCTCGCAGCAATACGAGCAGGCCGAGTGTCGAAATAAATGGGTTCAACCCCACTTTTATCACCATGAAGCCGTTAAACCATCCGATCAGTCCGGCAGCGCCAAGGGCTACGACTAAACCCATCCAACCCGGTAACTCAAGGCCTAGACCGCCCGCTCCGGCAGGGGCCAACATCACGGCGGCCAACATCGGCGCAAAGCCAACGATACCCTCCAGCGAAAGATCCAAACGACCAATAAGTACGACGAAGGTCAAGCCGATGGTGGTCAAGCCAAGTACACTGACTTGGTCGAGGATATTGATGAGATTAATGGCGGTCAGAAATCGTGGAGCAATAATGGCGCCGACAATGATGAGCAGAAGCAACACCGGATACATGGTAAAGCCTTGGGCGACAAAGGCGCTGCCAAAGCTTGCGAGCTTTGATTGCCCATCGCTTTGAATACCAGACTTAGGGTTCGTTGCTTTCGCTTTGGTCATGCCACACCTTCCATATGCAAAATCAGATCTTTCATGCTGTAGTCTCCGACCAATTCATCGACAATTTTTCCTTCGAACACGATGACGACCCGGTTTGCTAATTGTTCGATTTCATCTTCTTCGTCTGACACGACGACAACGCCTAAGCCTTCGCTCGCCAGTTTTCGCAACAGCGCATATAGCTGTTCCTTGGCACCCACATCGACACCACGTGTGGGGCTTAACGCCACAATCACATCCGGATTGCGGCATAGCGAACGAGCAAAGACAACTTTTTGCTGGTTGCCGCCGCTCAATTGACTCACTGCTTTGTCCATTGACGAGGCAATAACATTCGTCTGTTCGACGAGCCTCCGCACATGTGTCTGTTCACGTTGTTGGTTGATGAAACCTGACTTACCTGACAAAACTTCAAGACCACCAATAGTCACATTTTCACGCACCCCAAGCAAACCCACATAGCCACTGATGTGCCGGTCATTTGGCACAAATCCAATATTTGGGAAATTGGCGCGTTCACTTGTGATCTTGCCAGCGCTGATTTTTTCTTGGCCAGCAAGTGCCAAAGCCAACGCCTCTTTGCCGCTCCCGACAGGCCCCGCAAGGGCCACAATTTCACCGGGTGCAAGTTGAAAATCAATCTGTGAGTCTGGGAAGCCTTTGATACAAATGCCCTCTGCCTTCAGTAGTATTTGACCGGTTGGCTTGGTGTGATCTTTCCGCATACTGCGGGAGGTTTTTTCGCCCATCATAAGATTTGCGATGGTCTCAACGTCGAGATTTCTGACAGGTTCACGGGCCTTCACCACTAGACCGTCACGCAAAATTGTTACGGTATCAGCGACTTCAAAAACTTCGTCGAGGTGGTGGGAAATATAAACAAATGAAACGCCAGCCGATTTTAGTGTTTTGAGGTGACTGAACAGGTTCCGCTTTTCGGTATTGTTCAAAGCTGCGGTCGGCTCATCAAGAATCATAACGGGCACACCACGGCTCAGCGCTTTCATAATCTCAAGCAATTGCCGCGACCCAGCGTCAAGCTCGCCTGCCTGGGAGTTTGGGCGAATGTCCATATGCCATTCATCGAGCAATTGTGCGGCGCGTTCATGCATGACTTTGTTGCTCACAAAGCCGAATTTGTTTCTGACAACAGCATTTTCGACGAAAAGATTTTCAGCAACGCTCAAAAGGTCGAACAAGCGCGGTGTCTGCTGCACATGGGCCATCACGTCTCTGATGGCGGCGGCATAATTTTGTCCATTGGCTTCAATGGTTGTATCGGCAATTCGGATGGTGCCCGTGTCTGCTGGTGTGAAACCGCTCAAAGCTGAAACAAGTGTGCTTTTGCCTGCACCATTGCGGCCGAGCAAGGCGTGAACTTCACCAGGCATTACCGTGAAATCCACACCGCGCAAAGCCCGCGTGGAACCAAAAGTCTTGGTGATATTGCGCATCTCAACGATGGGCCGTTTACTATCCATAACTTTTGGTTCCATTTTATCGCTTTAGATTACCTTACTTAGCGAGCTGGTTAGCCCACAGATCTTTTGAGTCAACGTTAGCAGAAGTTACCAATGTCGCGTTCAATTGATACTGTGGTCCAACTGGAGTGTCGATCACTTTGCCGTCTGGGCGTGGGCCAACTTCAATCTTACCGCCGTTGAACACCAACTCAATCAATTCAGCAGTCTTGGTCGCATAGGCGCTCAAAGGCTGTGAGACTGTGGCGTCAAGGGCCGCGTCACGGATCAATTGCAGGCCTTGTGGCGTGCCATCGATTGCAACACGGATCACTGAAGCAGCATCTCCTACTTTGGCATCCTTGCCAGCGGTCTTCAATTGGGCGTTAACGGCAGTTGCCATCAATTCCGAAGCCATGAAGATGCCTGTGAGGTCAGGATTCTGAGTGAGCACGTTTTGTGCAGCATCAGCAGCCATATCAGCAGTCCATTCGGTTGGGCGCTGGATCAGTTTTACCTTTGGAGCCAACTCCTTCAGCTTGTTGGCAAAGCCATTCGAACGATCCAATCCGTTTGGTGTTTTCAGTCCGCCTTGAAGTTCAAGAACGCTGCATGCGTCTTTAGCCCAGCAAGCTTTGACTTTTAAACGCTTTGCCATTTCTTCGGCACCTTGTTCGCCGGCATTGATGTTATCAGCGCGTACGGTTGCAGTAACTTTACCACCAGCTGGGCCGTCATCAATCGAGAACACGAGAGCATGTGCATCGTTTGCCTTTTTAACCGCTGGCACGATGCCTGCTGCATCGAGTGGAGCAAACACAATTACGTTTGCTCCATTGGCAAGAAGATTGTTTAGCGCATCAACTTGAGCGGCAATGTCACCATTTGGATCTGGTGCACCAACAAGGGTAAAGCCCTTGGCTGCAAATGCTTTTTTAGAAAGGTCAGTCATCAAGGTCTGAAAATCGTCCTTCAAGAACTTTGGTGTAAAGCCAATCTTGACATCTGCATTTCCTGCATATGCCGAACCGAAGGCAACTGTTGATGCAATCAACACGGCGCCTAAGCTCATAGTAATTTTCATTTGTATTCCTCCATAGAGTTGTGGTTTTGAGCAGCCTCTTAAATAAGAAGTTTGCCGTACCGGTTTGACACTCTGTTTGAAGCAGAGCGTTCGACATTGCGATTTCTGACGGTTGTGTCTTTCACCGCAAATTCTGTTTTGTGACGGATCAGGCGCTTTGCACCGACACTTCGGAGACTTTGACCAAGCGCTTTTCGCGCATGGAGAGATAGGCTGCCTCTGCAAGGATAAGGGCGCGGCGGCCATCTTCAAAACTTGCAAGCGGAGTTGCATTTTTTTCAACGCAATCCACGAAGCCATCAATCTCGGCATTGAAGGCTTCAAGATAACGTTCGAGGAAAAAGAATTGATAAGGTTCGCTGGTTTCAGTGGTTTTGGACGTAAAGCGCCGAACCTCGTGAGGCTTGCGATTGTCTGAAATCACCATGCCAGTGGTGCCCATCAATTCTACGCGTTGGTCGTAGCCATAGACTGCGGTGCGCGAGTTATTGATGTGGCATTGCTTGCCGGATGCCGTGCGCAGAACAAACATGGCAGTGTCCACTTCATTCAATTCCGCACCAAGCTTGGGGTCTATCAACGCATTGGCAAGAGCGAAAACTTCAGTTGGTTCTTCGCCAAGCATAAAGCGAGCAAGATCGAAATCATGGATCGTCATATCGCGGAACAAGCCACCCGCAGCTTCCAGATAAGCCCTCGGCGGCAAGGCTGGATCGCGTGACGTGATGATGACTTGATGCAGGTCACCGATTTCACCTGCCAACACAGCCTTGCGGGCAGCGCTGTGGCCAGGGTCGTAACGGCGGTTAAAACCAAGTTGGATTGGAATTTTGGTGCCAGCAATTTTGGCGGCACAGGCGTTGACGCGTGCTAGATTAAGATCAATTGGCTTTTCACACAGGGCAGCTTTTCCGGCGGCAACGGCCATTTCAATATAGTCGGCATGGGTTGGTGTTGCCGTTGCAATCAATACGGCATCGACATTTTTTGATGAGAAAATTTCTTCAGCGCTGCTGGCGGCCGGCACACCTTGCGCTGCGGCAACTGCTGCGGCTGCTTGCGGGTTCACATCATAAACAAAAACCAATTCAGCACGGGAATGGCGCTTCACGTTCGCAGCATGCATCTGCCCAATACGGCCACAGCCAAGAACAGCAATTCGCAGCATAACATTCCTCCATGAACAATTTCGTGCATTTTTGCATCGTTGTTGCAATTTCTATTGCAATCATATTGCTCTGTCAATTAGAATTGCGAAATAGTTTTTAGAAATTGACAAAAGCAACTTGAGGAGTGCGCAAAATGAACAGAATTGATGGAAAGTTCGCGGTTGTTACAGGTGGGACTCAAGGATTGGGTGCTGCAATTGCAATGCAACTTGCATTGGCGGGTGCCAAAGGTTTGGTCACTTGCGGGCGGAACCGCACCAAAGGCGACGCCGTTGCGAAAAACATTCTTGATAAAACTGGCTGCAAAGTGGTTTTTGTTGAAGCCGATTTAGGCCGTGTTGCAGACTGCCGCAACGTGGTTGCAGGCGCCGATAAAGCCTTTGGTCAGGTTGATATTCTTGTCAATGCAGCTGGGTTGACCGACCGTGGTGATATTTTGACAACGGATGAAGCGCTGTTTGATCACATGTTTGCTGTGAACACGCGCGCCCCGTTTTTTCTAATGCAGGAAGCAATCCGCTTGATGATCCGCGATAACAAAGAAGGTGCCATCGTCAATATCGGTTCCATCTCTGGCTTTGCTGGCCAACCGTTTATCTCTTCCTATTGTGCATCAAAAGGTGCACTCGCCACACTCACGCGCAACACTGCATTTGCGATGATGCGCAACAGAATCAGAGTTAACCAACTCGACATTGGTTGGATGTCCTCTGACGGTGAGGATCGTATTCAACGCGAATATCATGGAGCCGAAGAAAACTGGTTGGAAAAAGCGGCTGCTGAACGGCCCTTCGGACGACTGCTTGCGCCTGCCGAAGTGGCTAAGGTTGTAGCATTTTTGGTGTCGGAAGATTCTGGGATGATGACTGGGTCTGTCATTGATTTTGATCAGTCGGTTACGGGTGCCTTTCCATTCGCGCCACCTTCACCTGCAGAAAAAATGGTGCTTTAATAAATTGCGCAATTAAAGCGCGTGAAAAGCTGGCTTTGCGTTAAGCGTTTCACCGGCTGTTGACCTTGCAACGCCACGCGGATGCATTCAACAGCCGATGAAATTTCCAGATCGAAGTCATGTCCAATCGTCAAATCCATGGTACCGCGTTCGAGCAACAGCCTGGAATTGCTGTTTAATTCGTGACCAATAAATATCGTCTTGTCGGCCAATCCTTCGTCTTCCAAGGCGCGGCCAATGCCGATATTGGCGCCTGAAACATTATAGACCGCAGAGGGTGCGCCATGTTTTGCGATGTAGCGTCGAACGGCCTCGTAGATGATGTCGACATTTTCGTTAGAGCCTACACGTTCGTCAATGGCGAGGTTTGGAAACTCTGTTCGCAAGACCTGTCTGAACCCTTGTTCGCGGTCTAACTGGCAGCGAAAGGCAACGCTATAAACGAAGAGCACTTGACCAGCTTGGTCTTTTGGCAACATGCGCCCGCAAAGCCAACCTGCTGTGGCGCCAGAGGCAAATTGATCGGAACCCACATAGGCAGTTCTGCTTGAAGATGGCAGATCAGTTGTGAGGCAAATGACTGGAACCCCGCGCGAAACAACTGACCGCACCGCGCCATTGATAGCCGGATGTTCACGAGCCATCAAAATCAAACCGTCTGCACCCGCTGCTGCATCCTCAATTTGCTGCGCGAAAATTTGCGGGTCAACATTATGCGGCAGATAAAAATCTGATTGGATCGTTGTTGAGCCATCGAGAGCACAAAAGCGAGCCGCTGCAGATTGTGCGGCCTCATTAAATGAGGGGCCAGATTCTCCAAGCATACGTAGTCGCAAAGTGGCAGGAGATTTACTTGACGCTGAATTGCCGTTTGAATCAGAAATTAGTACCGAAAGGTCTCGCTGAAAAAGCATCTGCAATTCGCGGTAACCTGAAAAACCCAGATCCTGCGCAAGTCGCACAACGCTAGACGCATGAACGCCGCAGCGCTGGGCCATTTCTGCACTCGTCAAAAGAGCCGCGTCACCCGGATTTGCAATGAAAAAGCTGGCAAGTCGGCGCGCCCCTTTGCTCAGTTCGTGCTGCTCACCTTCAAGCAGCGTCAAAACCTCGCTTGCAGTTTGCGGTTTAGCGCGTTGCTGATTCACAGAGGTATCCATGCCAATGAGAATAGCAACAAAGTTTCATTCTGCAATAATTATTGCATTGTGAGTGAGCAAAACCAGAAGTTACCCCTATTTTGAGGAAACTTCTGGTCTGATTTCGCGTTATTTCATCGTTGGCATGATGAAATCAGCGCCTGAGCGAATGCCGGTTGGCCAACGCGAGGTGATGGTTTTGAGTTTGGTGTAGAAGCGGATGCCTTCTTGGCCATGCATGTGGTGATCGCCAAACAAGGAAGACTTCCAGCCGCCGAAGGAATGGAATGCCATTGGCACTGGGATTGGCACGTTAATGCCAACCATGCCTACTTGAATTTGGTGGGCAAATTCGCGGGCTGCATCACCATCTCTGGTGAAGATTGCCGTGCCATTGCCAAATTCATGCTCATTGATCATGCGGGCTGCCGTTGCATAACTGTCAGCACGGGCCACAGCGAGAACTGGACCAAAAATTTCTTCCTTATAAATTTTCATATCCGTGGTTACATGGTCAAACAATGTGCCGCCAACAAAATAGCCGTTCTCATAACCCTGCATTTTGAAATTGCGGCCATCGACGACGAGCTTTGCACCTTCGGCAACGCCGGCATCAATATAGCCGCGTACTTTGTCGAGATGCTGCTTGGTCACAAGCGGTCCCATTTCAGCTTCTGGGTCGGTGCCCGGCCCTATTTTGAGTGCGCGCACCCTTGGTTCCAGTTTTGCCATCAAGGCTTCGGCGGTTTTTTCACCAATTGGAACGGCAACTGAAATTGCCATGCAGCGTTCACCAGCGGAGCCATAGGCAGCACCCATGAGCGCATCCACGGCCTGATCCATATCAGCGTCAGGCATGATGATCATGTGGTTCTTGGCCCCACCAAGCGCTTGGCAGCGCTTTCCGGTACGGGCTGCGGTTTCATAAATGTAACGCGCAATAGGCGTTGACCCAACAAAGCTCACGGCTAAAATATCTGGCGAATGTAAAATCGCGTCCACGGCTTCTTTGTCGCCATTGATTACACTGAAGACACCAGCAGGAAGGCCAGCTTCCTGCAACCACTTTGCAAGAAGTAATGAAGCTGAAGGGTCGCGCTCGGATGGCTTTAGAATAAAGCAATTGCCCGCAGCCAATGCCACGGGGAACATCCACATCGGTACCATGACTGAAAAATTGAAGGGCGTAATGCCAGCGACAACACCGAGCGGTTGGCGCAGCGATTGACTATCAACCCGGGTGCCAACATTTTCAGTAACCTCACCTTTGAGCAAATGTGGAGCAGCGGTGGCAAACTCCACCACTTCCATGCCGCGCTGAATTTCACCCACTGCATCAGACAAAACCTTGCCGTGTTCAGACGTGATAATAGCGGCCAATTCATCAGTGCGTTCCTCGAGAATGCGCAGGAATTTATTGAGAATGCGCCCGCGGCCAAGGGGTGTGGTGGCAGCCCATGCGGGGAATGCCTTCTTTGCTTCGGCAGCAGCCTCATTCACTTCATCTGTGCTGGCAAGTGCGACTGTCGCTGTCGCTTCGCCAGTGGCGGGATTGAAAACAGTCGAGGTGCGGCCAGAGCGACCTTCAACTTGGCGGCCTGCAATATAATGCGGAATAGATTTCGACATGAGTTCCTCCTTTTGATTATGGAGGGTTCATTGCTCGTAATTTATTTGCACATCAATATCCAGTATTGCAGTTTCGTTGTGCATTTATTAAAGTCATCAAATGGATTGGAACAGGGTACGCATATTCCTCGCTGTGGCACGCGCAGGACAAATTTTGGGAGCAGCCCATCAGCTCGGACTGAACCACGCAACAGTGGGACGCCAGTTAACAGCGTTGGAGAAAGAGCTTGGGTCATTACTGGTGGAGCGCCAAACACAGGGCTGCACGTTGACACCTGCAGGTGAAGCGCTGTTAGCCAGTGCTGAGCGGGTTGAATCTGAATTGTTGCAACTCGCCTCAAAAATCAGCGGTGCCACTTCGGCAGTCAATGGAACTGTACGCGTCGGGGCACCAGACGGCTTTGGCAATTATTTTCTGGCCAGCCAATTGGGTGCACTGGCCGACCAGCATCCAAATCTCACGGTGCAGCTTGGGCCACTGCCGCGCACATTTTCATTGTCGCGGCGTGAAGCTGATATTGTTGTGACACTTGATCGCCCGAAGCAAGGAAGGCTGATCATCAAGAAGCTCACCGATTACACACTTAGCATTTATGCAGCCGCAGATTATTTGAAACGCCAAGGCCCGATTAAGACGATGGAAGACCTCGAAGGCCGCTTATTTATCACCCATGTTGAAGATTTTATTTACAGCCGTGCGCTTGATTACGCTGCAGAACTTGGCCGCATGATGAAGCGGCACTATGAGTGCGGCAGCGCGGTGGCGCAGATGGAAGCCGTGCGCGCTGGGCACGGCATCGGCATTCTGCATGATTATGCCGCAGCACAATATCCAGAATTACGACGGCTCTTGCCGCAGATCCAGTTCACCCGCACCTATTGGCTGATGTCACACCCAGACACCCATCACACTAGGCGTGTGACGGAAGTCTATCATTGTATTGTAAACGCGGTTGCTGCCAATAAGCGCATGTTCAATCTGGGCATAAGTGCTAAGAAAAATACCTAGCGCAAATCTAAAGAACCATTGCTGCAGCTGGAGTAGCGATTGCTCGAACAGCAAAAATTTCCTTGTCGAGATGACGCAGAGTTGCATCTACAGTCCCCGCGATAATCATATCGACACTCGTCGGAATGGTTTCGATCTTAATATTGAAACTCAACTCATCAACAATGCCCTCTGCAATTGCCGTTTTCATCGAAGGTTCAATGAGATCAAGAGCGCGAATTCCAGGGCCAGCTAAAATGATGCGAGCTGGATTGAACAAGGCTATAACTCTAGCCAAACCAAAGCCCAAGGCACGCCCTGCTTTTTGATAGGCGGCCATTGCGTCGGATTCGCCACAGCGCGCTGCATTTTCTAATCTAAGCAGAGTTTTGAAGGATAGCCAACGGACTGGAAAGATGATTCATTCTCGGAGTTTGATTCGGGAGTTGGATGATGTCTGGCAAATCTCCATTGG
>JAYWEV010000210.1:0-25637 GCA_043779145.1 Aestuariivirga sp. | reverse complement strand
CTCAATCAAACTCCGCAGAAAACATGCAGGCTGGAACTCTGATTATCTCGCTTCAATCCTCGGAGAACTCTGTCGTTAACTTGGATTCATTGCCCTGGTGCTTGACTTCACCGTGTGAGTACGGACACTATCTGATATTCATATTGCAATTTGCCGAGCTTCACATGACATCAAAAACCAATCTCACCATTAATCCACAACGCCTCTGGGACTCGCTTATGGAGACTGCTCAAATGGGTGGCACGCCCAAGGGTGGCATTAAGCGATTGACTGTTTCAGATGAAGATAAACGGGTTCGCGATTGGTTTAAGGCCGAATGCGAGAAGCTTGGCTGTGTGGTTGAGATTGACGAAGTGGGTAATATGTTTGCCACCCGCCCTGGCAAACGCAAGGATTTAGCCCCCATTGCTTTGGGTTCACATTTGGATACGCAACCGACGGGCGGCAAGTTTGATGGCGTGCTGGGGGTGCTTGGTGCATTGGAGGCTTTGCGCACTTTGGTCGATATGGGGTATGAAACCAATGCGCCCATCATGATCGTGAATTGGACGAATGAAGAAGGGTCGCGCTTTGCGCCGGCCATGTTGTGTTCAGGGGTTTATGCAGGGGTGTTTACACCGGACTATGCATATTCGCGCGAAGACCGCCAAGGCATTAAGCTGGGTGATGAGCTGGAACGCATTGGATATAAGGGCCAGCACAAAGCTGGGGCAATCAAGTTCTCATCGATGTTTGAGCTTCACATTGAACAGGGACCAATCCTTGAGG
Organism: Aestuariivirga sp.; assembly: GCA_043779145.1. Taxonomy (GTDB): domain Bacteria; phylum Pseudomonadota; class Alphaproteobacteria; order Rhizobiales; family Aestuariivirgaceae; genus Aestuariivirga. The sequence goes on along the minus strand of JAYWEV010000210.1, from coordinate 24,869 downwards.
CCGAGTCTAAAATGATCGGCGTGGTCACAGGCGTGCAAGGCATGCGCTGGTATGAAGTAACGGTGACGGGCCAGGAGAGTCATACGGGTGCAACGCCGATGGGACTGCGCAAAAATGCATTACTTGCGGCGGCGCGGATGATTGATGCGATTGATGATGTGGGCACATCACATTTACCAGGTGTTGCATCGGTGGGGTTGATTGAAAACAGACCCAACAGCCGCAATGTTGTTCCGGGTGAAGTATTTTTCACTGTTGATTTGCGTCATCCCGATGAGAGAGTTCTGGATAAAATGGAAACTGTTTTTCGGGCCATGCTTCCAAAGATTGCAGAAGCTCTTAAAGTGACTTACGAAGAAAAATGTATCTGGAAATCACCTGCCGTAAAATTTGCACCAGAACTGATTGAGTGTGTTCGCATAGGTGCCAAACAAGCAGGCTTTGCCTCGCGCGAAATGGCCTCAGGTGCGGGGCATGATGCCGCTTATATTGCACGCGTTGCACCAACCACGATGATATTCGTTCCATGCCTCGATGGCATTTCACATAATGAAGCGGAGTCAACAACGCTGGAAGAATGTGGGGCAGGTGCTCAAGTGTTGCTCAATGCCGTGTTGGCGCATGATGCGACTTTGGCATGAGGAATGATCCGAGCGCTCGCGCGCGAGAGATTGCGCTTGAGTTGACGTCTTGGCCATCGGTGACGGGTTCTGCGGATGAAACGCAGTTCGCAGGACGGTTGGCTTCATACCTCAAAAATTTTGACAAGGTTTGGACTGCTTCGATTGAGAACGATTCTGCTGGTCGGAGCAATGTCTTTGCATTGAAGCGTGGGCGATCAAATAAGACCATCGTTTTGACCGGGCATTTTGATGTTGTGTCGATTGAAGATTTTGGATCGTTGCAAGATTTAGCATTTCAATCTGAAAAATTGCTTCCCAACATTATTGCTTGCTTGAAATCATCAAACGAAAATCCTTCAGCTCTAGCCGACTTTGAAAGTGGTAATTTTCTCCCCGGACGTGGGTTGCTGGATATGAAGGCAGGTTTGGCTGCGGGCATTGCTGCGAGTGAATTTTATAAAGGTGACCTTTCAATTCTGTTTCTTGCGGTCAGCGATGAAGAGGAACGATCGGCTGGTGCGAGGTTTGCGGCAACAGAGTTGAAGAATATTGCTGATGAGAATGATCTCGACATTAAACTTGTGATCAACCTTGACGCGATTTCTGATCAAAATGATGGTTCAGCGGGGCGGGTCATAACTTACGGTTCGATTGGCAAGCAACTGGTCACAGCTTTTGTGCAGGGTAAGCAAACGCATGCAGGCTATCCACAAGATGGGGTAAATGCCGCTTATGTTGCGGCGGAGTTGGTGACGGAGTTTGAGCTTGCTTCAGATTTGTCAGAGATAACAAATGGCGAAATTGCTGCACCGCCGACAGCACTTTACGCAAAGGATACAAAGCAGGGCTATAACGTCACCACGCCCGCACAGGCTTTCGTTTACTGGAACACGATGCAGCACAAGCGTTCCCCCACAGAGGTTTTTGAGTTGGTGATGGCGCATGCAAAGCGGGCGGTTGACCGCGCGGAGAAGCGAACAGGTCATGGCATTGATCTCATCACGTACGCAGAGCTCGAAAAACGGGCGGGCCGCAAGGCAAAAAAGCAAGATGCTTCGCTTAATTTTCCAGAGCAATCAAGACTGGCAATGATGGAACTGGTTGCAGCAGCTAATTTGACCAAACCAACAGTCATTATGGGATTCGGCTCCATTCCTTATCCTGCGGTTCTGATGAGTGACCAGACATTGCGCGGCACCATTGAAAATGCGGTCAAACCATTCGGTATTGGTTCAGTCAATTATTTCGCAGGCATTTCGGATATGAGTTTCTTTGGCGAAGCATCGGGTGATCTATCATTGGTGGCTGCCAATACCCCCATTTGGGGAACAGGGTTCATCATGCCCGAAGCTGCGGGTTATCCTTGCATTAATCTAGGGCCTTGGGGCAGGGATTATCATCAATGGTTAGAGCGCTTGCATGCGCCCTATGCGTTCGAAGTTTTGCCGCTGGCTTTGTTGGCGGTGATTGCTGCTGTGGCCGCCTTGAGCTAAGAGCACATAATCAACAGGAGAAGAACATGACGATTAAGCGGATTGGTATGGGCAAGCGCATGAGTGCTTGTGTGGTTCATGGTGGCGTGGCGCGCCTTGCTGGTTTTGTGGCTGAGGCTGCTGCAGGCAAGTCCGTCAAAGAACAGACTGCTGATATTCTGGCGCAGATTGATGCGACGCTTGCAGAAGCTGGCACTGATAAAACCAAACTATTGAAAGCTAATATCTGGCTTACAGATATTGGAACTTTCGGCCAAATGAATGAAGCATGGGATGCTTGGGTTTCACAAGGCAACACGCCTGCCCGCGCCACTGTTGAATCAAAACTTGCAGCGCCCGGACTAGACGTTGAAATTATGGTCGAGGCTGCAATCTAAGACTGCCTCATAAAAGTCACATTCCCCTCTATGGTGCGCTGCAACATAGAGGGGATTTTCGATGAAATTAACATTACCCGCCATTTTGGCACTTGGACTATTTGTTGCACCTGTTCACGCTGCAACAGGCTGGGCATCATTTTATAAGTCTGGTCATACAACCGCCAACGGCGAACGTTTTAAACCAATGGGCATGACTTGCGCGCATCGCAAATTGGCGTTTGGTACAAAGTTGAAAGTTACGAATATACTTAATGGCCGTTCGGTCATTGTCCGGGTGAATGATCGCGGGCCATTTATTCGTGGACGCATTTTGGATTTGAGTTTGGGCGCTGCTGAAGCGATTGGCCTTAATAGTGCAGGTGTCGCTAAAATCAGTTTCACCGTCATTAGCTAATCACTGGCCTAAATGTTTCTAAAGCGCTGGAGTTGCTCTGGCGCTTTTTTATTGGCACTCTCCGCTGCGGGGAGTGCAACAATGAAAATCACCTATAGCGATGACCACCGCCAACATTTTGCGCAAGGCGAAATTTATGGTGGTGAATTCGTAACGCCATTTGAACGGCCATCGCGGATTGAATATGTGTTGCGCGAACTGAAACGCCGCAAGATGAGTGATTTTGTAGATCCAGATAAATTGGATATGCGACCCGTTCGTAAAGTTCACGACAAGGGCTTTCTGGAATTTCTTGAAGGCGCTTGGGATGAATGGACCAAAGCAGGTTTTCGCGGTGAGGTTCTACCCACCGTATTTCCGGTGCCCGGACTTTTCAAAAAGAAGCCACGCTTCATTGATGGCAAGATTGGCTATTATGCCATCAGCACTGAAACAGCGATCACGGCGGGAACTTGGGCTGCGGCCACATCATCGGCAGCCGTTGCGTTAAAGGCACAGAAGATTGTTTCATCTGGTGAGCGTGCGGCTTTTGCTTTGTGTCGCCCGCCGGGGCATCACGCGCATCATAATGCTTATGGTGGCTATTGTTTTATGAATAATGCCGCAATCGCCGCGCAAGGGTTTTTAGATTCGGGTGCAAAGCGCGTGGCCATTCTTGATGTGGACTTTCATCATGGCAATGGCACGCAAGATATTTTCTATGATCGGAATGATGTTTTATTTTGCTCGCTTCATGGTGCGCCGGAAGACGCGTTTCCACATTTTTCAGGATACAAAGATGAAAGGGGACGCGGCGCTGGTGAGGGGTTTAATTTCAATTATGCTATGCCGCCGAGCACAAACTATGAAGCTTGGAGTGCAGCTTTGACGAACGCCGGCACGAAAATCAAATCGCATAAACCTGATGCATTGGTCGTTTCGCTTGGCGTGGATACTTTCAAGGATGATCCCATTTCGTTTTTCAAACTCACCTCGCAAGATTTCAAAACCTATGGCGCGGTGATTGCTAGATTAAAACTGCCAACGCTCTTTGTTATGGAAGGTGGTTATGCCATTGAGGCCATCGGCATAAATACCGTAAATGTGCTCGAAGGTTTTGAAGATGCGTGATGCGCGTTATGATCTGCTGTTTGATCCTGTCAAAATTGGGCCACTGACGACCAAGAACCGTTTTTATCAAGTGCCCCATTGCAATGGCGGTGGCTACCGCGATCCATCAGCGGCGGCCGAAATGCGGCGGGTCAAGAGCGAAGGCGGTTGGGGGGTGATTTTTACTGAGCAAGTTGAGATCCATCATTCATCAGAAATCACACCATTCATTGAACTTCGCATTTGGGATGATGATGATATTCCAGCATTGGCGAAAATGGCAGATGCCATTCATTCACATGGTGCGCTTGCTGGAATTGAACTGGCTTATAGCGGGGCTAACGGGCCTAATCTTTACACGCGCGAAGTGCCTCTGGCCCCGTCGCATACACCAATTCTAACCTTCACAAGCGATCCTGTGCAAGCCCGCGCCATGGATAAGCAAGACATCAAGAATCTACGGCATTGGCACAAGCTGGCTTATAGGCGTGCCAAGCAGGCTGGCTTTGATATTTTATGTTTATATGGTGCGCATGGGTTTGGGGTGGTCCAGCACTTTCTCTCACCGCGCATTAATCAGCGTATAGATGAATATGGTGGGTCACTCAAAAATCGTGCGCGGTTGATGGCTGAGTTGTTGTCTGATGCGCGAGACGAAGTTGGCGACACATGTGCTATTGCGGTCAGGCTTTCGCTTGATGAGATGGCAGGCCCCAAGGGGTTCACCAATCAGGAACTGCGTGATGTTGTTGCTATGCATTCGGATCTCCCTGATCTTTGGGATTTTGCGCATGGTACGTGGGAGGCCTGTTCAGGCACATCGCGGTTTAAGCCCGAGGCTGCACAAGAAGATTTGATCCGTGGTTTGAAACAATTGACGTCAAAGCCTGTGGTTGGTGTTGGACGCTTTACATCGCCTGATCAAATGGTGCGGCAGATTAAACAGGGCTTGATGGATTTTGTGGGTGCAGCGCGGCCTTCCATTGCCGATCCATTTTTACCACATAAAATTGATCAAGGGCGCCTCGAAGATATTCGTGAGTGTATCGGCTGCAATATTTGTGTGACAGGCGACATGACGCAATCGCTTTCACGCTGCACGCAGAATTCAAGCTTTATGGAAGAGTGGCGCAAAGGTTGGCACCCCGAGCGAATTAAGCCGCGCGCCAAAGAAGGCAAAGTCTTGGTTGTGGGGTCAGGGCCCACGGGGCTTTCTGCTGCCCATAAGCTGGGACTGCGCGGTTATGATGTTTTAATTGCTGAGGCGGGCCAAGAACTTGGTGGGCGTGTAACACTTGAAAGTAGATTGCCGGGGCTTTCAGCATGGGCTCGCGTGCGCGACTATAGGCTTGGTCAGATCAATAAAATGACCAATGTTAATGTTTACCGCGATTCCAAATTAAACGTTGCCGATGTTTTGGAATTTGGTGCGGAGCATATTTGTATTGCGACCGGAGCAACCTGGCGCAAGGATGCCATCGCGCGCTTTAATCTTTTGCCGATTGCCATTAACCCTTCGATGCCAATTTTTTCGCCAGATGATTTGATGATGGGTGCCAAACCAAAAGGCCATGTGGTGGTTTATGATGATGACCATTATTACATGGCCAGTGTGTTGGCAGAGCTTCTGGTGAAAAACGGAAACACGGTCACTTTTATCACGCCATCAGCCAAAGTTGCGGAATGGAGTTTCAATACGCTTGAGCAGGGATTGATCCAGCAACGGCTTCTAGAAATTGGTGTTGAAATCCGGGTGACGCACGGGCTTGCCGAAATTCAAAAGCACGGCGTTTTGGCTTCGTGTGTTTACACAGGCAAGCAGACTACAGTGGCGTGTGATGCTGCGGTGTTGGTGACAGCACGATTGCCCAATGATCAACTTTATCTCGACCTAAAAGCGCGCGAGAATGAGTGGGTGGCAGCAGGTATCAAAACTGTCCGCGTGGTGGGCGATGCTAATGCCCCTGCCGCAATTGCATGGGCGACCTATGCAGGGCACCGATATGCCGAAGAATTAGACGAACCAGATATTGGTGACCACCTGCCATTCAAGCGAGAAATTGCCAGATTAGAGGAATGAGAATGAGAAATGTAAAAGTGGCCATCACGCAAATGGCTTCGCATAATGATTGGAAGAAGAATTGCGGCAAGGGTGAAGCGCTGGTTCGTGAAGCTGCGGCCCAAGGTGCAAAACTCATCCTGCTGCAAGAGCTTTTTGACGGCGATTATTTTTGCATTGAACAGCACACCAGGTTTTTGAAGCAAGCTATTGAGCTCGACAAACACCCTACAGTAAAGCGCTTTGCGGCTTTGGCCAAAGAGCTTGGAGTGGTTTTGCCAATCAGCATTTTTGAACGCGCGGGCCAAGCACATTATAACACGACCGTCATCGTTGATGCCGATGGTGCCGAACTTGGCATCTATAGGAAAAGCCACATTCCTGATGGACGTGGGTATCAGGAGAAATTCTATTTTTCACCCGGTGATACGGGGTTTAAAGTTTGGGATACGGCTGTGGGTCGCATTGGCCTTGGTATTTGTTGGGATCAATGGTTTCCAGAATGTGCGCGCGCCATGGCTTTGATGGGGGCGGAAATTTTACTTTATCCCACGGCCATAGGATCAGAGCCGCCTAACCCCAATTATGATTCCAGCAGCCATTGGCAAAACGTGATGCGCGGACACGCAGCAGCCAATATTATGCCGTTGATTGCTTCAAACCGTGTCGGCAAAGAAACAGCCCCTGATGGGCGCAGCGATATATTTTATGGGCGTTCTTTTATTGCAGATTATCAAGGCGAAAAAGTTCAGGAGATGAACCGCACGGAAGAAGGCATTCGTGTGGCAGAATTTGATTTTGACGCCATAGAGGAACTTCGGCGCAGCTGGGGCGTTTTCAGAGATAGACGGCCGGAACTTTATGAGGTGCTCCTGACGCTGGATGGTAAATCACGCTGATCTACCTGAAGCCGACGCATTCATAACTTCGTTCGGTCAACATTAGATGCAACGATATGAGTTTGTAACAGGATTTTAGCATGAAAATTTTTTTACTGGCAGGTTTGCTGGTTTCGTCTGCGTTTTTTGCGCAGGCGCAGGCCAATGAAATAAACGGCAATAATGATTGCAATCAGGCGATAAGAAGTGGCAATTGCCTGCAAAATGGGCGCAGTACAGGGGGTGGCCAACAACCACCCGTAATCGTGCAGCCACAACCTAATCCTCCGGTGGTGCAACTCCAGCCATACTATAATCATTATGATGGTGGTTATGGACAGAGATGGGATCGTAACCGTCGTCAGGGTGGGCTATATTTCAATTTTCAAACTGATCCCTACCCATATGACAACACCTACAATGAACCTGATTATTACGACGATCCCTATTATAATGACGGTCCAAATTATTACAGCGAACCAAATTCACGTCGCTACCATTCTTATTCTCGAACACGGCTGAGTAAGTGCAGCTCTATCGCTAAATCTTTGCGGTATTCTGGTTACAGTAAAGTGCGCAACCAAAAATGCACAGGGAGAAATTATATCTATACAGCGTCCCGTGACGGAGAGCGGCTTCGTTTAACTGTGAGCAGCTCAAGTGGCCGGATTATAAAAATTAGAGTCGTAAATTAATTCAGCGTCAAACCAGTTTTTTAAATTGCGCCACTTGCTCCAGCAGGTGGCGTTTTTTTATTAATAAATGAATATGGACAGGTCGCTTCGCTCGGCTATACAAGTTAAATACGTAACTCCGTTGAGGTCTAAAATGAGCGGCAGGCTTAAAGGCAAAACAGCAATTATCACTTCGGCGGCACAAGGCATCGGGCGCGCCACGGCCATTGCAATGGCGAGGGAAGGTGCAAAAGTCTGGGCGACCGATATTAATTTTGATTTGTTGAAAACGCTAACCGCAGAACAAGCAGGTATTGAAGTTTTGACACTTGATGTTTTGAAATCTGATGCCGTTGCATCCGCCGCAGAAAAAATTGGAACACCAGATATTCTATTTAACTGTTCGGGCTTTGTGCATCACGGTACGATCATGGAATGCGAAGAAAAGGATTGGGATTTCTCCTTCGATCTCAATGTCAAATCGCATTACCGGATGATCCGCGCCTTTATGCCGGGTTGGTTGGCGCGCGGCTCAGGTTGCATCGTAAACATGGCTTCGGTTGCTTCCTCAATCAAAGGTGTTCCAAACCGCCTTGTTTATGGTGCAAGTAAAGCTGCGGTTATTGGATTAACCAAAGCTTTGGCTGCCGATTACACGAGCAAAGGAATTCGCGTGAACGCCATCTGCCCGGGCACGGTGGAAACGCCTTCGCTTTATGAGCGGATGAAAGCGCAAGGTGATTTCGAAAAAGCCAAAGCGTCGTTCATCGCGCGCCAGCCTATGGGGCGTTTGGCACAAGCTGATGAAATTGCAGGCTTGGTGGTGTATTTATCATCAGATGAAGCGGCTTTCATCACTGGACAGACATTTACCATTGATGGTGGCATGTCGGTCTAATACATAAAATTGTTATAATTCCCCTTGGCAGAAGGTGATTTTGCGCTCTAGGATAGGCATAGCGGGGAAATGCCGGAGAGCAGAGATTGAGTAATTCAAATGTCGCCATCGATGTACGTGGCGCAAGTCGCGTATTTAAAACGCCGGGGCAAGAGCCAGTTGCCGCCCTGGATAATGTTTCGGTCTCGATTAAAGAGAATGAGTTTTTTACACTTCTAGGTCCATCAGGTTGTGGAAAAACAACGTTGCTGCGCTTGATCGCTGGATTTGATTTTCCGACCGATGGTCAGATTATGCTGTATGGCGAAGACATCGCCGTGCTGCCGCCTTACAAGCGCCCCGTGAATACCGTGTTCCAAAGTTATGCACTCTTCCCGCACATGACCGTTGCTCAGAACATCGGCTTTGGTTTGGAAATGCAGGGCAAGCCAAAAGCTGAGATTGATGCGCGTGTGGCTGAGATGCTCAAGCTCGTGCGTATGGAGCCAATGAAAGACCGCAAGACCAGCCAAATTTCCGGCGGTCAACAACAGCGTGTTGCACTGGCGCGTGCGCTTGCACCTAAGCCCAAGGTTCTGCTGCTTGATGAGCCTTTATCTGCGCTCGATTACAAATTGCGCAAAGATATGCAGATTGAGCTGAAACGCTTGCAAACTGAAACAGGCATCACGTTTATTTTCGTGACGCATGATCAAGAAGAAGCCTTGACCATGAGTGACCGTATTGCCGTGATGAGCAAGGGCAAGATTTTGCAGGTTGGCAGCCCCCATGATATTTATGATCGCCCTGCGGTGCGTTTTGTGGCCGACTTTATTGGCGAAACGAATTTCTTGAGTGGTGCTGTGAAAAGCTCTGCAAAGGGAATTTCGAAAGTGAAGTTGGATTGCGGCCCTGAGATCGCAGCTTCGGCCGATGATGGTATGAAGTCAGTAGGTAAGGTTACTGTTGTTGTGCGGCCTGAACATTCTAACTTATGCGCAGTGAAGCAAGGCCAGATCAAAGGTGTTCTCGAAAATGCGGTCTATTTCGGAACAGACACACATTATCATGTGAAGCTTGATGACGGCACACATTTCATGGTGCGCCAACAGAACGAAGGCGGATCTGGCCAGAATGCCTTTAAGGTTGGTGCAGCTGTAGGTATTTCGATTGATGAAGGCACAGCACGGATATTGAGGGATTGATGATGGATGCACCTCTTTCGCCCGCCGCTCAAGTTGCTGCTGAAAATGATAAGGCCGTATCGCGGCGCTCAAGGTTTTTAACTCTGCCAGCTTTGTTTATCGTTTTTGTGTTCGGCGTTTTGCCGCTGGTTTTGATTTGTATTTATTCATTCCTGAAGCCCTATCAAAATGGCGGCGTGGTTTGGCAATTTTCGACTGACGCTTATTTAAACTTTCTGTTTCAGCGCGATATTTTTGACGACACGCTGCAATTTACGCCAGACTTTTTGATTATCTATGGCCGATCTATTTTCTATGCATTATTCACAACAATTGTATGTCTGCTGCTGGGGTTCCCCACGGCCTATTTCATGGCCACGCGGCCCCCGGAGCAGCGCAATTGGTGGGTACTGCTCATCACTATTCCGTTCTGGTCTAATTTGTTGGTGCGCACGGTGGCCATCATGTTCATCATTCGCGATGAAGGTTTGATCAATGATGCGCTGATTTATTTCCACATCATCGATAAGCCGATTACCATGCTCTATACTGATTTTGCGATCATCTTGGGGCTTCTATACTCATTCCTGCCTTTCATGGTTTTGCCACTTTATTCCAGTTTGGAAAAAATGGATTTCCGGTTGGTTGAAGCCGGCTATGATCTTTACGCTTCACGCTGGCAGGTTTTAAAACGAATCATTATTCCACTGGCCAAGCCCGGCATCGTGGCTGGCAGTTTGCTGGTTTTCATTCCAGCGCTGGGTGCCTATGTTCCGCCGCTCATTCTCGGTGGTGGCAGGCATCTGATGATTGGTGATTTAATTGCACAGCAATTCGGATCTGGCCGCAATTGGCCCTTGGGGTCAGCGCAAGCTTTGATCTTGATGGCTGCGGTTTTGGTGGCGCTTTATTTCTATTCACGCAATGAGGCAGGGCCTGTAAAACATGGCTGACCTTAACAAAACGCTGGATCTTAAAAGACAAGCAGGATTCGGGACGATTGCGATTATTTGCTTGATCATTCTCTACGCACCCATTCTCGTGTTGATGTTGTTTTCGTTCAACAGCGGTACGCAGATTACAAAGTTCGAAGGTTTGGGATTGAGCTGGTATGCGGCTGCGTTTCAAAATAAAGAGTTTTATTCAGCGACCAAAAACACACTTATTATCTCATTTACAGCCACGATATTCTCAACCATCGCCGCTGTGCTCGCAGCTATTGGCACAACGCGGGTTAAGCCTTGGCCCGGAATGTCATGGGCGTTTATGATCATCAATCTGCCTTTGATGGTGCCGGAAATTATCACGGCTGTGGCAACACTTTCATTCTTTGCGTTGATCGCCGGGGCCTTTGGTTTGAATTTCGGCATAGGCAACATTATTCTCGCCCACACTGTGTTTTGCATTCCATTTGCTTATATGCCGATTAAAGCTCGGCTTGATGATATGGACCTGACATTGGAAAATGCGGCTGCTGATCTTTATGCAACGCCTTGGCAGGCTTTCAAACGGGTTACCCTTCCACTGTTGATGCCTGGCATCGCATCAGGAACGGCCCTTGCCTTTATTGTGTCATTTGATGATTTTACAATCACCCAATTGGTGGCAGGACCGGGTCAAACGACTTTGCCACTGTTTATCTGGAACCAAATTCGCAGGCCGATGACGCCTGAGATAAATGCCATCTCTACAATTTTGTTAATGGTTTCAATATTGTTCATTTCCGTTTCCTTCATCATTTCAAAGTCACGGAAATCATAGGTTAGAGTTTAATTTAGGGAGAAAATAAATGAAGAAATTTTTATTGGCTGCTTCGGCCTTAACGTTGGCATTTGTTGCGGGGCCAGCAATGGCTGCAGGCGAATTGCACATATATAACTGGGGTAATTATACCAATCCTGAGCTGATCAAAAAATTCGAAAAAGAATTTGATGTCAAAGTTACCGTTGACGAATATGACTCAAACGAAACCATGCTCTCGAAAGTGCGCGCTGGAAGCTCTGGCTACGACATTGTGGTTCCGTCAGATTACACAGTTAAAATCATGATTGATGATGGTATGTTGGAAAAGACAGAGCCCAACAAAATGCCAAACTTCAAAAATATGAAACCTGAATTTGTAAATATTTATTGGGATGAAGGTCGCAACTATTCTGTTCCTTGGCAGTTTGGTATGACAACATACACAATTGATACCGCCAAATATAAGGGACCAATTGATTCACTATCTATTTTGTTCGATCCACCAGATGAGCTCAAAGGCAAAATCAATATGTTGGATGACATTAATACGGTTATGCATGCCGCTGAGCGCTATGCAGGTGTTCCGCGCTGTGGTGCTGATAAGGCGAACCTGAAAAAGGTCAACGATGTTTTGATGGCGGCCAAGCCAAACTGGAAAACCTTCAGCTATGACGTTTTGGCAAAGATGACATCAGGTGATGTTGTTGTTTCGCAAGACTGGAACGGTGACTCCTACCGCGTTCGCAAAGTGTTGCCAGGCGCTACATTTGCCTACACCAAAGAAGGCATTGAAGGCTGGATGGACAATGTGGCTGTGCTCAAGGGTGCCAAGAACATGGACAATGCAAAAGCCTTCCAAAACTTTATGATGGATCCTGCAAACGCAGCACTTGCTTCTGACTTTGCTGGTTATGATAACGGCATTGTTGGCGGATTGGCTTCGTTGCCAGACGCGTTCAAGAATTCACCGGAAATTAATCGCCCGGCAAGTGCGCCCGTTCCAGAATTTGTACCGCCTTGCCCACCAGAAGTGGTTGAGATTTACAACAAGATCTGGACGAATTTGAAAAAGTAATTTTCGATTATTTTGAAAGTCCCGCTTCTAACTGAGCGGGGCTTTTTTATTTGTAATGTCTGGTTGCGACGGAGACCGCTCACCCGATCGTCCTGATTGTGTTGCAACATGACCGCAAGTTTTAGTTAGGATTTTCGTAACGCTTTGAACAAAGCAACCCCGGGCCAAACTTTGGCGGTTCTACCCGATGCACCATGAGGTAACAGGCGCTAAAAAGCATGAGACAGGGGCCTATTTTTTGACGGTGTTGAAGTTTTCGATTATCGGCTAAGACTAGAGGCAATAGCCGCTAAAACAGGTCAAAAAAATGAACAACATTCCATCCCCCACAAATCCTCTGCCGCCCATGGATTGGGACCGAGCACCTTGGAACCGCTGGTCGTTTCATCATATGCGCGAAGTGGTGCCCACGGTTGAAGTGTGGCGCGGTGATGGGCCAGTGCGCCAGCTGGAGCGGCGCGAAAAAAATCTCGATGGCCTGAGTGTGAAGAGTTTGGATGGTGCTCCTACTTCTTTATCTGCATTTCTGGATGAAACCTACACAGACGGGCTTCTTGTCATGCATGGTGGTGCGGTTGTCTACGAGCGCTACTTTGGAACCATGACGCCGCATTCGCTACACCTCTCGCAATCAGTGGCAAAATCGGTGGTGGGTATGGCGGCTGGCATATTGATTGAGCGCGGCGATCTTGATCCCAAACAACAAATTTCGCTCTATTTGCCGGAACTACGTCACTCCGGATGGGCGGGGGCCACGCTCCAGCATGTGTTAGACATGACCACAGGTGTGAGGTTCGATGAGAGTTACACTGATCCGCATTCCGATATCGGACAGCTCGATGTGGCGTCAGGTTGGAAACCCATTCCGCCCGGCGGTGATCCCAGCCTCAAATGGCCCACGCATATTTGGGAGCAGATTATTGGTCTGAAAGAAAAGATCAGGCCTCATGGTGCTGCGTTTGAATATCGTTCAATTGAAACTGATGTGCTGGCGTTTGCCATGGAACGCGTGACGGGTAAGCGCTTGCCGCAAATTATTTCAGAAGAACTGTGGCAGAAACTCGGCGTGGAACAGAATGGATGCTTTACTGTTGACCGCGCGGGTTATGCCATTGCTGATGGTGGTTTTAATGCAAGTTTGCGCGATTATGGACGATTTGGGCAGATGGTGTTGTCGGGTGGTGCGGGCATCGTGCCAAGTAACTGGGTTGAAACGACGCGCAACGGCAATCATGAAATTTTTCCAGAACCTTATAATATCTCGTTGCCGCAAGGTGCTTATCACAACAAATGGTGGATAGAAGATGCAAAGTCACGCAATCTCATGGCGCGGGGTGTGTTCGGCCAATGGATATACGTTGATTTTGCACATGAGATGGTGATTGTGAAATTGTCGAGCTGGCCCGTCTTCCTTAGTCCCGAATATGAGATCGCAACATTCGCTGCAGCGCACGCCATCGCCGCTGAACTTTAATCTGCCAATAATGCCCGCGAAATGATGTTTCGCTGGATCTCAGACGTGCCTTCATAGATGCGCATGATGCGGGCATCGCGCACATAGCGTTCCACATCATAGCTTTGCGTAAAGCCATAGCCGCCGTGGATTTGCAGCGCCGTGTCAGTCACGCGGCCTGCCATTTCAGACGCAAAGAGTTTGGCCATCGATGCTTCCAATGAATAGCGTTCGCCCTTCACGCGTTTGTGGATCGTGGCCAAGCATAGTCCCCGCGCAGCGGCGATGTCGGTTGCCATATCAGCCAGCATCCATTGCAGGCCCTGATAGCTGGAAATGTTCACGCCGCCCATCTTGCGTGTCTTCATCCATTCGCGTGCGGCGGCATAAGCGGCCTCGGCGATGCCCACTGAGCACATGGCGATATCGATGCGGCCCGCGTCCAAAGTTTTCATCGCCGTTCGAAATCCTGAGCCTTCCTCGCCTAATATATTTGCCACCGGCACTTTTGTATCAATTGAAAATTCAAAGGCATGCGCACCGCGAAGGCCCATGGTGGATTCGGCCTTGCCGAGTGTCACGCCCCCATTTTTCTTTTCGACCACAAATGCCGAAATGCCTTTGCCACCAGCGCTTGGATTGGTGGAGGCATAGACCACTAACAAATCAGCAAAGCCCGCATTGGAGATGAAATGTTTGGTACCTTTGATGTGATAGAAATCGCCGTCACGCACCGCCTTGGTTGACATGCTGGCAGGATCGGAACCTGCCGTTGGTTCAGTCAATGCAAATGCGCCGAGGGCTTGGCCTGATGCCAGCAGTGGCAAATATTTTCGGCGTTGTTCTTCGCTGCCACCAAACTTGATTGAGTCACTTGCCAAGAAATGCGCCGATATCATTGATCCTGTGGAAGCGCAGGTTCCAGAGATCGTCGCCATCGATTCCAAAAACGTAAATGCATCCAGTCCCATGCCTCCATATTCGGATGGCAAGTTCAGCCCCATGATGCCCATCTCGTTTAAAGCCTTGCGGTGGAAGTTGGATGAGCGTGCTTGTTGGTCGGTATTGCGAGCCTCAGGCCCGATTACATTTTTACAAAAATCGGTAATGGAACCCACCACAGACGCGTCGAAAAGTTCGGCATTAAAACGAGTCATAATTTCTTCCAGCTAAGTTCACGAATTGATGTTCCATGTTCATCCAGTGTTGGTGCTGGCGCAAGCGGCGCGTTCACAACACCTGAGAAAAGTACAGGCTGGCCTTGAGGCCTCGTATTCCCAACCAGTGCGTTGGCCTGCTTTGCATCCAGCACTTCAGCAGCGGGCACGCCAGCAGCCAACAGAAGCTCAACCGCCTCATGTGCCGTGCGCCCGCCCGACCAGTTTTCGATATAGGCCCGCAAAGCCCCCTCATTGTGAAAGCGCAATTCATCAGTTGCAAATTGCGGATTAGACATAAGCAAAGGCTCGTCAATCACCGCAGCCAAAACCCTCATCAGTTTATCATTCAACACCGCCAGCATAAACATGCCGTCTCGCGCCTTGAATGCGCCAAAGGGGGCCGAGATCGGGTGCCTGTTGCCCACGCGCTTTGGTGCCTCGCCGGATGCGAACAAACGCGCGGCCACCAGCGGCTGCAAGGCCAGCATGCTGCTGAGCATGCTCACATCCAAATGCTGGCCGAGACCTGTGGTGTGGCGCTGGTTGAGGGCCGCCATAATCGCCCAAGATGCAAAGAGGCCGGAGACAACATCGGCCACCGACTCGCCAATCAAAGTGGGTGGGCCATCGGCCTCTCCCGTCACCGACATGATGCCGCTCATCGCTTGCACGATGATGTCATAGGCAGGCCTTAGCGCCATGGGCCCCGTCTGACCAAAACCAGAGATTGATGCGTAAATGAGTTTGGGGTTGATGATAGAAAGTGCCTTAAAACCAATGCCCAATTTCGTCGCCACACCAGGCCTAAAATTTTCAACCACCACATCGGCGTCGGCCGCCAGCTTCAAAGCCACGTCGCGATCAGCATCTAAGCTGAGATCAAGCATAAGCGAGCGCTTGCCACGGTTCACCGTCTCAAACAGCGAACTCGATCCATCCTCCAGAAACGGCCCAATGTGCCGATAGTCATCGCCCTGCGGCGGTTCCACCTTAATCACATCCGCGCCAATATCAGCCAGCAACGCCGTGCAATAAGGGCCAGACAGCACACGGGTGAAATCGAGGATTTTGATGTTGGAGAGTGGTTTCATAAAACCATATCAGCATGGTTGCGAGTGATGCGCCAGTCATCCCGCCCCCACTTCAGGCGAGGGTGTCACGCCCTTCAGCGTGACGGGAGGGGGCCCTAGCGTTCAGCAACACCTGCCGTCATCCATGCCCAGCCAAACACCCAACTTTATGTCCAAGCCACCGCAGCAACCAACCCCATCGCACCAACCCCATCGCACCAACCGCAACCAACAACCCAACCAACCCCCAATCCAACTCTCTCCCCTCGCGGGAGAGAGCAGCTTGTTTCACGAAAGTGAAACAAGCAAGAGAGGGAGGTTTTCATTGGGAAATTAAAATAATCAGTGTGCGGATTGTAATGTAATTAAATGCACTGTCACCATAACGCTGGGATACTATTTCCAATTTCACTTTCTAGCAAAACCTATTTTCGTGATTTGGTTTTGCAAATCAAAAGGAATTGAAGAATGAGCAAACAAATTTCTGAAAATCTTTTGGTGCCACAATCACTGAAACACTGTATGCATATTTTTAAATTTAATTGAGGGCACAATGGCAACCTACCAAGTAACTATTGAGAACTGCAACAGCATTGACAGCGCAATTATCTGCATTGAAAAAGGTAGCCTGAACATCAAGTATGGGTCAAATGGACTTGGAAAGAGCACAATTGCAAAAGCCATCGTCAGCCAAGCTAGAAATGATGGATCGTTGGAAGCACTTACTCCCTTCAAGAATCGGGGAAAGACGGTTGCTAATCCGTCGAAAGTGGATGGCATTCAGGACTTAAAGTCGGCACTGGTATTTGACGAAGACTACGTCAACCAATTTGCCTTCCAACAAGATGAAGTTGTGAAGAATAGCTTCGATATCTTTATTAAAACACCGGAATACGTCAAAGCAATGAAAGAAATTGAATTGCTTTTTGCGGGAATCAAGAAAGCATTTAATGACAGCGCCGAGATTGAGCAAACTACAAAAGACTTAAAGGAACTTCGAGATGCTTTTGGAACTTCCAATAAGGACGGGTCGATTCCAAAGTCAAGTAAGTTACTCAAAGCTTATGGGTCGGGCAACAAGATCGAAAATATACCAGCTTCGTTGAAGCCATTTGAAGCCTTCATAAAGAGTCAAAATCCATCAAAATGGATAGGGTGGCAGATCAAAGGAAATGAGTTCTTAGAGCTTGGAGATACCTGTCCGTACTGCGCAACCGCGTTGCCCGAAAGGACGCAAAAAGACACCGCGCTTGCCGTGGCAAAAGAGTACGATCCAACCGCTGTAGCGCACCTTAACACTCTTAAAGCAGTAATCGAGCGTTTAGGAAAGTATTTTAGCCCCAAATGTAAAACGAACCTTGGTAAAATCACCAAAGCCAAACTGGAATTGACGGCACCAGAAAAAAGCTTTCTGAGCGGACTCAAGTCGGGCATTGAGTCACTTGTAGAACAATTGGAAGGTCTTCGTACAATCTCATTCTTTTCCCTGCGAGACGTCGACCTGATCGATGACAATGTACAACGCCTTAAGATTGATCTTGGAATGATTGACGATCTCGACTCCGAAGAAACAAGAAAGGTAACAGATCCAATCAACGAACAACTGGAAGCGCTGATGAAGCAAGTTGGAAACTTGAAAGGCAGCATTAACAAGCACAAAGCAAAAATCAAAAAGACCATAGAGGAAAACCAAGACAGCATTAACAACTTCTTGAAATCAGCTGGCTACAAGTATTCAGTAGTCATTATTCCTGAACCTGATTCCTATAAAATGAAACTTATACACAAGGACTTGGTTGGGCACGTTGATTCTGCATCAAAGCACCTGAGCTACGGTGAAAAAAATGCCTTCGCACTTGTTCTTTTCATGCATCAAGTTTTTAGCGAGAACCCTGACTTAATCGTCCTTGACGATCCGATTTCGTCCTTTGACAAAAACAAAAAATTCGCAATCCTGCATGAACTTTTTCGCGGCAAAGCAAGTCTTCAAGGGCGGACAACACTCATGCTAACCCATGATATCGAGCCTGTAATCGATGTGATCAAGAGTACAGCAGAAGTATTCCAGGGTTCACTCCCTTCAGCGGCATTCCTTTCTTCAAGAGGAGGTGAGATAAAAGAAACACAGATTAAAAGCGCGGACATTCAAACCTTTGCAAATATCTGCAATCAAATCATTGCCTCTAGCGCAGATGATGTTGTGAAGGCTATATATTTACGACGGCATTTTGAGATCATCGATGATGTTGGTCTTGAGTACAATCTGCTCGCGAGCTTATTTAAAAAGAGAACTATCCCGACAATCAAAATAAAAAATCGCGATATGACACTTGCTGAAAAATCCAGGGCAGAAGCTGACATCAAAAAACGGATTGCAGACTTTGACTACGATTCGCTGGTTAGACAAGTGAACGACAATACAATTATGGAAGAAAAGTTCTTCGCAACGGACGTTGGGTATGAAAAGATTCAACTCTTTCGCATAATAAGTGGCAAGCATGATAACCACGTCATCGCAAAGTTTATTAATGAGTCTTACCACATCGAGAATGAGTACGTTATGCAACTCAATCCGCACAAATTTGAAAGTGTCCCCGAGTATGTGATTGCCGAATGCACGCAAATGCTAAGTGAGCCGTAGCTCATCCGTTGACATCAATCCTTCAACAATGAACTCGATTACGAAGTCAGATTGCAACTCCATTGCATGAGGTATATAAAATAATCTAAAAAATTCTGTCAACTCCAATCCTCCCCAACGTCGTCTTCCTGATGGGCTCAAGACTGTTGTTGGTGAGGGGGTGTTCCAGGAGGGGCGACCCAATTGTGGAGACTAGCCAGATATAGGGGATGCACCGTACGGTGTCAAGCTTTATTTCTATTTTAGGTTTTTATTTTTTAATGGAATAATGAATTTGGTTTCTATTCTGAAAACGATTCAATTGGTTATTTAGACGATCTAATACCGTCTCCCCGGCGAAGGCCGGGGCTGGGCTAAAAACCAGCGGTGCTCCTAAAAAACCCAATCGCGGCCTTCGCCGGGATGACGGGTTGGGCGGGATAACGGGTGGGCCGGGATGACGGGTTGGGTGGGGAAACACGGCGTTTTGCTTTTCAGAAATCTTAGGCATAAAAGATATTTGCAGGTAACAGCTTGAGTAGCGGTGGGATGAGAGGTACTCATCGCCGTCGTTTGATTTCATCTTGGCCAATAGCTATGACTATGCCGCACCGGGAAAACATTGCATGGCTGATGCGATTGCACTTCAGATTTCGAATCTCTCCAAATCTTTTGATAAGGTTGTTCTTCAAGATCTCTCGCTGACCATCCCGCAAGGGCAGCTTTATGCGTTGCTCGGGCCCAATGGTGCTGGCAAAACCACAACATTGCGGATCGTGGTGGGGTTGCTGAAAGCTGATGCCGGCACCGTTCAAATTTATGGGAATGATATTTCCAAAAATCCACAAGCAGCCAAAGCGATCACGGCGTGGTTGCCAGATGATCCGATGCTTTATGATAAACTCACACCTGCTGAATATCTGGCCTTCATCGCAGGGCTGTGGAGCATTGACGCGAAGGTGGCTGCAACGGAGGCAGAAAGTCTTTTGAAATGGCTCGAGCTCTGGGATGTTCGAAATTCACGCTGCGAAGGTTTTTCACGCGGCATGAAACAGAAGGTCGCTTTGGCTGGCGCTTTAATTCATAAACCGAAACTGCTGATCCTTGATGAGCCGCTCACAGGTCTTGATGCCACGATGGCGCGCACGGTAAAGGATGCACTTCGCGCGCAGGTGGATGCGGGGGCTACAGTTATCATCACCACGCATATTCTCGAAGTGGCCGAACGTCTGGCCGACCGCATCGGCATCATTTCTGGTGGCAAGCTTTTGACCGAAGGCACATTGCAAGAATTGCGGGCAATGGGTGGTAAAGGTGATGCGACGCTCGAAGATATGTTCATTCGCTTGACGAAGCCTGAATAATGAACGCAAAAAATCACGCCGTATCGTTTTTGTGGTTGTTGGCGCATGAGGTGCGCCTCAATTGGCGCGCGCTGGAGTTCTCGCTTCGCGCGAGCATAATTCTGAGCGTTTTAATGGCAGCCTATATCGCAGTTGGCTTTTGGTTTGCTGCAAATGGCATTGACGAGAAAATTGAACCCACCCCCTATTTCTATATCATGATTTTGATCGGTTCGTTTGCCGCGTTCACTTTTAACTTGAGCGGAGCAATGCGCGCAACGCAGCATACGCTCTATGAGCAAGGCGATTTAGAACTGTTGCTCACGTCGCCCGTATCGCCGCAGCGGGTTATGATGGCCAAGCTGGCTGGAATTTCCATGTCCATGCTCGCGTTCAACGTGGTTTTTATTTTCCCATTGCTGATCCCCATTGCGCTTTTAAAAAATCCCAATCTTTTGGGTTTGCCGGTTCTGTTTATAGCAATTGCAATTTTTGCAACTTGTGTTGGCCTTGGTCTCACTTTGCTTATGGTGCGGAGTCTTGGCCCAACAGTGGCGCGGAAAGTCATTCAAATTCTGGCAGCGATTATGGCGGCCTCAATATTTATAGTTTCGCAATTGGCTCTGCATGTGGGCAGCGGCAACAAGACGGGGTTTCAAAGCTTGTATGACTGGTGCGTCAACAACGGCATCGGGGCCACCGGCATCAGTAGCTTGCCCGGCAAGGCTGGCTTTGGAGATCCTTTGGCATCGAGCCTCATTGTTGTGGGCGCTGCAGCAATATTTGTTTTCACAACCGGGGCCTTGCAAAATATTTTTATGAAAAGTTTTCAAACTGCAGGAAACCAAGTTTCACCACGCAAAAATAAAAATCAAAATATTGCACAGCATTTTAATAATAATTTTGGACGCGTGATCGTTGGAAAAGAAATGTTATTGTTGATGCGTGACCCCGCATTGATTTTTAATCTGCTGCTCCAGTTGATTTTTTTCATCCCGCTCATGCTGGGTTTAGGCAAGGTGACCAATCTTTTTCTGCTGATTCCGGGTGCCACTTTTTTGAGTGTGTTTGGATCTGCAAAACTGATTGGCGATATAACGGGCTTGGCTATCACAGGCGAGGACGCGCCTGATCTTCTGGCCGTATCACCGCGCACTCCAAAGCAAATTTTGCATTGGAAATTATTGGCGGTGTTAATTATGGGCGGCCCGTTGATGATCATCATTCCGCTATTGCTCATCATCAAATCTCCAAGCGCTGCGATGATCACACTTTTGTTCACGCTGCTTGCGGCAACCATCACCGCTGCAATTGAACTCAAGTTTTCAAAATCCGCCACACGTCGCAAGTTCGCTGGCCGCAGATCAGGCTCAACCTTGGCCAATGTGCTAAATCTGTTTGTGTCTTTTGTGATGGGTGGGCTTGGCGCTTTTGTAGTGTCGTTGCTGGGGTAGGTTTTAAATGGTGACCCCCGGCAGTTTCAATCCTTGCTCTTTGGCGCATTCCACTGCGATGTCATACCCCGCATCGGCGTGGCGCATCACACCAGTTGCGGGGTCGTTCCAGAGCACGTTGCGCAAGCGCCTTGCTGCATCATCGGTGCCATCTGCCACGATCACCATGCCGGCATGTTGCGAATAGCCGATGCCCACGCCGCCGCCATGGTGGATTGAAACCCAAGTTGCACCGCTGGCTGTGTTGAGCAGCGCGTTGAGTAACGGCCAGTCGGACACGGCGTCAGAGCCATCTAACATCGCCTCGGTTTCACGGTTGGGCGAAGCAACAGAGCCGGAGTCCAGATGATCGCGGCCGATGACGATGGGGGCTTCAAGCTCGCCATTTTTTACCATTTCATTAAACGCCAAGCCCAGCCTGTGGCGTTGGCCGAGGCCCACCCAACAGATGCGGGCGGGCAGGCCTTGGAAGGCTATCCGTTCACGTGCCATATCCAGCCAATTATGCAAATGCTTATCATCGGGGATCAGTTCTTTGACGCGTTGGTCAGTTTTGTAAATGTCTTCAGGGTTGCCAGAGAGAGCCGCCCACCGGAACGGGCCGATGCCACGGCAGAACAGGGGTCGAATGTAGGCTGGCACAAAGCCCGGGAAATCGAAGGCGTTTTTGAGGCCCATTTCAAGCGCCATTTGGCGGATGTTATTGCCATAGTCCAAAGTGGGCACGCCGAGCTTTTGCATATCGAGCATGGCTTGCACATGGATTTTCATCGAAGCCATAGAAGCGGCTTTCACGGCCTCTGGATCTCTGGTGCGTTTGTCTTCCCACTCGGCTAATGTCCAGCCGATGGGCAGATAGCCGTTGATGGGATCATGGGCGGATGTTTGGTCAGTCACAGCATCGGGCAGAATTTTGCGCATCACCATATCTGGCAGAATTTCAGCAGCATTGCCGAGCACGCCGACTGAGATGGGTTTGGGCGAGGCCTTGATCATTTTCAAAGCGTCTTCAATTGTTGGCGCTTGGAAATCGAGGTAACGCGTTTTGAGGCGCATTTCGATTCTGGATGGTTGGCATTCAATGGCAATCATTGATGCGCCAGCCATCACAGCGGCCAATGGTTGCGCGCCACCCATGCCGCCTAGGCCTGCGGTTAGAAACCATTTGCCTTTAAGATCGCCACCATAATGTTTGCGGCCCACTTCGGCGAAGGTTTCATAAGTACCTTGCACGATGCCTTGGGTGCCGATGTATATCCAAGATCCCGCCGTCATCTGGCCGTACATCATCAGGCCTTTGCGGTCGAGTTCATGGAATTTCTCCCATGTGCCCCAATGCGGAACGAGGTTTGAGTTGGCGATCAACACCCGCGGCGCATCCTTATGGGTACGAAAAATGCCGACCGGTTTGCCCGATTGTACGAGCAGTGTTTCATCGTCTTCAAGGGATTTGAGCGAGGCGACGATTCGATCGTAGGCTTCCCAATTGCGTGCTGCCCTGCCGA
This sequence comes from Aestuariivirga sp., assembly GCA_043779145.1. Classification (GTDB taxonomy): domain Bacteria; phylum Pseudomonadota; class Alphaproteobacteria; order Rhizobiales; family Aestuariivirgaceae; genus Aestuariivirga. Next base: position 1,795 of record JAYWEV010000210.1, on the reverse strand, counting down.
TGCCGCCATAGACCACCAGTTCTTCTGGACGCTCGGCCACGCGAGGGTCGAGATTGTTCATCAACATTCTGAGCGGTGCTTCGGTGAGCCAGGATTTAGCACTCAGTTTTGTGCCAGTGGCGGCTTCAATGTGGCGGGAGTTATCGCGGCGTGTGTTCATTGGTTTTTACTCGTCGTTTGATAACGTGAATAAAGCGCATAGCGGCTGGCGGGATAGATGAGTGTTGCAGAGGTGACGACATGTCCACCCGACCATGTGCGGCGGTGGAGCGAGAGGCAGGGTTCCGTGCTGGTGATCTTCAAACGGCGCTGTTGATTGGCATCTGGCAGAATGGCTTCGACATTGTGTTCAAGTTCATCAGCGGGAAGCAGGCTGAGGAGATAAGCCGTTGGCGTTTGTTCTGCAAAATTTTGCTTTAAGAAATTGGGCGCACTGAAGGGGTTGACGTAACGATCTTCAAATTGGACGGGCATGCCATTTTCTTCATGCACGATTGCAATGTGGAAAAGTGGCGTTGCCGATTTCAGTTCGAAGTCTTCGATTAGGTTTGGGGTAGCTGTGATCTCCCGCAAATCTTCAATCCGCGAAGAATAACGATGGCCGCGAGCGGCAATTTCATCTGCGATGTTTCTAAGTTCGATCAAGCTGGTGCGTGGCGTTACTTCGCGCACGAATGTGCCCACACCCGGAACGCGAGCGAGGAAGCCGTCAGCAGTGAGTTCCCGCAAGGCACGGTTGGCGGTCATGCGGCTGATCGAAAATTGTGTAACGAGTTCGTTTTCCGACGGCACACGTTTTCCAGCAGCCAAAACACCTGAGCGAATTTGAGCAAGGATGTGATCTTTCACACGGGCGTAAAGCGGTTGTGCTTCGTTCATGCGAAGGCCTTCGAGAATTGGCCGTTTTGCATAATTGCAGCAATTGGATTGAAGCCCAGCGGATAGGCGAGGTCGCCTGGGCGCTCGACATCCCAGAAGGCGAGATCAGCGCGAAGACCAACTTTGATCTCACCACGATCGGCGAGGCCCAGAGCCTTGGCGGCGTTTTTCGTTACGCCAAGCAGAGCTTCTTCCGGTGTGAGGCCAAACAAAACGCAGGCCATGTTCATGGTTGAGAGTAAAGAGTGAACGGGCGATGATCCTGGGTTGAGATCAGTTGCAATGGCAATAGCAACTTTACGGGAACGCAATGCAGCAACGGGAGGGGCCTGCTTTTCGCGCAGATAGTAGAAGGCGCCAGGCAGCAGAACTGCTACGGTTCCCGAGTTTTGAATCGCCTCGACACCTTCGTCATCGAGGTATTCAATATGATCGACGGAGAGAGCGCCGTATTTTGCAGCGAGCTTGGCTCCGCCGAGATTTGAGAGCTGTTCAGCGTGTAACTTCACAGGTAAGTTTAGCTTTTTGGCTGCTGTAAAAACTGCTTCCGTTTCCTCAACCGAAAAGGCAATGCCCTCACAAAATGCATCAACAGCATCCACCAAACCTTCTTTAAAAGCCAATGGAAGCGCCTGTTTGCAAACGATATTCAGATACTCTTGGTGGTTTTCTTTATATTCAGCAGGGAAGGTGTGGGCGCCGAGGAATGTGGTTTTGATAGTAGCGGCTCGCTGGTTTTCAAGTTTGCGAGCAACCCGCAGCATTTTGACTTCTGTCTCCACATCGAGACCGTATCCTGACTTGATTTCGACTGTGGTCACGCCTTCCGACAACAAAGAGTCGAGTCGCTTCAATCCTGATTTCAGCAGGTCCTCTTCACTTGCAGCACGTGTTGCCCGCACCGTCGACATGATGC
>JAYWEV010000209.1:0-3822 GCA_043779145.1 Aestuariivirga sp. | reverse complement strand
GAGGGCCTTGGCCTGCTTGATGTTGAAACCACGCTGCTCGCTGATAAAACCGTAACGGAAACTTCAGCCATGCACGCCCTCAGCGGGCAACTCATCACTGCCTATGAAATCCATTTGGGCAAAACCACCGGCCCAGATTGCGCGCGACTATTTGCTCAAACTGCCGACGGCCCTGAAGGCGCTTCCAGCCCCGATATGTTGGTCACGGGCACTTATCTCCACGGATGTTTTGTCGCCGATGGTTTCCGCCATGCCTTCCTCAAATCACTTGGCGTGAATGTTTCAAACTTTGCCTTCGACCAAACTATCGAGCAGACTTTGGATGAGCTCGCAGCCCATCTCGAAACCTACCTCGATCTCGATAAAATTCTCAACCTTGCCGGAGCTGTTTCATGAACCATCTTGTAATGGCGGCATTCGCTTTGGTGATCGAATATTTTATTGGCTACCCACAGAGCCTTCAACGCGCCATCGGCCACCCTGTTGAATGGATCGGCAAACTGATCGCCTATCTCGATGAAGGCTTAAACGATCCTGATAATGAACCTAATGACCAACGCAATCACGGGATCTTCGCAGTGGCCGCACTATGTTTAGCGGTTGGTGTTCCAGCATTTCTCATAGAAAAACTATTGCTGTCGTTTCACTATGGTTGGATCATTAATACACTGCTGGCAACGGCTTTCATCGCACAAAAATCACTCCGTGATCATGTAACCGCCGTGGCCCGCACCCTGCCCCAATCAATTGTTTCAGCACGCAAGGAAGTGGCAAAAATTGTGGGCCGTGATCCAAGCACTTTAGACGAGAGTGGCGTTGCTAAAGCAGCGCTTGAAAGTTTGGCAGAAAATACCGCCGATGGCATTACAGCACCAATATTCTGGTTTGCCATTGCAGGCCTTCCCGGCATTGTTGTTTACAAAGCAATCAATACAGCTGATTCAATGATCGGTCATAAGTCGGAGAAATATCTGCACTTCGGCTGGGCGGCGGCCAAGCTCGATGATTTGGTGAATTTGCCAGCTTCGCGCCTGACTGGTTTGCTCTTTGCCGGGGCTGCATGGCTGAAATCTAAGACGCGTGCGCAGGCAGCGCTGAACGCAATGTGGCGCGATGCAGGCAAGCACCAATCGCCCAATGCCGGATGGCCTGAGTCAGCAATGGCAGGTGCGTTAGACTTAAAGTTCGGAGGCCCCCGCAACTACGATGGGGAAACTGTTCAACTCGCCTATATGGGCGACGGCCGCCGCCAGATGACCGCCACCGATATCGATAAAGGGCTTGAGCTTTATGACCGCGCTTTGCTTATTCTGCTGGCAGCTGCGGCGGCTTTGGCATTGGTCCTTTAAGGACTAACGGCAAACCAGCAGCCATAAACACTACTTGGTTCGCAATCGCCGCAATACCTTGATTGGCAATGCCTTGGATATCTCTGAAGGCTCGCCCCAATTTATTATCGGGCACAACACCAAGCCCAACCTCATTCGAAACAATAACCACAGTTGCTTTAGAAGTTTTCAAGTGGTCAATTAATTCGCCAACCATCTCGGCGCAGTCCGCCTCAGCCAGTAACAAATTAGAAAGCCAAAGCGTGAGGCAGTCGACCAAAATAAAATGATTGTCGGCATCAAGATCTTTGAGAATATTGACCAAGTCAAAAGGCACTTCATGCGTAATCCATCCAACGCCACGTTGGCGCTTATGGGCAGCTATGCGGGAGCGCATTTCGTCATCAAAAGCTTGAGCCGTTGCGATATAGTATTTTTTACCGAATGCCAAAGATTCTGCCATTCGGCTTTTGCCGCTACGCGCACCGCCTAATATCAAAGATACACTCATATCTTCACCGGTGGCATGCGTGCGATGAAATGCCCACGCATCGCTTGCGGCCATTGTTTGAAGGGAACCTCACCAGTCTCGGTTGCGCCATGGGCATCGAACCACTGCAAGATCGCTTCGGCTTGCGCTTTGGTTGGTTCGTTGCCGCCCGTCACATAAGAAAAGCGTTCGTCATCGCGCATCACCACGCTGCAAGGTCTTGTGCAATTCCACAAGCAAATCTGAGTCTGAACCGAAACGTCATTGCGCTCCTGCTCAGCCAAAACATCATGCATGGCCGCAATCAAAATCTCTCCACCGGTGCGCCCATCGGGAGCGTGTTTCGCTTCAGCAGAAAATTTACAAGTAGAACAAACAACCAGACTTCGCATCTTTGGTGGACAAGCCTTCAAGCAATGGTAACGTATTTGAATCAATGTATCGACAACCATAGACTGTCAATGAACAAATAACGGCATGAAATACAACCGCATCGCCTTTTTCGCCTCAGAAGCGCCCGAAGCCCGCAAAGCATTGGCAAGGCTCGCAAAGTTGCACGGTAATGCAGACCCTGCTTCCGCTGATGCTGTGGTGGCACTAGGCGGCGATGGCCTGATGTTGCAAGCGCTTCACAAGTTCATGTCTTCAGGTCTTCCGATCTACGGCATGAATCGTGGATCAGTTGGTTTTTTGATGAATGATTATTCAGATAAAAAATTACTGGAACGATTGCATGAAGCCGAACTCACCAGCATCTGCCCTTTGAAAATGACGGCGATTGGACATGACGGAAAAACCCATCAAGGCCTGGCGTTCAATGAAGTTTCACTGCTGCGCCAACGCAGCCAAGCTGCAAAGCTCCATATTACAATCGACGATCAGACGAGGCTCGATGAATTAATTTGCGACGGTTTGTTGGTGGCAACACCGGTTGGCAGCACGGCATATAATTTGTCAGTTCACGGACCAATTCTACCGATCAGTTCACCCTTGCTGGCACTCACCCCAATAAGCGCATTTCGCCCCAGACGCTGGCGTGGCGCAATCTTGCCACACAATGCCAAAGTAAAAATCACAGTGCTTGAATCAGATAAGCGGCCCGTTGCAGCTGTGGCCGATCATATTGAAGTTCGAAACGTTGCGACAGTGGAAATTGCTGAAGATAAAAAGCGCAACGTTAAATTAATGTTCGACCCCGGCCACAGCTTGGCCGAGCGCGTGTTGAATGAGCAGTTTAAGTTTTAGGCAGCGCGTACCATGTCGGCTTTCAAGCGCTTGGCAATCTTGCGCACACGCTCAGAACCATAGCGCCCAAGATATTCAATCTGCTTGGCACGATCAGTAGAGTTCATCTGCTCATAACGCGTCATTAACGCTTCTAAAACACGGCGACCAAACTCTTCGGTTTCCAGTGGAAGGCCTTCATCTTTAGCATCGGCAACCACATCACAGGCCGCTTTCAAAACACCAAAGCAAGCGGCAGGCAACCCTGATCGCTTGAAAATAGATTTAAATCCAAGAGTGGTGCGTGAATACATCTGTTCAGCAGCGCGTGTTTGCGAAATGCCTGAAAGATGAGCCAATGCTGCTTCAACAACGCGCATTTGGCCCGTGGCAGCGGCGCGCACAATCAATGCTGGCGTCAACATATTTTGCTGAGCCAGATATTGAGTTGCTCCGGCGCGCTCATTCAAATCAGCTTCCGACAAAACCCGAAGGATGGCGTTGTCTTCTGCGTCTGACACAAGTTCAGTTGCATCATTCGCTGGCACCCAGCCCCGCTCAGCCATAAGCTGGCGCATCCGACTGGCAGCACGCTTGGCCTGCGTGATGCGAATATCAAGCGGCAGATCTGAACGCGCTAACAGGCTTTCGACAATTTCGGGGGCGTTGCTGAAGCGCTGATACAACGTGTGGCAATCTTGCGTTTCGAGAATGACAATGGAATTATTCATCAATGCGCGAACAGTCATCATCGGTGAAGATTTGATGATGTAGTTAGCT
>JAYWEV010000208.1:0-25865 GCA_043779145.1 Aestuariivirga sp. | reverse complement strand
GGTTCGAGCCATGCTTGGACATTTATACCATAAGGGTGCAAGCCGATTTGATCCAAGTCCAAGTGGCCCGCAGCATTTTTGCTCATCGCGTTTTGAGGTTTATAATCGGCTATGGCTCGCCAAAAGGCGGGGTTGTATGTGCCACCAACGGGAGGCGCAATTATGGGTGGTCCATTCTTCAAGCCTATTGAATTATAAGCGCTACGCACGCGCGCCAACGCATTATCGACGGTCGACAGATATTCTGTGTAGGGCAATCTGGGCCATGCCTCTGATGCTTCATTGCTGCCAGCTTCAGGTGGAATTCCGTTGCCATAAATGCCGCCGACCTCGTTGAAAATTTCCCATCCGCCGATGTTTTCCAAGGTTGCTTTGCCGCCGGGTTGTTTGGAAATATAGACGATCAAGTCGGCAAGGAATTGACCGACATCATCTGTGTTTGACAGTGAGTTTTCAACCAAAAAGGCGATTTGCTCCTTGCTTGGGTGAAAGCTGAATTCTTGGTTGATTCCGGATTTCCAATTTGTGAAATTGGATGCTGGCTGCTGCGCCCAAACTGGGATCACACCAAAATTGAAAATTGGTTTTTGGTGCGCAGCATATGTTTGGTGCAGAGCTTGATAAGCCTCGAAAAGGTTTGTACCATTTTTACCATAGCCACGTTCACCTAGGTATTGATTGTAGGCTGACGGTTTGAGTTTTGTGGATTGCGGATTGAATTTTACTTTGGGTGCCGTTTGAAAATTGGCCCAGTTGGTATCGATGCGTGCCGCTTTGCTGCCGGTGATCGCAGCTGCGCCCAAGATTTGGGAAAACTGATTGAAGCCTGTTTCTGGCCACGTGTGCAGGTGATAGCCAAAGCGTATGGGTTGCTCGGCGCGAAGTTCGGTTGCGCAAAACAGGCTGATGACAAGCAGGCTTAAGGTGCGAAGCATGGCACAGTTTTATCCCAAAGCTTCGCGACGTCGCAAATAGATTGCCAGATATTGCTTAATTAGGCAGTCGGCAGTTTTTTCGCTTCAGCCAATGCGGCTTTCATCTGAGGCAGCAGATCGGCGTTGCTGGCGATGTAGCCACCCGAATTGAGTGGGTTTGATTCATCTTTTAGGCCATGCACAAAGCCACCGGCTTCACGGATCATCAAAATACCAGCGGCCATGTCCCATGGTTTTAAGTTTGCATGCCAGGCGCCATCAAGGCGGCCACAAGCGATGTAGCACATATCGAGTGCAGTCGAACCCATTGCGCGGATACCAGCGGTGCGAAGTTGCATAACGATCATCTCGGAGCGGCGTTCGGCGTGATCTTTGTTGCCGCGATTGGGAAGCCCTGTGGCCACCAAGCTGTCGTGCAACTCACGGCGGCCAGCCACACGCATGCGCTTGTTGTTCACAAAAGCGCCTGAACCTTTTTCAGCATGGAACAATTCATCGGTGATCGGGTTATAAGTTACACCCGCCACAATTTCGCCTTTGCGTTCTAGTGCAATGGTAATGGCGAAGAAGGGTAGGGCATGCATAAAGTTAAAGGTGCCATCGATGGGATCAATGATAAAACGGTGGTCTGGATCTGTGCCTTTATGCTCGGCTTCTTCTTCACCTAAAATGGAATATGCCGGACGGGCCTTGAGCAGTTCTTCCCGCAACACCTTTTCAGCTTTTTTGTCGGCGTTTGTTACAAAATCGCCGGGGCCTTTGATTGAGATTTGCAAGCTTGAGACTTCACCGAAATCGCGCTGTACGCCACGGGCGGCTTTGCGAACGGCGGCGATCATCAGGGTCATGATAGAGGTGGTCACGTGGCTTGCTCCGGTTATATTGCGGGTGGATAGCAAGGATCGGAGGCTGTGGCTAGCGCATCAATTGGGTGGGTAGTTTTTAAAAAAGGAACTTTGTAAATGGACGAAGAAGTTGAGAATAATCCAGTTGTCGAAACTGATAAGGCTCGAGGTGGTGTTACAGGACACAATGTGCGTTATGTGCTTGGCGCGAGTTTGGTTCTTGCTATAATCGTTATGGTTATCGTTGCAACGTTGCCTAGTTTTTGGTAGTAGCTAACATTGGTTTAAAGGCAGCGGCGCGGGCATTAGCTTCTGTTAGAATTGAAGGGGCCAATTTGTCTGCTGCATCGTCGAGTTCAGCATCGGCTCTTCCTCCGGCTTTGGCGAGAATGTTCCATTTGGCAGCTTCGACAGCATCAGCGGGAACGCCTTTGCCCAATGCATAAAGTTTAGCCATGCGGTTTTGGGCCACGGCATTGCCATGCTTGGCAGCCACCAGCAACCATTTGGCACCCAATGCCTCATCCTTTTGAACACCTTCGCCACGAAACACTAACACGCCATATTCAAGCGCTGCATCGGGCATGCCTTGGGTTGCTGCTTTGGCAAACCAGTTCGCGGCCTGAACAGCGTTTTTTTCGACGCCGCGGCCATCGGTATAAAGCAGTGCAAGATTGTACTGGGCATCGGCCAGGCCTTTGTCGGCAGCCATTTGAAAAAGCTCGAACGCTTTTTTCCAGTCTGGTGGGTTGTTGTAAACGCCGCTGTGGAACAAACCCAGATTATAGAGCGCTTTAACGTTATCTGAGGCTGCGGCCTTTTCGAGCCAACCGCTGCCATCAGCCAAATTGGGTTCACCCAATGTGCCATCAAGCAGCATCATGCCCAATGCGAGCTGGCCGTCAACATTGCCTTTCTCTGCCGCCTTGCGGAACCAGAGTTTTGCAGTTGGCGCGTCAACCTCCACGCCTAAGCCTTTTTGCGACATGGTGCCGAGCATCATGAAAGCGCGAGGATCATCCTTGGCCGCAAAGGCATCAGCGATGGGTTTAGCTTCGACATAGTTGCCGTCGCTGAACAGCGACATAGCCTCTTCAAATGTGGCATCGTCAGCATTGGCCGCACCACTGAGGCACAACACGATGACGAGGCTGGCGAGGAGGCGAATTATCATTCGTGATTTAGTCCATATGATTTTATTGTGCGGGTGGCGGCATCTGGGCTTTGCCACATATCATCTGATGGTCTGATAAAATCTGGGTTGTGGGGCAACATTGTGGCAAATTCTGTGGGGGTGATTGCATTGAATGGCACGCAGGGAATTTCGGCGATGTCGTTCCACCATTTCACCAGTGGCTCACCCGTAGTTTGGGATTTTTGGTTGAAGGCGACGTAATCCGCCCCTTGTTCGGAGGCCTCCATAGCCGTATGGCGCGAGATGCCAGCATTGATGCCGACCATGGCATCGCGGGGCAGGGACATGCGTAAATCGACGATAACGTGTTCCATATTATTCACGTGCAAGCCATCAGCGCGCAGGCGGCTGACAATGCGGGGTTCGACGTCTTGTAAGAAAACGGCTAGGCCAAGCTCTTGCAGTGCGGCTACGTCTTCTGTCGATACGGATTCGGGAACAATGATGGTGGCGCAATCGCCAGCAGAGCAGGCGGCTTTGGCACAGGCGATGATATCAGTTGGGGGGAGTGTGTTAGGCGCAACGAGAAAAAAGCGGGCAGACATGTGGATTAAGAACTCTCAAAAATGATTTGCCGCAGTATCGGGCTTTATGGCTTTGATTTCAATTGCTCAGTATTGGGTAGATAATACGCCAATAGGCCGATGGCGGGTAGCACGGAGCAAAGCTCAAAAATAAATTGCAGAGTGGTGCGGTCAGCAATGACGCCAAGCACAGCTGCACCCAGGCCACCCGAACCAAAGGCGAGGCCGAAGAACAAGCCCGATATCATGCCGACGCGACCGGGCATGAGTTCTTGCGCATAAACGACCATCGCGGAAAATGCTGATGACAAGATGAGACCGATGGGGATTGTGCAAGCTACTGTCCAGAATAAGTTCAGATGTGGCAATGCGAGAGAGAAAGGGAGCGTGCCGAGAATCGAAAACCAGATGACGGATTTACGGCCTATGCGATCTCCAATCGGGCCGCCAGCGAATGTGCCTATGGCCACAGCACCGAGCAGAACGAAGAGATAAAGCTGTGCAGTTTGTGTGGTGACGCCAAACTTATTGATCAGATAAAAAGTATAAAAGCTGTGCATGCAGGCCATGTAAACAAATTTTGAAAACATGAGCGCTACGAGAATGGCGAGCGAGAGCTTGACTGTGCGTTGATCGAGCCCAGGTCGGATGATTGTTTCACTGGAGTTCTTTTGTGTGAGGTGAGTGGAATACCAGCGGCCCACCCCTGACAGGACGATGATTGAAATTAAGGCTAAGCCTGCAAACCAAGCAATGCTGGCTTGGCCACGTTGCAAGACGATGCCCGCCGCCAGAAGTGGGCCAATTGACGTACCAATATTGCCACCCACCTGAAAAAGACTCTGCGCCATGCCATATTGCCCACCTGAGGCAAGCCGCGACACGCGTGAGGCATCGGGGTGGAAAATGGATGAACCAATGCCGATGCACGCGGCTGCAATCAGCAATGCAGGATAGGAATGTGCGGTAGCCAATAATATGAGGCCGAGCGCCGTGAAGACAGGGCCGAAAGGCAAAATATAGGGCAGTGGCTTTCGATCAGTATAATGACCGATCAGGGGTTGGAGGATCGAGGCCGTGACCTGATAGACCATTGTCAAAAGGCCAACTTGGCTGAAGCTTAAGGCATAGTTCTGCTTCAACATGGGATAGACCGAAAGCATAACAGCTTGCAGCGTATCGTTGATTAAATGGCAGCCAGCCGCTGCGATAAGGATCGCATAGACGGTGGCGTTGGTGCGGGTGGCAGAAAGCGTGGTCACATCTGCTGTTTAGCAAAGCGTTGTGATTTGAACAGCAGGTTAAATTGCATGGCCCGTATGTTCATGTGCATTGCTAATTCAATTTTCTATTTCACAAAAAGCGCAGCAACGCCGGGCAAATCCTTGCCCTCGAGCCATTCCAGAAAGGCACCGCCTGCTGTCGAGATGTAAGTGAAATCATCTGCTACGCCCGCGTGGTTCAAGGCCGAAACTGTATCGCCACCGCCTGCTACGGTAACGAGTTTTCCAGCTTTCGTTCGCGCTGCTGCATAGCGCGCAACGGCCACTGTGGCAGCGTCGAAGGGTTGCATTTCAAAGGCACCGAAGGGGCCGTTCCAGAGAAGAGTGTGTGCGTTGTCGATGGCGGCTTTTACGAGGTCAACCGACATTGGGCCCACATCCAGCATCATGCCGTCTGCGGGAATGCCGTCCACGCCATAATCATGCGAGGGTGCGTGGGCTTTGAACTCGTGCGCCACGATGGCATCAACCGGCAGAATGATTGCACAGTTGGCAGCTTCGGCTTCGGCCATGATTTTACGCGCAGTGTCGGCCAAATCTTTTTCAACAAGAGATTTGCCGACTTCATTGCCCTTGGCAAACAGAAATGTGTTGGCCATGGCACCACCGATGACGAGGACTTCAACTTTTTTCATCAGGTTGCTGAGCAGATCTAGCTTGCTGGAAACCTTGGCTCCGCCGACGATGGCAATAACAGGACGTTTTGGGGTTTCAAGCGCTGTGCCCAGTGCTTTCAACTCCGCTTCCATCGCGCGGCCGGCGTAAGCAGGGATGATGTGGGCGATTCCTTCTGTGGATGAATGCGCACGGTGGGCTGCGGAGAAGGCGTCATTTACAAATATATCGCCAAGGTTGGCCAGCATTTTGGCAAAGCTCTGATCATTCTTTTCTTCGCCTGTATGATAGCGGGTGTTTTCCATCAAGACGACGTCACCTGGCTTGGCATGGATGTGAGGTGCTGACTGCCAGTCAGTGAAATGGAAATGCACCTTGTGGCCGAGCGCTTTTTCGAGCGCAGGAGCCACCGGTTTTAATGACATTTCCGGAACCACTTTGCCTTTGGGCCGATCAAAATGCGCTAAAATGATAACGGCAGCGCCCTTGCTCAAAAGTTCTTTGAGTGTGGGGATCACACGGTCGATGCGGGTGGTGTCCGTCACTTTTCCATCGGCGATTGGCACATTGAGATCAAGTCTGATGACAACCCGTTTGCCGGAAACATTGACATCGTCGAGGGTGCGAAATGCGGGCATGTGTGGCTCCTGTGGATTTTGTGAGGGGCGTACATCAAGTGTGGCTGAGAGGGAAGAGTGAAGTTTGAGATTGTTGAGAGGGAACGGACTTGATTGCAATCACCCGACGTCGCATAATCCGCCAGCAATAGTGGGGATGAAAATGTTCACCAAGCTATTTGCTGTCGCTGCAACCTTTTCAATCATCATAATTGGCAACGCTGAGGTTGCTGACTGCTACCAGAAACCGGGCGATAAAACCGAAACGATAAGCGACAACGGCACCGCATTTGTTTGGCGATACGGCAAAAAGAAAGTCACTTTTGAAACCGGCGGAGCAGGCACTGGTTGGATTAACGGCTGGCGTTCGATAAAAAAAGCGAAGGCTTTCGCTACGAATATAAGGCTGGGAATTTGATATTCGGCGGTGTGACTTATGTGCCGGGCTGCAAATAGAATAAGCTGGAGGTATGATGCCGGGACGAAGGCCAGATTGTATGATCCTAAACTCGCATAGATAAACGGTTAAGATCGCAAATAGGGTTAATGATAATCATCTAACTCATTGATTAAATTAATTAATTGGTTGTTATTTAATCAATGTGGATTTGTAGCAGTTTGTTATTTCGACGATGAATTTCTGGCGTGCCGACAAGATCGATACGCCAACCAGGGGTTCCATAATGAAAAAAACTGCTTTTTTAGTATTGCTAACATTTGTCGCGGCAGCTGATGCACAAGCTGTTGCGCGACGGGGCGTTCAACGCCCGAATATTCTGCAACTGTTAAATCCGACACCTAAACCTGCACCGACACCTGCACCAGCATCACAGCCAGCACCAGTCGTTACACCACCGGCACCCGCTGCTGATCCTGCACCAACAGCGCCCTTGGATCCAGCGCCAGCGCCATAAGCGAACTGGTGGGCCGAATAATTTTAATTTAATGACGCTGATAGCCGCGATAATGAAAAATTATCGCGGCTTTATTAGCGGGGCAGCGATTTAGGTTTTTAAAAAAACTCATCGGTTTAGAAAACATGAACGAGGCACAATTTGCGGCTATGCCAATTCTAAACGCCGCACTTTAATTTTATCAGCAGAAACTTGCGCCAGATCGTAATGAAGCTGTTGGGTTAGCCAGCTTTCAGCGCTGCCACCGAATGCTTTCGAAAGGCGCACCGCCATTTCAGGAGAGATGCCGCGTTTAGCATTGACGAGTTCGGACAAAGAGTTGCGCGAAACGCCAAGGGCCACTGCTGCATCAGTGATGCTAATGCCTAATGGCTTAATGCAATCATGCAAAACGATGGCGCCGGGGTGAGGTGGGTTTTTCATGGGCATGGTCAATTCCTTCTAGTGGTAGTCAATGTAATCAACATCGCAAGCACTGCCTTGTTCAAAGCGGAAGATGAGGCGCCAATTGCCATAGACAGTTACCGCATAAAATCCGGCAAGAACGCCCTTCAACCGATGAAGCCGATACCCTGGCAAATCCATGTCTGCTGCAGCTCGTGAAGCATCAAGCCTTGCTAAAATGCGGCGCAACTTATCTGCATGATCGGCGATTACACCACAAGGGTCGTCGGTTTCGTAGAGGCGACGCAGGCCTTGATGGCGAATTGCGGTTATCATTAGGGTTGACTGTAACCTGACACGTGTCGGATGTCAATGTAATCATCTTGCAATTTGTAATAAGAGGTTGAAAGTGAAGAGTAAAGTTGGGGTGAAGTGAGTTTGATGCACCCTCGCCTAAATTCGAGCGATTCTGTATAAACTGAACTAACGGCAAAAATCAGTTTGGTAGCGCTCATTGTCTACAAAAAAACTCGATACGTTTGTTGCCTGAAGTGTAAGCTTCAAATTGTGGGCCTTTATTATTTGTGTCGCCTTTAAAGATTGCACCACTGCCAACCACTTGCACAGATTTCACCTTGTAGGGCGTATCGCCTAACTCACTTGATAATACGAATTTGCCTAGCTCGTCATCAAACTGCACGTCGTAAGATCGAAAAGGATTATCGCAGGTCATGTGTCCAGTTGATGCTTCAGCCCATGTAGCAGACAAACACATCAGTCCAGCAACTGTGTACCAAATCCTCATGGCAATCTACTTCACCGCCGCCTTCACCGCCGCCTTCGCCGTAATGCCAAATTTCTGATACAACACTTCAGCCGGAGCACTTGCACCAAACCCTGTCATGCCGATGAAGTGGCCTTCTGTGCCGATGAAGCGGTCCCAGCATGTGCGCACACCTGCTTCAATCGCTATGCGGATTTTTTCGGTTCCGAGTACACCAGCTTTATAGGCCTTGGATTGGCGTTCGAAGAGTTCCATCGACGGCACTGAAACGACACGGGTGGGGATGCCTTTTTTGTCGAGAGCGATTTTAGTGTCCATGGCTATTTCAACTTCTGAGCCGCTGGCGAATATGACGGCTTTGCATTTTTTCGACGAAGGTTGCACTTCATAGGCGCCCAGCGCACACAGGTTTTTCGCGGAATAGGCAATGCGAGCCGGGCGCATTTTTTGACGCGATAACACCAACACTGTGGGGTGTTTTTGGGCTTCTAATGCCACCTGCCAGCATTCAGCGGCTTCCACCGCATCGCAGGGGCGCATGGTTACCAGATTGGGGATCACGCGCATCGCGGCCAGATGTTCGACGGGTTGGTGGGTTGGGCCGTCTTCGCCAAGGCCGATTGAATCATGCGTCATCACGAAAATGCTGCGGATGCCCATGAGTGATGCAAGGCGGATTGAAGGCCTGCAATAATCGGTAAAGCAGAAGAACGCCCCACCATAGGGGATCACACCGCCATGGAGTGCCATGCCGTTCATAGCGGCGGCCATGCCGTGTTCGCGGATGCCCCAATGCATATAGCGGCCGGAATAATCAGCAGCGCTGCACACTTTTAAATCTTTGGATTTGGTGTTGTTTGAGCCTGTGAGATCAGCCGAACCGCCGATCGTTTCAGGCACTGCGGGGTTGATAATATCCAATGCGTTTTGCGATGCGTTACGGGTGGCGATCGTTGGCGGGGCTTTGGCCAATGCCTTTTTGTAGTCGGCCATGACAGTGTTGAAATTGGCTGGCAGGGCGCCGCTCATCACGCGCGTGAACTCGGCTTTGTCGGCGGATGATGCAAGACGGCTTTCCCAGGCTTTGCGCACATCGCTCCCACGTGCTCCCACTGCGCGCCAAGCGTTCAGAATATCAGCAGGGATCACGAAGGGTGGTGAATCCCAGCCTAGTTCCTTGCGGGCCAGTGCGATTTCAGCATCACCCAATGGTGAGCCATGGGCTTGATAAGAATCCTTCTTGTTGGGCGAGCCAAAGCCGATGATGGTTTTGGCGGCGATCATAACTGGGCGGTCAGAGGTTTGCGCCTCGATGAGTGCGCGTTCGACGTCGGCTTGATTGAGCCCATCGCAGCGGATGGTTTTCCAGCCTGATGCTTCAAAGCGCTTTACCTGATCTGTCGAGTCCGACATTGATACACGGCCATCAATGGTGATGTTGTTATCATCCCAGATGACGATAAGGTTCGAAAGTTTTAAGTGCCCAGCAAGGCCGATAGCTTCTTGGCTGATGCCTTCCATCAGGCAACCGTCGCCGCAAATCACATAGGTTTTGTGGTTCATCACGTCATTGCCGAATTTGGCGTTTAAGTGGCGCTCGGCCAGCGCAAAACCTACGGAATTGGAAATGCCTTGGCCCAAAGGGCCTGTGGTTGTTTCAATGCCGGTGGCGTGGCCATATTCAGGGTGGCCAGCGGTGATCGAACCCCATTGCCGGAAGCTTTTGATCTGCTCGATGGTCATATCTTTATAACCCGTTAGATGAAGCAGGCTGTAAAGCAACATTGAGGCGTGGCCAGCCGAGAGAATAAAGCGATCACGGTCTGGCCAATGCGGCGCCTCAGGGTCAAACTTCAGGAATTTTGAAAACAGCACAGTTGCAACGTCCGCCAAGCCCATCGGCGCGCCAGGGTGGCCAGAATTAGCTTTTTGCACCGCATCCATCGCAAGTGCGCGGATCGCATTGGCCATGACAGCGGGGGAAACGGCGTTCGCTTCAGACATAAATTTGGCTCCTAAACGTTCAGAAATTCAGCGTAACCAGTGATAACACCGAGTGCGGCGCTGTCAATTGCAGGTTTTGGTGTTGCTGTTATTCGTGTTTAAGAGGTTCTGTTGTCGTAAAGAATCAGTTATGCCTGCCAAAGAGTTGTGCTAAAAGGGAAATTACTAATAATGAAGTCGGTTGTTATGAGGGGCAATTATGACCGAGATCAATAAGCTTGATGCGGCGTTTAACCGTTTTGAAAAGGCCTTGGGTCAATTCGAAGTGGCGATGAAAAGCAACACCCAAGAAACCCAGCGCTTGAAAGCATTGGAGAGCGAAGCCGCGAGTATTCAACGCGATCAGCAGCGCCTGAACAAAGAGCTTGATCAAGTGCGGGTCAAAGCGGCCGAACTGGTTGATACGTCGAAACAAGCGGCGGGCAAAATCGATACAGCCATGGGGCGCATCCGCTCGGTTCTCCACTCGAATAGTGGAGCTTAATGATGGCAAATGTTGTCGTAACCGTCGCTGATCGCCCCTACACCATGCAATGTCCCGATGGCGAAGAAGACCATCTGCGCGAGCTTGCAACGTTGCTCGATTCTGAAGTGACCCGCATAAAATCAAGTGTAGGCTCAATTGGTGATATTCGCCTGCTGGTGATGAGCGGCTTGATGGTGGCCGACCGCCTGAGTGAATCGATTAAAAAGATTGAAGCATTGGAAGACCAAGTCCAAGGCCTCCGCGAAAGCCGCAATCTGGTGCAGACGCAAATGAAGACGTTAGAGACTAATTTGACGACGCAGCTGGATTTAGCAGCGGCGCGCCTTGATGCGATGGCGAAAGCTGCTTCGGAATAGGTTAGTCGACATCACCTTCGTGTGGTGCTTTTTTGTTTCCCGTGGTCATCGCAGCTAAGAGATTTTCCCTATGGCGAACGCTCGCAAGGACAACACCACCAATGTGGCCGATGAGTAAGAATACGACGCCATATGCAAAAACTGAATGTGTGATCTGCATGGAGTCTTCTCCATACCAGGCATCGGTGGTCATCAGATATCCGGTTAACGCCGTGCCTGCCACGCCAAACAAAAGCGCTAACACCATCATGCCGCCAGCGGGGTTGTGGCCGATATATCTGGCTTCGCGGTTTTTGAGGATGTCGATTATGTAGCAGGTTGTGACGCGCGGATTGCGGATGAATTGGGCAAAGCGGGCGTAAGGTGAGCCGACAAAACCCCAAAGCAATCTGAATGCGATGAGGGCAGCCGCGATCAGGCCTAGCCATTGGTGGGTGTCACCCCGCGATGAGGAGGTGAACCATGCAGTGGCAAAACTGGCCACAAGGCTCCAATGGAATATCCGAACCAAAAGATCCCAGACGCGCACGTTAGGCTGCGCGCCTGAGGTTTGGATATTATTGTTCGCCAGCTTCGGCATTGTCGAGCTTCTCGAAAGTTTCAGCGTTGTAAGCAGCGTTGGCTTTTTTGCCTTTTGCGTCGACGGCATAAGTTTCGTAGCAGCCTTTTTCGACCTTAATCTTTGAAACGATAATGCCATCAACCTTGAGCTTTGCGATCAAAGCAGCTTGTGGCTGAAACTTGGTCTTATCGGTGGCGCAGGCAATTTTAGGGACAACAGTTGCGGCAAATGATGAGCCGGCCATAAGAATGGCACAGGCGGCAATGATGATTGAACGGTTCATGTGGTTAACTCCATTGATCGGCCAAATCGATTGGCCGTGGCGTTTGACTAGCCGTGGCGACATGACGGCTCGCTGACAGGTGGACTTTTCGTTTGCGAACTCCTACATAGGCAGTGGCGATGCTGCTCGGTGCGTGTGGAACCATTTTTCCCAGGGCCTATAATCGATCATCTCGGGAGCTGTCCCTGAGCCAGACTGTGGTCTGATTCAAACGGCACCCACCTACGTAAGTAGGGACCAGGGATCGTCAGTTCCCACGGCCCATGGTGGCTCGCCACTTTCAGTCTCTGACTGAAATCCTTTTGCGCCGCTTTACGAAAGTGGTCTGCCACTTTCTTTTTTGTCTCCGCCTGTCTAAGGCAGGGGCATGGATTTACATCAGATTAAGGAAGAGGCTCGTGTGGCTGCCACTGCGGCGCGGCTGGTCGCGCATGAGGCGTGGCAAGATCGTGCCCCGCTGGCCTTGGCTGCCTTGCCGTTTCCATTTGAAGCGCGAGCTGACTTTAATGTGGTTTCGGCGTTTCATCCGTTTCAATCAGAAATCGACACGCGGGTTTTGCTAGGGCGCTTGGCTGGCGAAGGCTGGACGACGTGTTTGCCGGTTGTCTTGGGCAAGGGCTTGCCATTGGAATTCAGGCGTTGGTTGCCAGGTAAGCCACTGATCAAAGGCGTGTGGGGCATTGAACGGCCACCGGAGATGTCGCCTTTGGTGGAGCCTGATGTGTTGATCATTCCCCTGCTGGCGTTTGATCGCCGAGGGTTTCGCCTTGGCTATGGCGGCGGGTTTTATGATCGCACGTTGGAAAAGCTCCGTGTACTGAAGAATATTGTGGCCATCGGTGTTGGCTATTCAGGCCAAGAGGTTGAGGCGGTGCCGCATGGTGCGCATGACCAACCGCTGGACTATATGATGACGGAAAAAGAGATTTTTAAATGCGGTTGATATTTTTAGGCGACGTGGTTGGCAAATCTGGGCGCGAGGCGGTTTATGAACAGCTGCCCATCATGCGCGAACGCTATAAGCCAGATCTCGTGGTGGTGAATGGCGAAAACGCTGCGCATGGCTTTGGCATTACCGAAGATATTTATCTGAAATTGCGCGAGGCGGGAGCAGACGTTGTCACCCTCGGCAACCATTCGTTCGACCAGAAAGAGGCTCTGATTTTTATTGAACGGGAGCGCAATATGCTGCGCCCTCTCAACTGGCCCGCAGGCTGCCCGGGGCGTGGCGCGCAATTGGTGGAGACGGCGAAAGGCCAGCGCGTTTTGGTGCTGCAAGCCATGGGCCGCGTGATGATTGAGCCGCTATTGGATGATCCATTTCCTGCCGTGATGCGCGAGATTGAACAATGCAAACTGGGCCGTGATTGCGATGCGATCTTAATCGACATGCACGCCGAAGCCTCATCCGAAAAAATGGCGATGGGCCATTTCGTTGATGGCCGCGCCTCGCTGCTGGTGGGCACCCACACGCATACGCCAACCGCTGATCACCAAATTCTACCCAACGGCACCGCCTATATGACCGATGCTGGAATGTGCGGCGATTACGATTCAATCATCGGTATGGCAAAGGAAGAACCGCTGCAACGGTTTTTGCGCAAGCTGCCCGTCGAACGCATGAAGCCAGCTGAGGGCCTAGCCACCGTGTGCGGCGTGGCGGTGGAAACGGATGATCGCACGGGGCTGGCCCTGATGGTGGCTCCAATCAGGGTTGGGGGACGGTTGAGCCAGGTGGATGTGGCAGGGTGGTGAGAGGCGCTGCGGAACTACTTGTTCGCGCCGTTCATGCTGCCACCACCGAAATCCGTGCCGCATCGCGAGAACAAGGCTTCTTCTTGATTGTGATCTCGACATCCTGGCCAAGCGCCACCAAAAATGCCATGAGCCTTTCGACGGAAAAACCCTCTTAAAATTCTGGGGCTTGCATTGCTTGTAATTTTACCCCCAATATCTAATCAATAATAATTCATGCCATGAAACTGGCGGAGTGGAAAATTGGCTGAGCAGCCTGTTATTGCGTTTGAGAATGTGACCAAAAGCTTTGGCAATGTTCATGCTGTGGTCGAGAATAATCTTGCGGTGAGGGCGGGGGAATTTCTTTCGATTTTGGGGCCATCAGGTTGTGGCAAGACCACAAGCCTTCGCATGATGGCGGGCTTTGAACAGCCAACATCAGGCTCAGTGTCCATTCAAGGCCAGAACATGACCGGTGTGCCGGCATTCCAGCGACCGGTGAATATGGTGTTTCAACATTATGCGCTGTTCCCGCATTTGAATGTGGCCGATAATGTATCTTATGGTTTGCGCCAGCGCAGGCCGAAGCCTGCCGATGCTCAGCTTGCCAAATCGGTTGCTGATGCTTTGGAGATGGTGCGTCTGAGCGGATATGAAAAGCGCCGATCTTATGAACTCTCAGGTGGCCAGCAACAGCGCGTGGCCTTGGCGCGTGCGTTGATCAATCGGCCTGCTGTACTGTTGCTTGATGAACCGCTGGCCGCTCTTGACCGCAAGCTGCGCCGCGAGATGCAGATTGAACTGCAAAATTTGCAACGTAATTTGGGCGTCACGTTTCTGCTGGTTACCCATGATCAGGAAGAAGCGCTCTCCATGTCAGACCGTGTGTGCGTGATGCGCGAGGGGCGCATTGTGCAGATTGGCAGCCCACGCGAGTTATATGATAAGCCCATTAATTCATATGTGGCGGGTTTTGTGGGCAAGGCGAATTTTTTCTCGGGACCAAAGGCAGACACTGTGCTGTGCGTGCGGCCTGAGCTTCTCGAAATTTCAGCCAGCCGCAAAACTTTGCCAAAAGGCCTCGCCGATACATTTGATGTGACCATTCTCAATCGTATTTTCCTAGGCGAACATACGGAGTATCTTGTGCGCCATGAAAGCTTGGGCGACTTTACAGTGTTATCGCCGCGCAAATCCGAGCATGCATCGGGTGTGTTCGATATCGGCGATAAGGCCGCCGTGGGCTGGCATAAATCTGCCGCGCAAATTTTGACGACAACTTAAAACAAGGGAGACTGAAAATGAGCAATGATACAATCAAGCCACAAAAATTTCTTGAAGAACTGCGCCGTTATGAAAAAGGCTCGGTTACACGTCGGCACTTTTTAGGTGTTACGGGTCTTGGACTTGCTACTGCTGTGTTAGGATCGGCGGTGCCAGGATTAGCGCCGCGCAAAGCTTTTGCAGAAGGCCTATCGGGCACTGTAAATTTCACCACATGGCCAAATTATTTCGCACAAGAGAACATTGACAATTTCACCAAAAACACTGGCGTTAAAGTGAACGTCACGATTTTTGGTTCGAATGAAGAAATGCTGGCCAAGCTACAAGCGGGGTCCACAGGTTGGGATTTGTTTGTGCCAACCAACTACACAATTTCAACTTATAAAAAACTCGATCTCATCGAACCACTCGAATTGAAACTGGTGCCAAATTATGATGCTTCAGCGCAGGACTCGCAATTCACCGGCCCGGGCACAATTGATGGCAAGCTTTATGCCATCGTCAAAGATTGGGGCACCACAGGTTATGTTGTGGATACGCGCAAGGTGAAGAAGACGCCTGAAACATGGAAGGATTTTTATTCTCTAACGCAAGGCGAACTGTCAGGAAAAGTAATGGTCCATGACTATCAACTCACAACCATTGGCGGTGCGTTGAAGGCTCTCGGCCATTCATTCAATTCAGTTGATGCGGGTGAAATGGCAGCAGCCGAAAAGCTGTTGTTGGCCACCAAGCCACATCTATTTGGCATCAACTCAGATTATCAACCATCCATGCGCAATGGCGATGCGGTGATGTCGATGTGCTGGACGAATGATGGTGCACAGTTGCACCGCGATATTAAAGAGATGGAGTATCGCTTAGGCAAGGATGGCGGAGAAATCTGGGCGGATCATTATGCCGTTCCAAAGGGCGCACCAAACCGCGCTGCCGCATATGCTTTGATGGATTATTTGCTCACACCTGAAATCAACGCCAAGGAAGTGAAATCGAATGGCGCGCCTTCATCAGACTCACGCGTGAATGCGATGGTGCCGAAAGAGATGTTGGAAAATCCAATTCTCTATCCAGCAAAAGAATTGCTTTCCAAGCTGGAATTTGGCGCTGCTGAAACTTTAACCAACCCAGTGCGTGCTGAAATCATGGCTCGCTTCAAAGCCGCATAATCTATGAACAATGCTAAACACTCCCGCACTCTCACAGCATTATTGCTGGCACCTGCGGGGGTGTTTTTTGTTTTTCTGCTCGTGCTGCCATTGCTTGTGATGTTGGTTTATTCTTTCGGCATGCGAGCGCCTGAGGGTGGCTATCAGGCCGCCTTCACATTCGATAATTATTTAAACCTGCCAGCCCGCAGCAAGGCTTTTACCAACACGTTGTTGCTGGCACCCTTGGCCACTATGCTCACCGTTTTGTTTGCGTATCCGATGGCTTATTTTCTCGCTCTGAAAGTTTCCCCTCGCTGGCGCAATGCGATGCTTGTCTTGGTGCTGGCGCCATTCTGGACGAGCCAGTTGCTGCGTTACTATGCGTGGATGATGATCCTTGGCTCGAAGGGCATACCAGCTTTGCTTGATTGGATTGGCATCGCCGATGTGCGCTTGCTCAACACGCCCTATGCCGTTTTGATTGGGGCAGTTTATGGCTTTCTGCCGCTGATGGTTCCACCGATTTTTGTGAGTCTTGAAAAGCTCGACAAGCGCTTGCTGGAAGCATCAGCCGATCTCGGATCCAAACCGTGGCAAAGCTTCTTGCAAATCACCTTGCCATTGTCGCTGCCTGGTGTGGCCACAGGGTCAATGCTCGTCTTCATCCTGCTGATGGGGGATTACATTTTGCCGCAATTCCTCGGTGGCGGAAAAGTTTACTTCATCGGCAATGCGCTGGTTGATCTGTTCTTACAATCTCGTAACTGGCCGTTTGGGGCAGCGGTTTCAATTGCACTCGTCATCATCATGTTCTTGACCATGTATTTTTATATGCGCTTCGTGCTGAGCAAAACAGACCAGCGCCGCGTGGCCATGGTTTAGACGATGCGGATTTATGCAGCACTGATTTATCTGTTCTTATATTTTCCCATCATGTTGATTGTGGGCTTTTCCTTTAATGCCGGAAAATATGCGATGGATTGGCAGGGCTTTTCACTCGCGTGGTATGGCAAGGCGTTCTCCAATCCGTTGATCTTGCAGGCATTGCTCACCAGTCTTTTCATTGCCGGAATGACAGCACTTTTGTCAGCCATCATAGGCACGATGACGGCGTTGGGTCTTGAGCGCGTCACTGGCCGCACGCGAACCATATTTGATGCCCTCATCTATATCGCCATCATGGTGCCGGGCATTGTGATTGGCATTTCAACACTGATCGCGTTTGTAACCCTCTTCAACATCGTTAATCCCTTTCTGCTTTCGCTCTGGAATATCAAAATCGAGATGGGCATTTGGACGGTGGTGGCAGCACACGTGTTGTTCAATCTCGCAGTGGTGTGTTTGCTCGTGCGCGCACGCCTCACCGGCATGGATCGCAGTTTGGTTGAAGCCTCAGAAGACTTATACGCAACACCCATGGGCACATTCAGGCAGGTCGTGCTGCCGGTGTTAATGCCGTCTATCCTCGCAGGCTTTCTGTTGTCTTTCACTTTTTCGTTTGAAGACTTCATCATCACATTCTTTGTGGCTGGTCCAAATGTGACGTTGCCTATTTATGTGTTCTCGTCGATCCGCCGTGGCGTGACGCCAGAGATTAATGCGGTCGGAACAGTGGTGCTGTTGTCATCGCTCGTGCTGTTGGTGATCGCGCAGATGATCTTACAGCGTGGAGAAAAAGTCACCGCCGCAAAATCGTAAATTGCATTCGCGGCGAAACTAGAAGCGCTTTTGACACGGAATAATATAATAAATCATTCTCTCATCCAATTGGATGACGACATCACTTTGCTTCAGTGTTCAATAGAATTGTGATTTTGCGTGTGTCTAGAGCGGTTTGATTTTTCATGGAAAAGTCAAAATCGCCCTAAGTCTATATTTTCGATCAACCTTTCTGAATTTTGACGATTCCGTCAAAGTTCAGGTTGATCTCAGCTTTCTCGTTCAGATCATGCAACTGTGAACCAGATTGCAGACGGTTGTTAAACTCTTTCATTAACGTGATCTCACAGGCCCCGTGTGTCTCTGGTTTCTCCCTGCGACCATACAAAGCCTGTATTCCGTACTGAAGTTTGGAGTTGAAGCCTGACTTTGGTTCCTTGCAGATGACTAAGGGCTGCGCACAGGAAAGCCCCCTCAGTGTGTGCGGCCCTTGGTTAAAGTTTCACCAAAAAACTGTGAAATGCATCACAGATCAACCGTCGTAAATGTTGCATTCAATAGACACCGCTTTGGAGCTCATAGCTCAAAAGCAACAGGGGTTGATTTCGAGTTGAGTGTGAGAGTTCGCTTGCAAGCAAAACAATTGCACCAGACTCCTTTAGCCATAGGTGTTGTCATGAAGGGTTTTAACTTTTTTAAGAACTATTCCTCCAAAACTGAATTTATTGTTGGATCAAAAAATCTCGAAGTACGGCATGTTCAGCAGGATGACTTTGAGCATTCTGAACAGCCACCCCAAATCGATCCTCAAGCGCCACTGGCGCTCACATACCTGATGGTTGGATTGACGCAGCCCAGCAAACGCGATCCGAAATACTAGATAAATAAAACTTGAAAAATTGGGAGCCGACAATGGAGAATTGGCGTTCGCATAGCCTGTTATTATTGGCTGCATTTGTTTGGGGCATAAGCAATGTTTCACAACAGGATGTCCTGAAATTTGTTGGCCCAATCACAGCGGTTGGATTTCGTTGTTTATTGGCGAGCATCGTCATTCTTCCCTTTGTTTGGGGAACAAAGCAACATTTTCCAGCTATTTTGCGTTCTGGCAAACTTCTAGCATTTGTCACAGCGCTTACTTTTTGTATAGCAGTTTGCCTCGTTCAGATTGGCATTGGTTTTACAACTGTTATCAATACAAGTTTCTTCATCAACACGTGGACAATCATGACGCCAATCTGCGTTTGGGTTTTGCAACGTGTAAAGCCAACAAAATTGACCGTGCCTGCTGGATGCTTGGCCTTGGCAGGCACATTTTTAATGACCGGAGGCCAGCTCGATACACTCACCATTGGTGATGTGTTGTGCATTCTGGCGGCTTTTGTTTATTCGATGTGGGCCGTTTGTTTGACGGAATTTGTTCGCAGATTCGAAAGTCCGTTTCTAATTTCGTTCTTCCAATTTTCATTCAGCGGTGTGCTGTGCTTAATATTCGGGCTCATAAACGAACCATTCAATTTGCAATTATTTCCCGATGCGATCCCTCATCTCATCATCTTAGGCGTGTTTTCAACTGGCCTCGGTTATGTTTTGCATGCCATCGCGCAAGCCAAAGTCTCGGCTTCAACTAGCGCTGTGATTTTGAGCATGGAAGCGATATTCGGTGCGCTTGGCGCGGTGTTGATTTTAGGCGAAAGCTTTACAACGCTCACTTTTTTTGGCGCAGCTTTAATTTTCGGTGCTGTTGTTTTAGTCCAAATCCCGGGCTTTGAAGAATCTTCACCCAGGCAAAAAAAGATTTTGTCGGTTCGAAATGTTTAATCACTCTAAGCCTTAAACTTTATTTTTATCAGCGTGTAGCCGTTTGTTTTTATGGCTTTTGTAGAAATGAAATGCGAGGCCTTACTTCTACCAATCACATAAACAATCTGCCCTTCAAACTGACCAATGTTTTTAACGGCCTTTATCGCAGCTTTGGGGAGAGATAGGAGTTGCCGGGTTGAACACGTCCAATTCATCTGTTCGAATTTCACCTGCGTCCAGTGCTTGCCTGGAACGGTGACTGTTGCGCCACTGCCATCTTGAATAAAGGGCGGCACAACGTTGGTGACGCCATATTGCGGTAGTGCAGGTGGGGTCTTGAATTTGAATGTGACATATTCAAATCCGCGCGACGCTGAATTTGAAACGCTGATGATCGAATTGGGCTCATTGCAGTTTGCCGCGAGGGCAAAACTGGGCGCGAGGATCAAGAGCAGAAGAGAAAATAGAAATTTAAAAACGGCCAATGCGGTGTTCTCCTAAATCCACAGCCACGACGTTATGGCTCACCGGATATAGGATATTCACCGCATTTTGTCAAGTGTTTTTTCCTAAAAACAGGAAGAAAATATTAAATTATTGATTTTATGCCTTTTTTCGGAAAAAGCTAGGCAGCTTGGCTTCCCCTGCATCAGCAAGTCTACGGCCAATAGCGCTGGCTTTTTCCAACTGGCCTTTTTCCAAGGCCACTGCCGTGGCAGCGCTCGTTTCAGTCAAGGTGGCGATGGAAGCAAAAAGTCTTCCTGTGGGGGCAGATTCGGCCAATGATTTCACCTTTCTCAATGCGTTGGCGGCAGATGCGCCAAAATCCTCGCCGTCAAACGAGAATGTTTCAATCGAAGCCAATTTTGTACTCATACTAAACTCCACACACTAGTGCGTTTTGACTTTTCACAGAAAAGTCAAAAAGCGCCCTGATTTACTATTTTTGATCAATTTTGCTGACTTTAGACGTTTCGTCAAAAGTCAGATTGATCAACTTTACTGGCTTCAATCTGGCGTCTTAACGTTAAAAGCTGGTTAAAGCTGGGCGCTTGTGTGAATTGATTGTGACTGGCTATAAGACTGCAACAGAATCTTAAGGGGCGCGCCATGGCCGGTCATTCACAATTTAAAAATATCATGTTCCGCAAGGGCAAGCAGGACAAGATGCGCTCCAAGATTTTCTCGAAGCTTGCTCGTGAAATCACCGTGGCCGCCAAAGCTGGCGTTCCTGATCCATCGGCTAACGCCCGTTTGCGTCTCGCCATACAGAACGCTCGCGCTGAAAATTTGCCCAAAGACAATATCGAACGCGCCATCAAAAAGGCTGCAGGTGCTGAAGGCGGCAACTTTGATAATGTGCGCTATGAAGGATACGGCCCCGGTGGTGTTGCCATCATTGTTGAAGCGCTCACTGATAACCGCAATCGCACTGCTTCCAATGTGCGTTCGCATTTCACCAAGCTGGCTGGCCATATGGGCGAAACCAATTCTGTATCATTCATGTTCGCCCGCGTGGGCGAGGTCACTTATTTGCCAGCTAAAATTTCTGCCGATGCAATTATGGATGCGGCCATTGAAGCAGGCGCTGATGATGTGGCCTCAGATGAGACATCGCATGTTGTCACCAGTGCATTCGAAAGCATTGGCGAAGTTTCGTCGGCACTTGCCGCAAAATTTGGCGAAGCTGAGAGCATCAAGATTGTATGGAAGCCAAATGTCATGGCACCCATTACAGAAATTGAAAAAGCTGAAACACTGATGAAGCTTCTCGATCTGCTGAATGAAGAAGATGATGTGCAAATGGTTTTCACCAATGCTGATATGTCAGATGAAGTTGCGGCCAAGCTTAATCCGGAAGAATGAACAAAGTTCGGATCATCGGCCTTGACCCCGGCCTTCGCAATACGGGCTGGGGGGTGATTGAGTCTGAAGGTTCGCGTTTGTCTTATGTTGCCGATGGCGCAGTTCATTCCGACGCTGATGCGCCATTGGCGATGCGGCTTTTGCAAATCCATCAACAATTGATCAGTGTACTGAAAGAATTTTCGCCCGATGAAGCCGCGGTCGAAGAAACTTTCGTCAACAAAGATGCGCGCGCCACTTTGAAATTAGGGCAGGCGCGAGGGGCCGTGATGCTAGCCCCCGCGATTTGCCAAATCCCGGTATCCGAATATGCGCCAAATGTGATCAAGAAAACGGTGGTTGGTGCAGGCCATGCAGAAAAGGATCAAGTGAAGCACATGGTCAAGTTACTGTTGCCCCGCGCCGTGATGAAGACGGCGGATTCAGTGGACGCGCTGGCCATTGCTATATGCCATGCACATCACCGGGGCGCGCAGGCGTTGGCAGAGAAATTGCGAGGCTGATTTATCTAGGCAGTTCGCTACGGAATGATTGAATCTGTAACTTGCCAGCATCTGTCAGATAATTTTGTATTTCTTAAAGCCGATTGTCACCGGGTTTTCGCAACTTTTTTCGGAATAAGAAACTTGAGGCGTAAAGATCATTCCGTCATGATCAAGCGACATCCTCCAGCTTAAATCTTTTTCGCGCACAACGTCTCCGCATTCGGGGTTTTCTGAAGTCTGTTTCAGGACAACAATATTTGTTAACGCAGTTGATAGTGGCCAGAGACTGTTTTGAAGCTTCGCAGTTTCATCAGCTTTAATCCAGGTTGAAATGTCGACGTCTTTGCCGCTTCTAAGATCGAATACGTAGTCGTTGGACTCATTGATAGGGTGAGCCATGCCGCAAAATGATCCATCAAAGGATTGGGCAACAAGCCAATTTTTAGTGAGCACGATGGGTTTCATGTCGAAGCTATATTCACCTCCCCCGCCTTGGCTGCCTACCGCGTTGCCGATGCAGTCTTCATAGTCAGGTTCATCAATCCTTGTCAGAAGCACCTTGTTAGTTTTTTGAATGGCGCGGCCGGTGCCCTTCAATTTGAATGTTTCTAAAGTTGCGGCAACATTCTTGCCCGCATTCAGTTCAACGGTTGTGTAAGCAACGCCGTCTATCGCTGCCGCGCTTTCAACAAACTTCGGCTTCATCAAGATGGGACCAAGAAATGCACTTTGACTACAAAGTTGACCTGTGTTCTTTTTGTCAATTGAATCGATGTTAATTCGTTGAAGTTTGATCGGCAGTTCTTTGCCGTTACCCGACCAGATTCCCGTTATCTCGTCAGTTTGCAAAGTTGCAATTTTCCAGTATACTGCTTGGGATCGTTTCTGCGCGTGCCTCAAGAGCGCTGAATAGAAAAAGGCAAATAACAATAATTTTTTTGTACACTGAGAATCTCCACAGTGTACAACGATTAGCACAAATCAAACCAATGCAAATGTTCTTGACTTGTTCACTGTTTTGCGCAAAGTAATACTCTTGAGGTATTACCATGAGAATTACAAGCAAAGGGCAGATGACTATCCCGAAGGAAGCGCGGGATGAGCTTGGTTTGACGGCTGGCACCGAAGCCGATGTTGAGAAGAATGATCGCGGCGAATATGTTTTGGTGAACCTTGATGCGCGGCGCAATGAGTCTGCGGGTGAGCGTCTCGTGCGACAACTCATAGAATTTGGCGATCGGATGCGGCGTGAAGGTAAGATCGACCCGCATTATGCGAATATGACAACAGATCAAATCATGGAAGAATTGCGGGAGTACAGCGAAGATGAAGACGATCCCGGATTCAAACGTTCTGTTTGATCTGATTCAACGTGATCCAGTTTGGTTGTCATGGACAATGGAAAAATTGCAACATAGCAGAGAAGCAGGGCAATTGGTTGCCAATACCATTGTCTATGCGGAAGTGAGTGGTCACTTTTCTGACCAAGGCGATTTGCGTAACCTTTTTTCACGGGTTGGAATTGAACTCGAAAGCATTCCTTGGGAGGCCGCCTATCTTGCAGGCAGGGCGCACCGCGCTTACCGTCATGCGGGCGGAGCAAGAACGCGCGTGTTGCCAGACTTTCTCGTGGGGGCACATGCCGCGAGTATGGGTTATCGATTGATCACCCGAGATAGTGCGCGCTATCGCACTTATTTTCCGCAACTCGACATCATCGCACCGGACACGCATCCATGATCGGCAAGCTTAAGGGCAGAATTGATTCAACCGGGCCAGATTGGGTGATGGTTGATGTGGGCGGGGTTTGTTATTTTGTGTCTTGCTCGTCCAACACCTTGCGCGCGCTTGTCCCCGTTGGGGAGTTTGGCGAGGTGCATACTGAGATGCTGGTGTCTCAAGATAATATTCGGCTCGTTGGCTTTGCCACGATTTTGGAGCGTGATTGGTTCAGGCTTTTGCAAACGGTGCAGGGTGTGGGCACGCGGGTGGCGCTGGGCATTCTTTCAACCCTGTCGCCATCAGAAGTAGGCAATGCCATTGCACTGCAAGACAAGGCGATGATTTCGCGCGCCAATGGCGTGGGCAAGAAATTGGCCGAGCGCATTGTGCTGGAGCTGAAGGACAAGGTTCCGGCCTTTGCTGTTTCTGAGCTTGGGCAGGTCGTCTCTGATTTGTCATCACCACGACCGACGGCGACGACAGATGCGGTTTCGGCTTTGGTCAATCTGGGGTATGGGCAATCTCAGGCGGCGATGGCTGTGAGTGCGGCGATGAGGAAGAGTGAAGCTGATTTGCCGACCGAGAAGTTGATTAGGGCGGCGTTGAAAGAATTGGCACTGGGATGAGGGAGCCTCAAACATTTATAATTTTCGTTCCCCCCCCCACAGGGGGGAGGGGGATGAAAAGATGACCCGCCTCATCCTCGATCAAGCTCCCAAACCCGAAGATGCGCTCGACACGCATCTGCGCCCGCAGCGTCTAGCCGAGTTTGTGGGTCAGTCCAAGGCCAAGCAAAATCTTTCTGTTTTCATCGAGGCTGCCAAGGCGCGGAAAGAGGCGCTGGATCATGTGCTCTTTGCAGGCCCGCCCGGTCTGGGCAAGACGACGCTGGCTGGGATTATGGCGCGCGAGCTGGGCGTAAATTTCAGGGCCACCTCTGGCCCGGTGATTGCCAAGGCGGGGGATTTGGCGGCGCTGCTGACCAACCTCGAAGACCGCGATGTTTTGTTTATTGATGAAATCCACAGGCTTTCTCCCGCGGTTGAAGAAATTCTTTATCCGGCCATGGAAGATTATAAGCTTGATCTGATCATCGGCGAGGGGCCAGCGGCGCGTTCTGTGCAGATTGATTTGGCGCGGTTTACTTTGATTGGGGCCACCACGCGCACAGGGCTTCTGACCTCGCCGCTGCGTGATCGCTTCGGCATTCCCATCAGGCTCGATTTTTATTCCGATGATGAGTTGTTGGATATTGTTCAGCGCGGCTCACGCATATTGCAAATGCCGATCACCCCAGATGGTGCGATGGAAATTGCCAAGCGTTCACGCGGCACACCACGTATTGCGGGGAGGCTTCTGCGACGCGTGCGCGATTTTGCATCGGTTGATGGCACGACAAAAGTTGACCGTGCCGCTGCGGATAAAGCGTTGCGCAATTTGGATGTTGATCATGCGGGGCTGGACGCACTGGATCATCGTTACTTGAAATGCATCGCGATCAATTTTGCCGGCGGGCCTGTGGGCATTGATACGATTGCGGCCTCGCTCTCGGAAGGCCGCGATGCCATTGAAGATGTGGTGGAGCCTTATTTATTGCAGATGGGTTTTCTCAACCGCACACCACGCGGGCGCTTGCTGACGTATCATGCTTTTAAACATTTGGGCCTCGCTGTCCCTCAGCGCGCAGAAATCACCCAAGGCATTTTGCCCCTTGAGGGCGATGATGTCTGAAACTCTCAAATATCAAGTCCGTGTGTTTTATGAAGATACGGATTTTTCGGGTTTTGTTTATCACGCCAATTATTTGAAATACTGCGAGCGCGCGCGGTCGAACTATTTGCGGGTGATTGGGGTTGATCAAAACGCGATGTTTGCCGAGGGCCAAGCTTTTGTGGTGCGCAAGATGGATTGCGAGTTCCTGCGGCCTGCAAAATTTGAAGACGTGCTGGAAGTTGAAACACGGCTCACCGAAATGGGCGGAGCGAGGTTTGAACTGGCGCAGCTTGTTAAGCGTGGGGCAGAAGCGATTTTTTCGGCCAAAGTAACGGTAGCGATTATTGGGCCCGGTGGTCGTCCGCAACGCATTCCACCTGCGTTCGTCACAAAGTTTTCCCGCTAACTCTCTATTAACCATATCCGATTCATCCAAAACGAACGCTAGGCTATAAGGCTTTCGGCGACGGGGTGATTCGAGAAAGGCTTGAATTGCCGTAGTTTTGACAGATTTAGGCTGTTGAGGGGTTCAACTTCCGGGGGGAAGCTTGGCCAATTTACGGCTTTGAGGGACAAAGGTTTAGATGGATCCGATTACGACTGCACCTGTTTCAGCTGGCGCACACACTTCAATTTGGCAATTGATATCTCAAGCTTCAT
>JAYWEV010000207.1:0-3850 GCA_043779145.1 Aestuariivirga sp. | reverse complement strand
TGCATTTCAACGCAATAAAAATCACGACAAAAGCAAATTCCATGAATTACCTATTTCCAAACTCATTACTCTTCAATCTCGGTTGCCTAACCGTTGTGCTTTTCTTAATCTGTTTTTTTTTGATCAACCTCAACAGTTCAAGAATCAAAAAGGTTGATGAGCAAAACGCCATGGCCAAAGTTTATTTGGATGGCCTACTAGCTACTAAATATGACATGCTCACAAATGGCAAGGGCAAAGATGGCGAGCGCAGATTAGCTCAAGTTGTTGTCAAGCTGTTGAACGACATTGGCGTTCAGTTCAAAACCAACCAAGATGTGGGAATACCTGACGCCATATTACTACCGCGTGGCAATGACCCCTACAGTAAAGAAATTGACTTGCTCTTGGTCACGGAGTTTGGCGTGTATGTGATCGAGGCGAAAGATTGGGGTGGCCATTTGTCCAGTGAGCGTGATGAAAACGGCCAAGTTCTATTGACACACCGCAATGGCGCAAGGGAACTGAGAGACGCGCCGCTTCAAAAAACATTCGGAAAGTTAAAAGTCATTCAAAAAGCCATACCGCAAGAAACCAATTGCCATGCATTGGTGGTTTACACGGATGCAAATGGCACGCTAGATCCGAAATTCGGGTCAAACTACATGACGCTCCAAGAACTGCCCTACTTCCTGCGCACCGAGCGAGACAACCGATTTTCCGTCAGTAACTTAGAGGCTTTGCAAAATCAGGTGTTCGATCAACTAGATAAATCGCCCGATGCGTTACACGACCACATGATGCGCCTTAGTCCGACAAATGAGAACATCAGGCGCTATCAAGAAAATCACCATGCCATCGTAGCTGCACAGGCGCAGCCACAGATTGAGTACCCAGAGAAAATCAAAACCAAAGTTTGGCTTGCGGCTTTCTTTGCGTCGTTGGCGGTTTCAGGTCTTACATATGCCTACGCTCCTACGCCTGCGCCAGCGGTTGTCAACCAGTCAGACAACAAAAAGATCGAAAAAATGATGCCCAAGGCCAAAGCAGTGACTGATAAAAAGCAGAAAACACACATCGTCAAAAATTGAAGCTTGAGCTATTAAAAAAGTACAGACGAAAAAAAACCAACCGCCAAAAGGAGGTTGGTTTTTTTATTTTCAATCAAATTTTCTGAGTAATGCCTGCTTGCTTGAGGATGGCATTTGCCATAGGCTTACCACTGAGCGTAACTGGGACTGGAAAAATTGCGCCATTGATAGGGCTTTGCCAAACTTCATGGCTACCTTTCCCTTGTCTGACAAAAAAGCAACTATGGGCGAGCAAAATTTTGCGCACAGGCGCATAGAAACCGCTACCCATTTTTTAAGCTGGAATCAACTGCTCAAATCGCAATTGAGCACCGGCCAGGCTGATGCCATTGTCTTGAGCTATTTCCGGTGTTATCAACTTTGCGCGAGCTACTAGCGCCTCATAAGTGGGTGCTTCAGTGACTACATGTAGTGCATCACATTCGCACCACCACATAGCACTTTCTTCATCAAAATGAACTTCAAAGGTAAAAATCTTGACCATACTTTCATTATGACATGGCTTAAAACTTTGCGCTCGTGAATTGGTTAAGCGTTTAAAGGATGTTTCTACAAACATGTAAATTCCTCTCATTCTGCATTTTCGCAGTTGTTTAAAAGGATGTACCGAGAGGTTTTCTTTTGCAAATGTGGCCAGCAAAAGAAAACCACCCGAAGGTGGAGTTCAAAATACCAAGCGGTCAACAACTAACGAACTGATACCAGTTGAATGTTGTTTGCCTTTTGGCCCAGCCAGCATACTCACTGGAAATGCCAAATTTTTCTAACAATCGTGTCAACCCTGGGATGAAATCTTTGGGTGATTGATTAATTTTGTGCTCAAGCAAATTGGTTGCAATGTCAATATCGTTATAGCCAAAATCGCCCAACTGTTTAGATATGTCCATTGCCATTTGCTTTAGCAAAGCGGTGGTGTTTTCTTCCTGAATCCGAATTTGATTGAAAAACCAAAAATCTTCTAATCTCATGATTTGCCTTCCTTTCCGCAATGCGCGGTAATTAATGAAGGTCAAGCGCGATAGTGCTTGTCTATATGCAAGTGGATGCGCATAGACAACGCCTACAACGACTGTTTGACGCGAGACAAGGCTCGGTTTGGGGAAATTTCAATTGCCACACCAGGTGGTCTGTTAATGTTAATTGAACGCTGGCAGTTTGAGTTGTCGAAACTGGTTGAAAATTAGGTGTGATTTGCTGTTTTGGCCATGGCTAAGACACAGAATGCACGATTTGCCAGCCTTTTCACTTCATTTCTTGCATCTCCGCCACATGTGGCGGAAGCATTTTTCCAAATCAAATCACAGTCTAAATAAGCAATAAACCAGATTTGCGCCCCGCATTTCCCTTGCTAAACTGGCCATCAACGTTCTACCGTCTACATGTCGTAGCTGGAGGATGGATTGTTTGATTCAACCAAAAATTAAAAGGGAAATATGAAAAAATTCAAAATGGTATCAATGCTCTTATCCGCTGTTTGCGCGTTGATGGTGGTTGGTTGCGGCGGCGGCGGGAGCGACAATTCTGCGGCAACGGCTAGTGGGAGTACGACTACACAAACCGCTTCTGCTCTCGACTATACCTGCCAGTTACCCAACTTCAAGGCGGAGTTTATATCTCGTGTTAACTCCATTCGCGCAAGTGGTGCAGTGTGTGGTAGTGAGGTTATGCCGCCAGTCGGACGTCTACTTTGGAACGAGAAACTACTGGTTGCGGCCACCGCGCATGCTCGCAGCATGGCGGATTCAAACTTTGTGTCGCACACCGGTCTGGATGGTTCAAATCCGTTAACGCGGGCAATTTCAGTGGGTTATACCAAAAATGATGGTAGTGTCGGTGAAAACATTGGCATATATTCGAGAAGTATTGATGCGGTGTTTTCTGCTTGGGTAAATGACCCTGCAAATTGCAAAGGGTTAATGGTTGGGAATTTGGGATTCGCAGACTTGGTGCATATGGCAGTTTCCTGCGCGGACAATCCTCAATCGACTTACGGACGGTACTGGGTGTTAAATATTGGTGTGGATTATTGAAACAATCTCACTCCACAAAGTCTAATGGTCAGATCGCAAAGTCGTTCACGGCATCATCCCCGCACAATCCTGCACCCCGCAATTGGGCACAGTGACTTTCGGAAATCCACCGAACACATTGCCACCGGCATAGTAGCGCCGGTTGAACTCGAACGTAGAGATCACATTTGGCACAACCATCGAGGCAGCGATGGTTTGTGGTGGCATTTGTGCCGTCTCCCTGTAGGTGATCTGACAATCGGCAGTCAAAGGTGCTGGTGTTCGTCCGTAAGGTAGATCACTTGAAATGTAGGACTCAAACTGCAAGTCCCACTCGCTAGGGTCAACTGAACCCACGTAGGGTCTGTACATCTCGGTATAGCCTTCGGTTGCCGTAGAGCCAAAGCGAAGCCGTTCGCCTACTGTCGTGCTCGATAGATAGCGCATATTGGCATTGGTGAAGGTGCAGCTTGCGCCGTCAATAATAGGTTGGTTGCTGTAACCAAAGCCATCCGCACCGGTTGCCCAGTTTTGCGGTCGGATGCGTAGCTTCGAGTAACACGACAGGGGCGACCAGGAACCAGGGTCTCCAGGATGATTGAAGACATTCGCCGTGGTATGCGTTTTGCACTGAGATACTGGATCGTTCATCGCCTCGATACTCATGACCAACTTGTAGGTGCCACAAGATGTGTTGGACAGATCCATAAGTGCGCTTGCAACCTGATTGTTGATACGGCTCGCCGTCGCCAAGTCCTTGTTGAAATAGAT
>JAYWEV010000206.1:0-3854 GCA_043779145.1 Aestuariivirga sp. | reverse complement strand
TACCTTGAGGTGGTAACGGGGAAACTCGTGGAGGTTCGAGTCCTCTTGGCCGCACCAATCTTTTGTTTACGCAAAAGACTGGGCAAATTGTTAAGCATAGTTTCGGATGGGGAGTGTGGGCAGGATGAGTGAGATTGATCACATTGCCCAGATCCGAGACGAATGGGGCGCTTTAAAGCCCGCTTTTCTTGTTGATCTGTTAACCGCACTTGATGCTGATGATGTAAAATCAGTGCGTGCTTTAACGCGCGAGCTGCACGCGGCTGATATGGCCGACGTGTTGCAAGCGATCGAACAGCCGCGCCGTGTTCAATTGATCGCAGTGCTGGGCAAGAATTTCGACGTTGAAGCCTTGGCCGAGCTGGACGAGGGCACGCGCGATGCCATTCTGGATGATCTGCCCAATGATGTGATCGCCTCGGCGATCAAAAAGCTCGATACCGATGATGCGCTTTATCTCATCGAAGATATGGAGCGGCACGAGCAAGTTGAGATTCTTTCAAAAGTTTCGAGAGAAGACCGCGTCACTCTGAGCCGTGGTTTGGATTATGCCGAAAACACAGCTGGCCGTTTGATGCAGACGGCGTTTTTCTCGGTACCCGATAATTGGAGCGTTGGGAAAGTTATTGATCATGCGCGGTCGTCCAAAGATATTCCCGATTCATTTGTTGAAATTTATGTGACTGATGAAAGCGAAAGGCTGGAAGGGGCCGTACCTTTGAGCCGGCTGCTGCGCTCCAACCTCGAAAAGCGCATCTCCGATATTATGGACCGCGAGCACACGGTTTTTTCTGTCACGGATGACCAGGAAGAAGTGGCCTATAAGTTTGAGCAATATAATCTGGTGTCTGCAGCCGTGACTGATAGCACGGGTCGGCTTGTTGGCATGGTGATGGTGGATGATATTCTCGACGTGATCCGCGAGGAAGCTGAGGATACGATCCTGCATTTGGGCGGTGTTGGCTCTGAAGAAGACATTGGCGGCAGCGTCGTTGAAACAACACGGCTGCGCTTTTCTTGGCTGTTTGTGAATTTGTTAACCGCCATTTTGGCGTCTTGGGTTATCTCGTTGTTTGATGCCACCATCCAGCAGATGGTGGCCATTGCTGTTCTGATGCCGATTGTGGCTTCGATGGGTGGCAATGCCGGCACTCAAACGATGACAGTGGCGGTGCGCGCACTTGCCACGCGTGAGCTTGGCCCCGTCAATGCGGTGCGCGTGGTGTTTCGTGAATGCGCTGTGGGGTTGATCAACGGATTTCTGTTTGCCATCATCATTGGGCTGTTTGTGTGGTGGTGGTTTGGTTTTGGCGGTCTGGGCTTGGTGATTGCTATTGCCATGGTCATAAACTTATTGGCTGCGGCCCTGGCTGGCATATTATTGCCATTGGTGCTTGATCACTATGAGAGCGACCCCGCCATTTCCGCTGCCGTATTTCTGACAACAGTCACTGATGTTGTAGGCTTCTTCTCTTTCTTAGGCTTGGCAACACTGTTTCTTAAAATGGGATTTCTCAAAGCATGATACGCATTTTGGTTTTGTTGGTGATGCTCATGCCCTCGCTGGCATTGGCCCGCGATGCAAAATGGGCGCAACCGATGACGTTGCAAGGCGTTCCCAATCTCAATCAAGTCACGCCCTTTCTGTTTCGTTCAGCCCAGCCAGATGCTGCTGGCTTTGCCAATTTGGCGCAGTCCTTGAACGTTAAAACCGTTATCGACTTGCGGGAAAGCCAGACTGATGCCGCCTATCTAAGCAACTCCAAGATCAAGCCTTATTATGTGCCGATGAATGCGCTGCATATCACCACCGATGAAATCGTGGCCGCGCTCACCTTGATCAAAGCCCATGAAGGCGAGGGGCCGATTTTAGTGCACTGCCAGCATGGCGCAGACCGGACGGGCGTGGTGATGGCCATGTACCGCATTATTTACCAAGGCTGGAGCAAAGCTCAGGCCATTGATGAGATGAAGAACGGCGGATATAACTTCCATGCCATTTTCTTCAATATCCCAAGCTTCATCAACAATGCCGATATTCCAGCCCTAAAGGCAGCCCTTGCCATTAGGTGATATTCCGGCCTTAAAGGCGGCCCTTGCCATTGCCTGAGCAAGTCGCTAGAACCCGCCCAAATTCACACCCATTTTAAGGAGTTACGCTTCCATGGCACGCGTTACCATCGAAGACTGCATTGATAAATTGCCAAATCGTTTCGAGCTGGTTCTTTTGGCCTCGCACCGTGCGCGCGCCATCGGGCAGGGCACACCGCTGACGGTTGACCGCGATAATGACAAGGATCCCGTGGTTTCCTTGCGCGAGATTGCTTCGACCAATATCAACACTGATGATCTGCGCGAAGAATTCATCCACGCCATGCAAAAGCAGGTTGAAGTTGATGAGCCAGAAGCCACCGAAATGCCATTGATCGGCCATTCGGGTTCAATGTCCCATGATTCGGCTCAGGCGCCTGAGGAAATGGAACAGATGACCGAGGAAGAACTGCTGCGCGGCCTCGAAGGCATGCCTCCAGCCGAAAGCCCAGGCAGCCAACGCAACGGGTATTGATTGCTTCAAGCGTTCCAAATTAATCAAGGCCGGGTCTCGTATCCGGCCTTTTTTTATGTCTTCTCCCGTTTCTTTAATGGGAGAAGACAGGGGCCCATCCGGCAAAGCGTAGCGAAGACGGGTGGGATAGATGAGGGGACTTAGGGGGAGGGGCCTTAACGCAGGTTCCGAAGACTCTTAGTCAAGTGAGCTGGCACCCTGGTTCCCACCGTAATTCCAAGCCATTGCCATGGGTGACTGAACGCTTTGCAAATATGTGTATTTGATGTATATCATGTATGATATGTAAATGATGGAGGATGAATAATGGTGCGCATTTCGGCCGGCGAACTGCAACGGCAATGGGGGCGGGTGCAGGACCTAGCACTTGCTGCGCCTGTTACTGTAACCTGCAAAGGCCGTGATCGCATGGTGCTGTTATCGACAGAAGAGTATAATCGCCTCAAGCGGCGCGACCGCCAAGTTATGGGTGCAGGTGATTTTTCGGATGCTGATCTTGCGGCAATTCAGGCTGTCCAACCTTCAACCACGGCTCAGGTGTTCAATCACGAGTTGGAAGACTAGATTTTGTTTCCAAAGCCGATTGTCGGCCACGTGATCAGCTATGCCTATTTGTGGCAGTCAGAACAAGTGCTCGGCCAAGAGGAAGGATTGAAAGATCGACCTTGTGCTGTCATCTTGGTCATTGCAGCTGAGGACGATGACCAACGCGTCACCGTGCTCCCTATCACCCACACGCCACCGGTGCGTCCAGAATTTGCTATTGAAATTCCATCCGCCACCAAACGGCGACTGGGATTGGACGATCATCGTTCATGGGTGATCTTGACCGAAGCCAACCGCTTCACATGGCCAGGCCCCGATTTGCGCCCCACGCGGCGCGGCGAAGCGCCTAGTGTTCTCTATGGTGAACTGCCAGCCAATCTTTTAATCAAGATTCGCGATGCATTTATTGCCTTACAGAGCAAGCACAAGGCGATTGTAACGCGAACTGAGTGATCAAAACTTTGCATGAACTCATGTGCATCGTTTGTCAGAAGAGTTAAATGCACTGGCAACGTAATTTCTTTTTTCCCTCTCCTCGTTGAGCACTGCTGTCCGGTTAAAGTTCAGCATAATTGCAATTGCATTGGATGTTGAGATTTGACTTTCACTCTTGTTGGTGGTGGTTTTTCGATTGTTTGGATTGTTCGTTTGGTGTGAATGAAGGCGCTGACGAGTTCTCTGAAGCGTTTGGGCGGAATGTGAGCAGCGGAGTTTTGTCGTGCGATTTGCAGGAGCACAAAGG
>JAYWEV010000205.1:0-3870 GCA_043779145.1 Aestuariivirga sp. | reverse complement strand
GCTATTGCGACCCACTGTACCCGGACGCCCCGGCAACAACAATTCGATCCGCTCAAACTGATCATCTCGCAAACCATACCGTTTCATCGCAAAGCCCTTCCAACGAAAGCTTCCTATGAATCACACATCAGCTGATTTGCGAATCCCCTAATTGAGGACACGCCCTAAAACAATTCTCCACTTAACTCTTCGCCTTAAATATCTCGATGACGCTTTTATTCTGTCTTCGGGAAGCATACAGTCATAGCAAAGTTGGTGCCGATGTCCGCCAATTGAGCTTAATAGTGCCCCAAACCCCCATTCCACAACGCCTTTACCCTAGCCTAGAACCTGTTATGGTGGCCTCAACGCAATTTTTAGGGATGGACTTTTGCTTTCGGTTTTGGCCGTTGAAGCTTGTCTGTTCGAAGGATTATATTTTGGACGCGACCACGCATGGGAGATCACCTCCCAACGGACGCGCCGTTAAGGGTGTATCAAAGCCACATCGGGCGCGTGTTTCGCCTGATGGGCCTGCTCCTTATGGTGCTCTGGATCTTGGGACAAATAATTGTCGGTTGCTGATTGCCCAGCCTTCTGGTTCTGGCCTGCATGTGGTTGACGCGTTTTCGCGGATTGTGCGGTTGGGCGAGGGGGTTAGCCGGTCCGGCTTGCTATCTGATGCCGCCATGGTTCGAACCATCGAAGCGTTGCGCGTCTGCTCGAACAAATTGAAATGGCACAATGTGGGTCAAAGACGGCTGATTGCCACCGAGGCGTGTCGTTTGGCGGCCAATGGGGCAGAATTCATCGCGCGTGTTGAAGATGAAACAGGGTTGAAGCTTGAGGTTATAGACCGTGAAACGGAAGCGCGCCTTGCTGCTTCTGGTGCTGAGCCGTTGATTGATGCAGCTGCCGAAAGTGCGGTCATTTTTGATATTGGCGGGGGTTCCACCGAAGTTATGTGGATGCAGCTTGAAGGCAACGCTTATGAGCTGAAAGCGTGGATATCGCTGGCGGCGGGCGTAGTCACTCTTTCGGAAAAACACGATGGGGGCAAAGACGTTTCACCGGAAACTTTTGCTAAAATGCGCGCGCATGTGAAAGAGTTGCTCTCACCGTTTCATGCCAAAGTAACTGAGCTTTTTGGAAACTCGCCCGTGCCTTCACATTTGTTAGGCACATCGGGCACTGTTACCACAATTGCAGGTGTGCATTTGGGATTACGACACTATGACCGTTCCAAGGTGGATGGTTGTTGGTTGGACAGTGAAGGTGCAGGTTTGGTGACGGCAAGGCTTTTGGCTATGACCTATGAAGAGCGAATGGGTAATGGTTGTATTGGGCGGGAACGGGCAGATTTGGTTTTGGCCGGCTGTGCAATCTTAGAGGAAATACGATGTGCGTTTCCAGCACCGCGCATTCGCGTGGCTGACCGCGGTTTACGTGAAGGGATTTTGATGCAGATGATTGCGGCTGATCGGCTGAAGGAAGCGAAAATATGAGCAGGCCGGGAATGGGCAGCAAGCCCGCAGGCAAAAGCCTTAAAGTGCGGGTGAAAACCGGCAAGGGCAAAACCGCGTCGCAAAAAATCTGGCTCGAGCGGCAGCTCAATGATCCATATGTTCATGAAGCAAAGAAACTCGGCTATCGCTCGCGCGCTGCGTTCAAGTTGATAGAGATTGACGACAAATTCAAGTTTTTGAAATCTGGCGGGCGCGTTGTCGATTTGGGTGCGGCACCAGGTGGATGGAGCCAAGTTGCGGTCAAGCGGGTGAAGGCTGAGGAGGGCAAGGGCAAAGTGGTTGCCATTGACATGCACAGCATGGATCCCATCACTGCCGTGACCATTTTCAAAAAAGATTTTTATGATGATGATGCACCGAAGCTTTTGATTGAAGCGTTGGGCGGCGATAAGGCTGATTGTGTTTTATCGGACATGGCCGCGCACG
The DNA here is from genome assembly GCA_043779145.1 of Aestuariivirga sp. Classification (GTDB taxonomy): domain Bacteria; phylum Pseudomonadota; class Alphaproteobacteria; order Rhizobiales; family Aestuariivirgaceae; genus Aestuariivirga. Next base: position 1,939 of record JAYWEV010000205.1, on the reverse strand, counting down.
CCACGGGACACCGGCAAACGGATGTGATCAATATTATAGCATTGGCTGAGGCGGGATATTACTTCGCTAAGGAAGTGTTGAAACCGGGCGGCATGTATCTGGCGAAGGTGCTGCGGGGTGGAACCGAAAATGAGATTTTGAAATTGCTGAAGAAAGATTTTGAATCGGTAAAGCATGTAAAGCCGATGGCCAGCCGCGATGATTCCGCAGAGCTGTTTGTGCTGGCGCTGGGTTTTAGGGGGTAAGCAAGCTAGCTCTTGCATTTCCCTTCACACGGGTGTTAAGGGCAGCCGTCAACCAGTTGAATCCCGCTGTTTATAATGAGGTTGGCCTTATGCCCCGCGAATTTCCTGAATATTTGACCTTCGACGACGTGCTGATGAAGCCCGGCGCTTCATCGGTTTTGCCTGTTGATGTTTCAACGCAAACAAAATTGACCAAGGAAATTTCGCTTTCAATTCCAATCATTTCGGCGGCCATGGACACTGTGACTGAGGCACCGATGGCCATTGCCATGGCGCAGGCTGGTGGGCTTGGGGTTATTCATAAAAATTTGAACCCAGAGCAACAGGCTGATCATGTGCGGCAGGTGAAGCGGTTTGAGAGCGGCATGGTGGTGAACCCGATTACCATTGCGCCTGATGCCACGGTCGGTGATCTAATGGCGATTAAACAGCGTCACAAAATTTCAGGCATTCCAGTTGTCGACGAATTTGGAAAGCTTTGCGGAATTATTACCAATCGCGATGTGCGGTTTTCGACTGATCTCAACACCAAAGTTGGCGCATTGATGACACGCGATTTGGTGACTGTGAAAGCTGGTGTTGACCGCACTGAAGCGCAGAGGCTTTTACATAAACACCGTATTGAAAAATTGATCGTTGTCGATGATGATTTCAAATGCGTGGGCCTCATCACTGTAAATGACATGGAAAAAGCGGCCGACCATCCACTGGCCGCCAAAGACAGTCATGAGCGCTTGCTGGTTGCAGCTGCAACTGGCACGGGCGACAATGGTTTTGCGCGGGCCGAGCAGTTGATTGATGCTGGCGTTGATGTATTGGTTGTTGATACAGCGCATGGCCATTCTATTCACGTTCTCAATCAAGTTGAACGGATCAAGAAAATTTCAAACCGTGTGCAAATTATCGGTGGCAATGTGGCGACAGCTGAGGCTGTGAAGGCGCTCATTGGGGCTGGTGCTGATGCTGTGAAGATTGGCATTGGGCCGGGATCAATTTGTACAACGCGGGTTGTGGCTGGCGTGGGTGTGCCGCAGTTTTCGGCGATCATTGAATGTGCTGAAGAGGGCATGAAGGCTGGTGTGCCAGTGATTGCTGATGGCGGTGTAAAACTTTCCGGCGACATGGCCAAGGCTTTGGCCGCAGGTGCATCAGTTGTGATGATGGGATCGCTACTCGCTGGCACGGATGAAAGCCCGGGTGAAGTTTATCTTTATAACGGTCGCAGCTATAAATCTTATCGCGGCATGGGTTCCGTTGGTGCCATGGCGCGGGGCTCGGCTGATCGGTATTTCCAGCAAGATGTGAATGATAAATTGAAGCTGGTGCCAGAAGGTATCGAAGGCCAGGTGCCACATAAAGGTTCTGTTGGTGCTGTATTGCATCAACTCGTAGGTGGGCTTCGCGCCGCGATGGGTTATGTTGGGGCGGGGTCGATCACCGAGTTGCAATCGCGCGTCCAGTTTGTGCGCATCACCGGGGCAGGGCTTCGCGAAAGTCATGCGCATGATGTGATGATCACACGTGAAGCACCAAATTATCAAGGCATGGGCTGACGTGATGACCTATACCCAAGCAATTTTGCTTCCGGTATTTTTGCATTTTTTGCTGATAACAATTGTTGGCATTCGCATGGGCAAGGCGCGGTTCGCTTCTCTCAGTTCCGGAGAAACAAAGCGTGCTGATATCGTTTTAGA
>JAYWEV010000204.1:0-3888 GCA_043779145.1 Aestuariivirga sp. | reverse complement strand
CAAAGGCGGTGGTTGCCATGTTGGCAAATGCTGAACAGCCTTATGTGCCAGCGCGCGGCCAAGGTGGGGCTGGCGAAATTCTGTCGCTGTCACATCTCTTCTTGGAATTGACGGCCAACACGAAGCTGGCCGAAAAAGATATGTTGTCTCTCATCAACGGATCGCCCGCGGCCACTGCGCTCATTGCCGATGCTGCACTTTCGGCTAAAGCGCGCATCAATGTTGCGTGTGAAGTGTTGGCGCTTGCGGCCGAGGCGTTTCAGGTGCCGCGTGGCCATTTTGCCGTTGAACTTGAAACCTATTGGAATAACCCGCACGACGCTTGGGCGTTGCGAAATTTGCGCGAATTGATTGAAGGTGGACAAGACGCGGAGCGCAGGCCTTACCAAGCGCCTGTGAGCATTCGCATTTTACCGCGTATTTTGGGCCAAGCGCATTTGGCGATGACGAATGCCGAAACTGTTGCCCGCCAGTCACTTCTTGCAATCACCGATAACCCTGTTGTTATTCCAAAACACGAGCGCCAAACCAACGATGCCGTTATCAGCACCGGCGGCTATCATAATGCGCAAGCGCCAGCCGCACTTGATGCAATGGTTGCGGCTTACACCAATCTCATCGTGCTCACGGGCCGCATTGCCGCAAAACTTCTCGATGCCTCAGTTTCACTGATGCCGCAATATTTGGGCTATCCAGACAAGGGAAGTTATCTCGGCTGTTTGCCGATGGCGATTGTGGGTTATGAAGAGGAAGCCCGCATGTTGGCCCAACCCACTTTATTGCCGGGTTCGGAATCAGGCGGCTTTGGCCAAGATGATGTGGCCTCGCCTGTTTTTTTGGCTTGGGCAAAGTTTGACCGTGTGAGCGCGCTGCTTGAACAATCCTTGGCAAGCCTGGCACCCATCGAATTACGGTGACACCACACTTAATTTATTTCAGAGCTCTTGGCTAGGGATCTCATCTACGGCGTTGCCGGAATTACGGTGACGCCCCTCTTATTTAATTGTAAACGAATTAAGTGGGGTATCACCGTAAACCGGCGACATTATCCGCCAGCGGTGGCTTTTTATATGAGACAAAGCCATGATAAAAACTCTGGTTCGAGAATTTGAAACAAAAAGGTAGCGTGCCGTTTTCCTCAGAATTGCGACGACGCCACACTTCACTAACCGCAATTGAATTAAGTGGGGTGTCGCCGTAAACCAAAGGCCACCCCGATCTTGTAGGGCTGAGGCCCGATGGCTTTCGACAGGTGCGGCACCCGCACATGAAAATTTTCCATGTCCTTGAAGTCCGTCCAGGGCACACCATCAGAGGCGATTGGCTTGGTCTGTGGAAAGTCAGGTTTCCTGGTCATTTGCAGCCCTTTGCCCAGGTCTTGACGTTTTCGTAGACCAGCACGGTGGTGGGCGATGTTTTGGCGGTTTTCAATTCAAAGCGCGAGGCCTTGGCCAAAGCCTGGGGAAGCGTTGGACCTTCAGTTGCAAACAAGTCGGCATCGATCGACCAGGCCACGGTCAATTCAGCGAACGACATTTTCCGGATGTTGAAATCAAATTTCTGCTTGCCGACTTGGAGCACAATCTGGTGTTGGTAGCGCCGCATGGCCTTGATCACATCTTCGGTCGGCACATCTGCAAGTTCGAGGGTTATGTGGGAATTGGCATCACAGGCGAGCGAAGCCAAGTGGCATTCCTCCTCACAGTCTGCATAGTCGAAGCTGAGAGTGTTGGTTGCAACGCCGTCAATTATTCCCGGAGCAAAGCTGGTTTCGATTTTATCGGCGGCTATGGCAATGGCGGGGAACAGCAGAAAAGCCAGCATGGTTATGGGTATGCGCATCAGCGGTTTCCTTTGACCAAATCGATGCTCAAGTATTACAGCAACTTGCATTCCCTGGTCAACTCTGCTTTATCCGCCTTACTTCTCACGCAAGTTAGAGGTTTTAAGTCGTCTGGGTGTGCGGATCGTCGATTTTTCGTCTTTTGCCTTCTTTCGAACCAAGCACATTAACCCAGAAGACTTTAACGCGGAAAAACCAAATATCTAAGAGAAAAGATCAAAGAACCAATTGGAAGACCGGCACATTACAAAATGACGAGATTGCAAAATGCGAAATGAGCACAGTCATTCAAATAACTGATAAATCGAAGGATTAATCTTCATTAAGACTGGGATTCAAAATTAACATAATTTGGCCCAATTTAAGCGGTTGTAGCGCTGCTACATAACATTTGAGGTCAAAAAATGAAACGATTCATAACTGCTTTGATTTTGGTTGGGTTAATAATTACACAGATAACGTCGGCGAATGCTGGAACTTCATTAGGACCGGCACAACTCAAGAACCTAATCCCAGGCCGCTATAAGGTGACGCTCATGGGGATTTCCAATATGACCGTCATGCTACGCGGCAACGGTACGATTTTAGGCTCTGCCCAGGGCACAATTGATAACGGTCATTGGAAAGTAAGTGGCAACAAGATCTGTATCGGTTGGAACAAGTGGCTGGGTGGGAGCACCCGCTGTTCGGGTTTGTTGAAAGAGGCTGGTTACTACCAAGGCAGCGGTTTTACGATTACGCCTATTTGAACGAACTTCACACTGTCTGAATGCAACGCTCATTGAGCGACGTATGATAATCCAGGCATTCCTAACGAAACCAAAACTGCTCTCATGAGTTAGGAATTACGGTGATGTGGTGGACGGCGTCCACCACATCACCGTAAACTAGAAATCGGTCTATTATCAATATGAGTGGGTATTATCGTAGCAACTACCTCACAGGAGGCTCGGCAGCGGCGTCAATATTCCAGCATGAAGTCAATGACTCAAATGCTGGGCATGAAACGGGGAGTGTGCAACAAGCCGGTTTAAGAGATACAATAATAAGATTCTGTACGGCGGCTATGTGTTGGTATACGGGTGAAGAGCTTCCCGAAATAAAGATTCAACCGCCTGTTAAGCCTCTCGTTGAGACAGTTGACAAACCAAAAAAATGAAACCATTAAATGAAGCAAGACATAAAAGATACCTCGCAGAATTCTATTTCGCGTGAATTGCATCAAGCTTATGAGTATTTTTTAGAAAAGAAATATAAAGAAGCACGAGAGATTCTTATGAATTTGTCGAAGTCTGATGACAGTGGTTATTGCTCTTTGTACCTAGGGTCGATGTATTTCTCTGGCTATGGCGTAGAGACTGACTTGAACTTGGCGGAAACCTATTTCAGGCAGTCCGCCAGCAAAGGTATAGAATCCGCCTATTTCAATTTGGGATCAATGGCAGAGCAGCGGGGAGATTTTGGAAACGCTGTAGTTTGGTATTTGCAGTTGGCAAAAGATGGAGATCCTGCAAGCTTGTATAAAATTTACAAATTATCAACCAAGCATCGTGACTTAAATTTTGACCCAGTCGAGGCTGATCTCTACTTGAGAAAGTCAGCAGAGTTAGGATATGGTTATGCTAGGCGCGAAATTCAAAAACTTGAGTTGTCTGGACGTTTCGGGCGCATTCGTCAGGCAAAAGCCATACTGCGTTATCCATTTGAAACAATTAATATTATTCGTAGCATTTCAACTCACCTTGGCGATAAGAATATTACCTTTGTTGCAGGACAAACTAAATCGCCATGATTCAATCCAAGCGGAAATCACGTTGACGTTCTTGTAATTTCACTGAACTACGGTGGAATTACGGTGACACCACACTTAATTATCTGACTTATAAAACACTCCGCCCTCTCTTGCTTGTTTTGCTAGGCCAAACAAGCTGCTCACACCCCGCGAGGCTATCATATTCACACATCTCTGTGCAGAGCGTTTCCGCTTGCGAAAAAAACCAGTAAAATAGGGCTTTTTTTGTAAGTCCGAAGATACGACTTTGCTT